>NZ_JAUZVB010000001.1:0-334801 GCF_031844365.1 Exiguobacterium sp. BG5(2022)
CTTTCTCTTTTGGAGAGCTGTCCGAGTGGCCGAAGGAGCACGATTGGAATTCGTGTAGGCGGCAAAACCGTCTCAAGGGTTCGAATCCCTTGCTCTCCGCCAGTTTTTCAAATATGTAATGGCCCGTTGGTCAAGCGGTTAAGACACCGCCCTTTCACGGCGGTAACACGGGTTCGAATCCCGTACGGGTCACCATTTAATTTTATATCGTCGCGGGGTGGAGCAGTCTGGTAGCTCGTCGGGCTCATAACCCGAAGGTCGTCGGTTCAAATCCGGCCCCCGCAATTAAGTCCGGTCTCGTGGTGTAGGGGTTAACATGTCTGCCTGTCACGCAGAAGATCGCGGGTTCGAATCCCGTCGAGACCGCCATTTTTATTTTAAAATCAATCATACTACATATGGCTTTGTAGCTCAGTTGGTAGAGCAAAGGACTGAAAATCCTTGTGTCGGCGGTTCGATTCCGTCCAAAGCCACCATATGTGGGGGGGTAGCGAAGTGGCTAAACGCGGCGGACTGTAAATCCGCTCCCTCGGGTTCGGCGGTTCGAATCCGCCCCCCCCCACCACTTAGGGGCATAGTTTAGCGGTAGAACTACGGTCTCCAAAACCGTCAGCGCGGGTTCGATTCCTGCTGCCCCTGTTTTTAATTTCATCATGGCGATTGTGGCGAAGTGGTTAACGCACCGGATTGTGATTCCGGCATTCGAGGGTTCAATTCCCTTCAGTCGCCCCATTATTATTGGGCTGTAGCCAAGTGGTAAGGCATCGGATTTTGATTCCGACATGCGAAGGTTCGATCCCTTCCAGCCCAGCCATTTTGCGGAAGTAGTTCAGTGGTAGAATACGACCTTGCCAAGGTCGGGGTCGCGGGTTCGAATCCCGTCTTCCGCTCCAATGACTTTTGGCGCCATAGCCAAGTGGTAAGGCAGAGGACTGCAACTCCTTTATCGTCGGTTCGATTCCGACTGGCGCCTCCAACATAATATGCCGGTGTGGCGGAATTGGTAGACGCGCACGACTCAAAATCGTGTTCCTCTGGAGTGTCGGTTCGACTCCGACCACCGGTATCCGTATGACTCTAACTGAGGTTAGGGTCTTTTTTCTGTTCTCTATCCTTTTTTGAGAAGGAAGGACATTCATTCAGCTCGAATGTTTTAACAAGAAGAAACGAGGTGGATGATATTCAATATACAGAACAATCGAATCGGTTCATCCGATTTGCTGACAACGAATGTGTGGGTTCTAGTCGCTTATACGAAGTGCTAGCTCGAGAAGTGGCCCAGCATGAATGGCTCTTATCTTTGTGTGAAGACATACCAAAGGGACAACCTGCTCCAAATCTATTGTTTGCATCTGTTCATGAACTGGTAATTCAACACTCTGCTGATGAGTTGGCCACCTATTATCCTAGCGTGACAAAATATCCAAAACAAGCTGAAGATGTATTTCCCTCTTTTTAGCTTTTTGCCATACATACGAAAGTGAGATCCGTCATCGATTGAGAACCCGTCGTGTGCAAACGAACGAGGTTCAACGATGCGCCTACTTGTATCCGATATTTTCGAAGATTCAACAACAGACGAAGCAATCACTCGCACTGCTCGAAATCGGAACGAGTGCAGGGCTTCAACTATTTGTTGACCAGTACGCTTATGAGTATAATGGCGTCCCAATCAACCCGATAAGCATCTCATCAGTAAACATCTCAGCGACCGTCGAATCGAACGAATCATTCCATCTCGAGGCTAAGACGCTATTAGACATCGGAACGCGTATTGGTGTCGATTTGAACATTGTGGACTTGACAGATCAAGCAGAGCGGTCATGGTTGAATGCGTTAATCTGGTCAGAGCATGAGACACGACGGCAACTGCTTCAGGCTGCCATGAATGAAATCAATTTTAATATGGTGACGCTCATTGAAGGGGATGGTGTGACGATGCTACAAGATCTCGTATCGCGTGTGTCGGAGACAGAGACGTTATGTATCTTCCATACACACGTTGCAAATCAGATGTCACGTCCCGTCAAAGAAGAACTTTTGAAGCAAGTCGAGCGAATTGGACAAACACGAGACGTCTTCCATATCTATAACAATATCCAAGATCGTTTCCTTCATGTAGAATTGTATCAGGACGGTCAACTTACAGCGTTTACGTTTGCAGAAACAGAGGGGCACGACCGTCAATTTCAAATCCTGACGCCACTCGATTCTTTGTTTCATCCATGATCTTTTGAATGATTAAGATATATTAACATATTTATTTCATTGAATTTAGAAAAACTTACGAATACTTGTTGACAGATTAATAGTATAGGTGTATATTAACTATAGTCGCTTGAATGACAACAATATTTCATGCGGGTGTAGTTTAATGGTAAAACCTCAGCCTTCCAAGCTGATGACGAGAGTTCGATTCTCTTCACCCGCTTCATATCTCTCTGCCGAGTGGCGGAGAGATTTTTTGTATGCGAAAATATATAGAGGAGGTGAACGGAATGGACCCGTACACATTAAAACAACAAATCTTAGCGTATGCCGAAACCATCGGGATTGATGAGTTGAAAGTGACGACAGCTGATCCGTTCATCGTCATGAAACAACGACTCATTCGACAACAGGAGAAAGGATATGCCTCTGGATTCGAAGAACCGGATTTAGAGAAACGCACAAATCCTGAACTCCTGCTTGAAGAGGCACAGTCAATCATTGCGATTGCCATCGCCTATCCAAGTAAATTAAAAGATGCGCCCCGTAGTGTCGCCGGCGAGAGACGAGGGTTGTTTGCTCGTGCTTCGTGGGGACTCGATTACCATCGGGCGGTCGGCGATAGATTGGCCAAACTTCAAGCGTACATTGAAGAATTGGTTCCAAACGTGCGAACGCGTTCGATGGTCGATACGGGTGAGCTCGTCGACCGTGCTGTCGCAGAACGTGCGGGGATTGGATTTAGTGGGAAAAACTGTTCCATCATCTCTCCTGAGAAAGGATCCTATCTTTATTTGGGCGAAATGATTTTAGATGTATACTTACCACCGGATGAAGCAATTGAAGACGGATGTGGGGATTGCGATAAATGTATGACAGCTTGTCCGACGACGGCCCTTGTTGAACCAGGTGTCCTCGATGCGAAGCGCTGTATCGCCTATCTCACGCAGATGAAGACGTTGATGCCACGAGAGTTTCGGTCGAAGCTTGGTGGTCGATTATATGGATGTGACACGTGTCAGCAAGTCTGTCCATATAATCGCAAAAAGGACTGGCGCCACCATGAAGAATTGTTACCGGAAGCTGAGATTGTCAAACCGCTCTTAGAGCCTCTTCTGACATTGAGCAACCGGGAGTTCAAACAAAAGTTCGGACATTTATCAGGCGCATGGCGCGGGAAGAAACCGATTCAACGAAATGCGATTTTAGCGCTCGCGCACTACCGTGAACTTTCAGCGATTCCAATCTTAAGGGAATTTATTAAACAGGATGAACGCGAAGATATGCGCGCGACGGCTGTTTGGGCAATCGGTGCGATTCTTGGACCTGATGCCGATTCGATATTTGAAGAGATTGAACGGAATGAAACGTCCGATATGGTTCATGAAGAGATTCGCATATATCGAGAGGAGTGGGCACATGAAGATCGTGTCGTCTAAGTGGGGACCGCTAATGTACGAGATAAATGGATCAGGTAAGTTGACCGAATTGGAGTTCACAACACATGAACCGACAGAGGAAGCACCTGAGTGGTTGCGAGATCTCATGACACGAGTCGAGAAGACAGGATTTCAAGAAGCAGATCGTGCCTATGTCGAAATGAACGGGACACCGTTTCAACAGGAGGTTTGGGATGCGCTCTTGACCATTCCATATGGCGAGACACGCACATATAAACAAATTGCCGAACAAATCGGTCGACCAAAGGCCGTTCGCGCCGTCGGACAGGCGCTCAATCGAAATCCATTGCCGATTCTGTTTCCGTGTCATCGTGTCATTGGAAGTAGTGGAAAGCTTATCGGTTTTGCGGGAGGATTGGCTGAGAAACAACGCCTTCTAGAATTTGAAATGAAAAAGTGAGGGAAATCAACCATGGCGATTCATGTCGTAATGTTTCAACCAGAAATACCAGCAAATACAGGGAACGTCTCACGTACGTGTGCGGCGACGAATTCGGTCCTTCATTTGATTCGTCCGCTCGGATTCTCGACGGATGATAAGATGTTAAAGCGTGCCGGTCTCGACTATTGGCAATTCGTCGATGTTCGCTATCATGACTCGTTAGAAGAGCTGTGGGAGAAGCATCCGGATGGTCAGTTCTTTTATATTACGAAGTACGGGGAACAATACCCGAGTGATTTAGACGTTTCAGATGTAGACGGTGACTACTTCTTCGTCTTTGGTCGTGAGACGAAAGGGTTGCCGATGGAAGTCATCGAGAACAATTTGGATCGCTGCATCCGCCTACCACAATCGAACCTCGTTCGTTCATTGAACGTATCGAATACAGCAGCCATCATCGTATATGAGGCGCTTCGCCAACAGGGATATGCAGGATTGAAATAAAAAAGAGCCGGATTCGTAAGAATCCCGGCTCTTATTCGTTACCCTCAGGTTTACGGTTATATCCAGCTGTCAAAATCGCTGCGAGGAAGACGACGCTGATTCCAACCATCAATAATAGGCCCATCCAAAAATCCCCCTTTTATTCTCCATAACTATAAATAGTATAATATACTTGGTAGGTGAATTGCACTGAATATAAGAAATTACTGTGAAATTGGAGAAGGAACATGAAAACGAATGTGTACTTACTGAGCTATGCCCCACTCATCGGAATTATTTTGTTTTCGATGTCACTTGCGATTGCGACCTCCGAGTACGTAATCCAATGGCTGAATCAAATTGGCGTATATAGTGAAATTATCGAACTGTTATCCGTGCAAGAGACGAAAGTGCTCGTGCTCGTCGTATTCTTTACGATTTTCTTTATGTTGTTTAGCGCATTCAAATTGGTAGCCGATACGTTCAATCAACTCGGTTTCGCTTTTTTTGCGCGAGAGACAAATGGCACGTCGCTTCATCGGCTCAAACCTGGGGCCATCATCTTTCTCATCGGGTCCGGAATCAGCTTTCTCTTTTTGAACACATTGCTCGCCGTTATCGCCGTGCTCGTTGGCACGCTCTTGATGTATCTCTTTTACTATGTCTGGCAAGTAAGCCAATCGATGTCCGTCCCACGTGCTATCGGCTTATTACTTATGCAGGCCGTCATGTGGGCGACGTTGGTCAGTGGTTTAGGTTGGTCGGTCCTTCGCTTGTTTAACTCTGTCGGAGATATCATCTTATGAAGCATTCTTTTGGACCAACCTCTGATGTGATCGAAGCGTGGTGTATATCATTTGTCCCGGAGGAAACCTTGTATTGGATTGATTCTTCGTTTCTTGAGGATATACCGAGTTCCTGTCTCGTGATTCCGAGGCAGGAGTTTTTCAATCATCCGCTTTACCGCAGACCCGACATCACGAATCCGTATGTGACGTGGCAGATGGGTCAAGACGTGACTTATGTCATCCATGCGTTCTCTAGCTTTTTGAAGGAGTTACAGGAACACGTCAAAACACGTTTATTGGAATTTCAAGTGACGACCCATCGTGGTCTTATTTTGCCGATATCAGTCGAGCAGATGAAACGGCTATCGAATGAGATGATTATAGAGAAGGATGGCGCGTGTGTCATCGTTTTGCATCCGCAAAATTGGAATGAGCTCGACATCGAGATGCGTCATTCTCTTCTGCTCGACTATGCGAAGGAGTGGGATCGTTGGGAAGGGGAACCCTGTGATGACTCGATTGCTTCGCATATTGCGGATTATGCAAATCGGTTTCCGATCCAGGATGGAAGTAACTGTCTCGCGGCGACGTTATTTGCGGTCACGGGAAACGAACAGGTCGTTCACCAATGGGTTCATCCAGAGACGTTCCTTCAGACATTAAAGCGAAGTAGGTACGAAACTGTGAAGGATGATACACTAAGGCCGAATGACGTCCTGACGTTTTGGAGCGACCAAGGGCAACTGGTCCATGCGAGTTACTGTGTGCGACAAGGACTCTATTTCAATAAACATGGTCAAGTCCGTTTCAATCCATGGAAACTAATCAATCACGACGAGTTAATGGAGCATTGGGGAGCATATCGACTTCAAATCGAACGTCGATTATAAAGCAAAAGGAGTCAGTCCACTTTTCAGTGGCTGACTCCTTTTATTGGTGTGCCTGTGTCCAGACAATCGCCGGATACGCACGGTTGGCGAGTTCCGGGAATGGGCGGGGCGTATCGGCACCGAGCCAGATGGCGGTGATGGTGCGATCGGTCAGTCCGACATACCACATATCTTTGTTGTCGTTCGTTGTTCCGGTCTTTCCTCCGAGATACTCAAATTCACGTTTCAGCTGATTCGCATAGCGACCTGTACCGTATGAGGTGACGGTCGATAACGCTTTTTTCATCTCACTAATCGTTTTCGGAGACCAGACTGTCTCTTCCGTTAAGATCGGGGTCAACGTTGGTTCACCGGACTTGAATGTGATTTGTTTGATTGTATGTCCGGATGTATACTCGCCTTTATTTAAGAACGGGGTATAGGCGGCGGCGAGTTCTTTTGGGGAGACGCCTTGTGTGAGACCGCCAAGGGCACTCGCTAAGTTCTCGTCCTGTTCATCCCATTGACTGAACATCATATCAGCTGTCTTATACGCGCGTTCCTGATCGATTGCTGAGAAGGCGGCGAGCGCAGGTGTGTTATACGAGAAAGCGACCGCATCTTTCAATAGGACATCGCCTAACACACGGTTGTGACTATTTCCGGGACAATAAGAACCGTAACAAGCCGGACGGCCGTCTAGTACCGTGTCAAGTTTCGCTCCTGTCTCTTCGATAAATGGGGCGAAAACGAGGATCGGTTTGATTGCGGAACCTGGTTGGCGGTACGCCTGGGTCGCTCGGTTGAACTCACCGACCTGCGTCATCTCAGAGTCGACCATGGCCACGATTCTCCCTTGAGGTGTCAGTTCCGTATAGCCACCGTTCACACCGGGAGGGAGTTGACTCATCACCTGTTTTGCTTGTTTCTGCTTCCCGGTGGATAAGTAAGTCTCGATCGTCGCTTCATGCGTGGACAAATATTCTCTCGCCTCGGCATCATCTAAGTCGTAACGTGTCCGTACCAATTGAATCGCTTCACGGACGGCTGTATCCATATAGTCCGGGTATTGAATCGTTTGACTGCGAAACGATGCTTGGAGCTTGACGCCATGATACTGATCGTAAGCACTCTTCGAGAGAACACCCGCTTCAAACAGTTGCGTCAAGATTCGGTCCTTACGCTCAAAAAAAGCATCAGATGGATTGAGCGGATCATAAAGTGACGGATTATTCGGTACTGTCAACAAGTAAGCGAGTTGATTCCAATTCAAATCGTCGAGCGGTCTTGAAAAGTATGTATCGGCTGCCGATTGAATCCCATATACATTATGTCCAAAAAAAATAACGTTGCTATAAGCTGTTAAAATTTCTTTCTTGCTATAATTTTTTTCTAGTGCTCGAGCAAGCAATAACTCTTTCACTTTTCGTTCATATGTCCGTTCATGTGTGAGGTACACGTTCCGTGCCAACTGTTGCGTGATTGTACTCCCACCTTGGACAGATGTCTCGTTCGCGTTATTGATAAATGCTCGGGCAATCCCGCTCAAATCATAACCGGGATGAGCATTGAACTTACGGTCTTCGATGGTTGTAATCGCATCTTGGATATGTTCGGGTAACGCTTTCGGGGACACGTCATTTCTGCGGCCCGCCAAGTAGATTTGCTGTTCTCCCCCGTTGTATGCGAGTGTGACGGCATGCATTGACGAGAGTGGTTGTGTCGATACCAGCTCTTGTCCCCAAGATAGAATTTCATCTGCCTGATCAATCTCTTCTTTCAATGCAGTGGCAAGTGACAAGGAAGCAGCCAAAAGTCCAGCAAAAAATAAGGTTCCAATCCAAGCTCTCATCTATTTCACCTCTCTCTATACATTATATCGTCCAATTTACAAAAAAATAAAAAATGTAAACGTTATCATATAATAATTCGAGAAGGAATACTTTAGGAAAGGGCGAAAAAGGGTAAAAGAGGTTGTATATCACGATTTTGAGGAGGCTTATTATTTATGAAGCAAGAAATGGTTGCGATGCTCCTTGCGGGAGGAGAAGGAAAGCGATTGGGGCCTCTCACGCGAAAAACGGCGAAACCGGCCGTGAATTTCGGCGGAAAGTACCGCATTATCGATTTCCCATTGTCAAACTGCACGAACTCGGGAATTACAACAGTCGGGGTATTAACGCAATATGAGCCACTTGAATTGAATCGTTACTTAGGAATCGGGACGGCATGGGATTTAGATCGTCGCAACGGGGGGTTAGCCATTCTCCCACCTTACCAAGCACAGTCGGGGAAAAACTGGTACGAGGGGACGGCCAATGCAATCTATCGTAACTTGAGCTATATCGATGATTACGATCCAGATTATGTGTTGATTCTTTCGGGAGACCACATCTATAAAATGGACTACGAGAAAATGCTCGAAGCCCATAAAGAAAAACAAGCCGATGTGACCATCTCTGTCATGGAAGTGCCGTGGGACGAAGCGCCGCGTTTCGGAATTTTGAACACAGCGGATGACCTCCGTATCAATGAGTTCGAAGAGAAGCCAGAAGAACCGAAGAGCAACTTGGCTTCGATGGGGATTTACATCTTCAACTGGAGCGTCTTGCGCGAACACTTGATCAAAGATGCTGAAGACGAAACATCTAGCTTTGACTTCGGAAAAAATATCATTCCGAATACCCTTTTACAAGGGCTCGATGTCTTCGCTTATAAATTCAAAGGCTATTGGAAAGACGTCGGTACGATCCAGTCTCTTTGGGAAGCGAATATGGACCTCTTGGAAGAAGAGCCTCCATTCGATTTATATGACCCGGAGTGGAAAATCTATTCGGTCAACCCGAACCAGACTCCTCAGTATATTGGAAAAGACGCTTGTGTCGAACAGTCTGTGATTAACGAAGGGTGTCATATCGAAGGCGAAGTCCAACATTCAGTGCTATTTTACGATGTCCGTGTTGGAGAAGGTTCACTCGTTAAAGACTCGGTGATTATGCCAGGAGCTAGAATCGGGAAGGATGTAACAATTCACAGAGCCATTGTCGCTAGCTGTGCAGTCATTGAAGACGGCGCGACAGTAGGTGAGCCGGGTGGTGAAATCGTTGTTATTGAACCACACGAAAACATTGAAAGTGGAACCGTCTTCAAACAAAGAGTTTGATACGAGTAAAGAGACACGCAAGGAGGCGTTACTGTTGACGAACGATTTATTAGGGGTCATTAACTTAGGAACGGAACAAGGTCTGTTTCCGGAATTTACTGGACATCGTAATCTGGCATCAGTCCCATTCTCAGGACGCTATCGCCTGATAGACTTCACCTTGACAAATATGATCACACAAAATATTAATCAAGTCGGGATCTTTACGTTAGATAAGTATCGCTCATTGATGGATCATCTCGGTTCAGGGAAAGAGTGGGATTTGGACCGTTCGCAAGGAGGTCTCCACATCTTCCCACCAGCGTTGAAACCGGACGGGGAAGCGTATCTTGGCGACTTGGCCAACTTCTCGATGCACCGTGAACACTTCATTCGCAGCAAGCAGCCGTATGTGGTCATCACAGGTTCGAACGTTTTGACGACAATCGATTATACCGACATGCTCGCACATCATAAATCGATGGGCGCGGACATCACGCTTGCCTATACGACCCATGAACAGAAATGTGGCTATTGCCGTCCGATACGCCTTGGGGAGAATGACCGCGTCGTCGGCATCTCTGAGCGCGGATTCTCACCGGATGATGAGTACACGTACACAGAAACGATCATTATGTCGAAGAATCTCTTCATGCGTCTCGTTGATGAAGCGACCTCTAAAGGCGAATATGACCTGTTGGATGGCGTCATTCGTCCCCAGCTTCATCGTTTACACGTGCACGGGTACCATTATGTCGGGAAAATGCAGGTCATTCACTCGGTGCTTTCTTACTATAATGAAAGCATGCGATTACTCCGTGGCGAAGGCATCATTTATGACTTCCCGCATATCTACACGAAAATCAAACATGAGCCACCGACTCGTTATTTGAAAGGATCAAAGGTAAACGAGGCGCTCGTGGCAAATGGATGTAAGATTCATGGCGAGGTGCAAAATAGTATTCTCTTCCGTGGTGTTGAAGTCAGTAAACACGCACGCGTGAAAAACTCAATCATTTCATCAAAATCGATCATTGAAGAAGGAGCTGTCGTTGAAAACGCGATTTTGGATAAAGAAGTTGTTGTAAAACGAGGACAGGTCATCCGAGGCACAATCGACGAACCGATTGTCATCGCGAAACGAACAGTGGTATGAGGAGGATTTTATGAAAATTTGGTATGTTGCTTCAGAAGCGGCACCGTTCATGAAAACGGGGGGGCTGGCCGACGTTGTCGGTTCGCTCCCTCAAGCGGTGGCGGGCCTAGGAGAAGAAGTCAGTGTTGTCATGCCGAAATATGGCTCGATCGCTGAAGAGTATGTGGACGAGATGGAGTATTTATTCGACCTGATTGTTCCGGTCGGGTGGCGCAAACAGTTCGGGGCAGTCTTGAAGTTAGAGCGGGACGGCATCACGTATTACTTCATCGACAACGAGTATTACTTTAAACGTGACGGTGTCTTATATGGACACTTTGATGATGCTGAACGATTCGCCTTCTTCTCTCGCGCTGTACTCGAAATGATTGGGAAGATGGAAGACGTACCCGATGTCCTGCATTGTCATGACTGGCAGACAGGTATTTTACCGGCCTTCTTACGAATCCATTATCAACATATTGAAGCGTATCAACGCATTCGCACCGTGTATACCATCCATAACCTACAATACCAGGGGATTTTCCCAGAAGAGATTCTTGGAGAATTGCTACAGTTCGGTCCTGAACATTTCACGGCCGAAGGAATTCAACATAACGGTCTCGTCAATTACATGAAAGCCGGCATCGTCCATTCCGATCAAATCACGACCGTCAGCCCGTCGTATCGCGACGAAATCATGGAACCCTATTACGGTGAAGGCTTAGACGGGGCGTTGCGTCATCGAGCAGTCGACGTGCGTGGCATTTTAAACGGGATTGATTTGGCGACAAACGATCCGAGTACGGATCAGCGAATCGCAGAGACGTACAATCTAGACACCTATAAACAAGGAAAAGTTGTCAACAAACGGGCGTTACAAGAGCGACTTGGGCTTGAAGTACGTGACGATGTCATGCTCATCGGTTTTGTCAGCCGACTCGTTGACCAAAAGGGGCTCGATTTAATCAACGGTGTCCGTGAAGAACTTGGACAGCTCCCTTGCCAGTTCGCGTTCCTCGGTTCGGGACAACCGGAATATGAAGGAATCGTTCACGAGATGACAGCCGCTCACCCGGGGAAAGTCGGGTCATATATCGGTTTTGACATCGAACTCGCACACTTGATTTATGCGGGATCGGATGCCTTTTTAATGCCGTCACGTTTTGAGCCTTGTGGTCTCAGTCAATTGATCTCCATGCGATATGGCACCTTGCCGATCGTACGTGAGACAGGTGGACTCCGGGATACCGTGAAGCCGTACAACGAGTTCACGCAAGAAGGGACCGGTTTTGGATTCATGAACTACAATGCTCATGAGATGTTGGCGACGATTGAAAAAGCGATTCGTGTCTTCTATGAAAAGGAAAACTGGCATGCCCTCGTCCATCAAGCGATGACCGCGGACTATAGCTGGAAACAATCCGCCAAGCAATATCGTGAGTTATATCATTTATTCGCATGAGTGGAAGGAGCTAACTTGATTTATGTTCACAGATAAACAAAGCTTTGTCGACGCATTTAAAGAACGGTTCATTGCATTGAACGGGAAGTCGATCGAGGATGGGACAGAGCAGGAAGTGTATCAAACATTGGCAACGATGGTACGCGAGCAGGCCATGCCCAAATGGATTCACACGCGCGACCGTCAAGAAGAAAAACACAGTAAGCAAGTCATCTATTTCTCGCTAGAATTTTTATTAGGTCGCTTCTTATACAACAACTTGCTCAGTTTAGACGTATTGGAGCTCGTTAGAGACGGACTGCAAGATCTCGGATACGACTTCACAGACATTACCGAGTTGGAACCAGAGCCGGGTCTTGGGAATGGGGGGCTCGGTCGCCTGGCCGCCTGCTTCCTCGATTCGTTGGCTGCACTCAGTTTACCTGGGCATGGAAATGGGATTCGCTATCGTTATGGACTCTTCAAACAGAAAATTGTAGACGGCTATCAAGTCGAGCTGCCGGATAACTGGCTCCGTGACGGGAACATGTGGGAAACGAGACGTCAGGATAAAGCGGTCGAGATTAATTTCGGTGGCTGGATTGAGATGAAACAAATCGGAGATCGATTGCGTGTCGTCCATCATCCAGACGAGGTTGTTCTTGCCGTTCCGTATGATATGCCGATTATCGGTTATAAGAATGATGTCGTGAATACGTTACGTCTTTGGAACGCCGAATCACCACTTGACGACGAGGCGTATTTAGAGAAGACGAAAGGGACGTATAAAGACTTGTTGAAACATAAACAGTCGATTGCTACCATTTCGGAATTCTTGTATCCAGATGATACGACGTATGAAGGAAAAGTATTACGTTTGAAACAACAATACTTTTTTGTATCTGCAGGCATTCAATCGATGCTTGCTTCCTATTTGAAGCGAAATAAATCACTTAAGCAGTTAGGCGACCATTACGCGATTCATATCAATGATACGCATCCGGTCGTCGCAATTCCTGAATTGATGCGCATCTTGATGGATGAGCATGGATACGGTTGGGACGAGGCGTGGCGGATTACGAAGAGCGTCATGTCGTTCACGAACCATACGCTACTCGCAGAAGCGCTTGAGAAATGGCCGGTCGAGATGTACCAACGCCTCCTGCCGCGCGTGTATCAAATCATCGAAGAAATCAATCGACGTTTCTGTCGAGACGTACTCGTCAACTATCCGCATCTCGAATCCCATATGGGAGAGATTGCAATTGTGTCAAACGAACAGATCAATATGGCCAATCTCGCTGTCGTCGGTTCTCATTCAACGAACGGCGTAGCGCAAATTCATACGGATATTTTAAAACAGCGCGAGATGCGTTACTTATATGAGATGTTCCCGCTTCGCTTCAACAACAAGACGAACGGGATCACACACCGTCGCTGGCTCTTGAAGTCGAACCCGGGATTATCCGACGCCATTACGGAAGCAATCGGCCCGTCATGGATCGAACATCCGAACGACTTGGAAAAGTTGATGGATGTTTCGAAAGACCGGAGCTTCCAAGAAAAAGTCATGGACGTGAAGCAACAAAACAAATTGGACTTAGCGGCATACATTCAAGAAGAAACGGGAGAGACAGTGGACCCTCATTCCATCTTTGACGTACAAGTCAAACGCTTGCACGCCTATAAACGACAATTGCTGAATGCCCTTCACATCCATGCGCTTTACTTGAAGATTCAAGCGGACCCGACGTTTACGATGGTGCCTCGCACGTTTATCTTTGGCGCCAAGGCGGCACCGGGATACTACTATGCGAAAGAGATCATTCGCTATATCAATGCCCTTGCCACGCTCATCAATAAGGACAAGCGGGCGAGTCAATTCATTAAAGTCATCTTCCTTGAAAATTACCGCGTCTCCATGGCCGAACGAATTTTCCCAGGGTCTGACTTGAGCGAACAAATCTCGACTGCGAGCTATGAAGCATCCGGTACCGGAAACATGAAATTCATGATGAACGGAGCCTTGACGATTGGAACGTTAGACGGGGCCAATATCGAAATTCGTGACGCCGTCGGTGATGATCACATCTTTATCTTTGGATTATCTCCGCAAGAAGTCATGAACTATAAGAAGTTCGGAGGCTATCATGCGGCAGAGATGTATCACGCACATCAGGAAATCAAAGATGTGGTCGATGGTCTTGTCAACGGAACGTTCGATAAAGTGGGCGAATATCAATTCCAATCCATCTTCGATTCTCTCCTCGTCTATAACGATGACTTCCTTGTCTTGAAAGACTTTGTCTCGTATATGCGGGCACAGCGACGAGTCGATGAGGTGTTCAGTGACCAGTCGCGTTGGGCCGAAAGCTCCATCGTCAATACGGCGAAGTCAGGAATCTTCTCGAGTGACCGTACCATCACGGAATACGCAAACGCGGTCTGGAATATCAAACCGACGAGCGTAAAATAAAAAGGATCCACCCTTAGGGGTGGACCTCGTTTTCTGGATAGCTGATCCAATCGGAATAGGATCCCGGATAGAGTCGGACATCATCTTTTCCGAGAGCGTGAAGCGCCAAAATATTGACGCAGGCGGTCACACCGCTACCACAGTAAAAGATGGGGTTCTCAACGGGAAGAACATCTTTATACAGTTCTTTTAAGTCGTGGAAGTCTTCTAACGTCCCGAGTTCTGTGATGGCCTCGGCATAGGAGCAGAGCAATGCGTTCGGAATGTGACCTGCTTTTGAGTCGATTGGTTCATGTGACCCGTTGAAGCGATCTTCGGTTCGTGAATCATAGAGCGAGCCGCTCGCAGCAGCTTTCACTTCATCGAGTGTCGCAATCATATGGTCTTGGAAGTCTGGCGTATAGTCGCTTGTCGAATAGTGTGGAACGTCCGTAGTGGTCTCACCGCAATAAGTGATGCCAGATTGGATACCGCCTTCTAACACAACGACCCGTTCGTGACCGGCCCATTTGAAGAGCCACCATGCACGGGCTGCGAATGGGAAGCCGTCATCGTAAATGATGACCAAATCTTCTTTTTTCAAGCCGATGCGACGAAGTGTTGCCGTCCATGCTTCTTTCGAAGGGAGCGGATGACGTCCGCCGTGTTCGCCGAGCGGACCGGACAAGTCTTCCATCAAATCGAGAAAGATAGCGTTCGGAAGATGTCCCTTTCGGTAGACATATTTACCATAGGACGCGTCGTTTAGCGAATATCGGCAATCGATGAAACGAATCGAGTTCGTATGCACGATTTGTTTTAATTCTTGGGCACGCATTGTTGGAAACATTAATATCACCTCGAGGTTTCGTTACTCTCATCGTATACAAGATGGAAGCAATTGGCGAGTACTTCGATTGAATTTTTTGAGGGTGAAAGGGGAATGAATCATGACATGGCAACAAACGTATGACCGTTGGAATCAATTCGAAGGGCTCGAGCCGCATTTACGTGCGGAACTTGAAGAACTCGCAAAAAATGAAACCACATTAGAAGATGCATTTTATAAGACGCTCGAGTTTGGAACAGGCGGGATGCGTGGAGAAATCGGACCAGGTGCGAACCGGATGAACGTCTATACGATTCGAAAAGCGTCACAAGGATTTGCTGATTTTATCTCAGCATCAGGGGAAGATGCGAAACGTCACGGCGTCGTCATCGCCCATGACTCACGTCATTTTTCGCCTGAGTTTGCATTAGAAGCGGCGCGGACATTGGCGTCAAACGGAATCAAGACGTATTTGTTCCCAAGTTTGCGAGCCACACCTGAACTGTCGTTTGCCGTTCGTCATTTAAATGCGTTCGGTGGCATCGTGATCACGGCGAGCCACAACCCACCGGAATATAACGGATTCAAGGTATATGGGGCAGACGGAGGACAGCTTCCACCAGCGGAAGCGGATGAACTCGTGACGTACGTCAATGCGATTGAAGACGAGCTGAAAATTCAGATTGAAGATGAAGCGGCGCTCCGACAAACGGGGCTACTCCTCACAGTTGACTCATCAGTCGATGAAGCCTATATGGAGGCGCTCCAGTCGATTCGGATTCATCATGACATACAGGACAGCCCGCTTCGGATTGTCTATTCACCACTCCATGGGACGGGACGCCGTCCGGTCATGGAAGGGCTGAAGGCGTATGGATTTGAGCACGTGACCATCGTAGAAGAGCAGGCAGAGCCAGACGGTGCGTTCCCGACGGTCAGTTATCCGAACCCGGAAGAAAAGGCTGCATTTAAATTAGCGATGGAATACGGGGACCGGGTCGAGGCTGATTTGCTCATGGCGACGGACCCGGATGCAGACCGTGTTGGCTTAACCGTGCGCGGACGGGACGGGGAATGGTTCGTCTTGACCGGTAACCAAACGGGTGCGCTATTAATGGAATACATCCTGTCGCAAAAGAGTGAGACAGGTACGTTACCTTCGAATGGATTTGTCGCCAAGACAATCGTCACGTCTGAACTCGGTGCTGCGATTGCAAAAGCGTACGGCGTACATCTCGAAAACACGTTGACTGGATTCAAGTTCATCGGTGAGAAGATCAAACAATATGAAGAATCAGGCGAATATGAATTCCTCTTTGGGTATGAAGAAAGCTACGGCTATTTGATTGGAGACTTCTGTCGTGATAAAGATGCCGTTCAGGCTTGTTTACTCGCAGCCGAGATGGCAGCTTATCATAAACAGCACGGTCGGACGCTTTATGATGCGTTACAGTCGATTTACGAGAAGTATGGATTCTACGAAGAGTCCTTGCAGTCGATGACGTTAAAAGGAAAAGCTGGTCTCGAGCAAATCGGACGGATGATGGAAGCGTTCCGTGCCAATCCGCCAAAAGAAGTCGGTGGATATGAAGTCGTTCGTTTCGAAGACTATAAGAAACAAGTGGCGACCGACTTACAGTCCGGTAAATCGGAAACGATTGAATTGCCATCATCAAACGTCTTGAAATTCGTCTTTGCGGACGGTTCGTGGTTCTGTCTTCGCCCATCTGGAACCGAGCCGAAAATCAAGTTTTATTTCAGTGTGCATGCGGATCGTGCCGAGAAGACGACTGCAAAACGTGAAGCGATTGAAGCGGATGTTATGAAACAAGCGAAAGCGATTGATTGATGAGGAACATCACTCTAGAAATAGGGTGATGTTTTTTGTTTGACATGAAGACATCGCGCCAGTATGATGAGGATATTGTTTAAAACCGTGTAATCATATAAGGATTATAGGAAAGGCGGAATCATTATGAAAAAGACATTAACGAGCGTACTCGCAATCGGAGCTTCAGTCGGGCTTCTTGCAGCTTGCGGTAACGAAACAGACAGTGGAGCGGACGAAGCGGTCATCACGGTCGGAACAGAGGCGACATACCCACCATTCACGTACAAAGAAAAAGGTGAATTGATGGGATATGATATCGACGTCTTGAACGAAGCGGCAGAACGTGCCGGTTACAAAGTGGAATACGAAGCAATGGACTTCAAAGGACTTGTCCCAGCACTCGATGCTGAGCGTATCGATATGATTGCTAACCAAATGAGCATCACGCCTGAGCGCGAAGAGAAATATGCGTTCTCTGACCCGTACGCTGTGTCAGGAGCTCAAGTCATCGTCGGTTCAGACAACAATGAAATCCAAGGCATTGACGACCTCGATGGAAAAGTAGTCGGATCGACACAAGGTTCGGTCTATGCGCAAATGGCTGAAGAAGCTGGCGCTGAAGTCAAGTTTTATAAAGGGGCGAACCAAGTCCTTCAAGACCTCGAAGTGGGTCGTTTGGACGCGGCCCTCAACGACCGTCTCTTCATCTTGACGGAACTCGAAAAAACAGGCTATGACGTCAAAGCAGTCGGTGACATCTTCAATACAAGTGAAGCTGGATTCATGACACGTCAAGATAGCGACGTGCTAGACAAGTTGAACGATGCGCTCGCAGAGATGAAAGAAGACGGCACGATGAAAGAAATCGGTGAGAAGTACTTCGGTGAGGATATCAGTCAATGAATGAACTGATCACGACCGTCATAGATAACCGCTCGGTCTATCTTGAAGCCGTCCAGCTCACGTTGATCGCCAGTGTCCTGTCGATTCTTCTCGCCTTGGCGCTCGGTCTGATCATCGCTTTACTTCATAGTAGTCCGATTAAAATCGTACGGTTGTTCACACGGACGTACATTTCGTTCTTCCGTGGAACACCGCTCTTACTTCAGTTGCTGATCTTGTATGTCGGGCTCACCGGGTTCGTTCAACTCAGTGGGATGCAGGCGCTCATCTTTGGATTAGGCTTCCACTTCGCTGCCTATATCTCAGAGGCTTTCCGAGCAGCCATCAACTCGGTCGACAAAGGACAAGTGGAGGCGAGTGTCGCGCTCGGTATTCCGAAAATGAAACGCTTCAAAGACATCATTTTCCCGCAGGCGCTCTCACGTGCCATCCCACCTGTCTCGAACTCGGTCATCGACATCATCAAGTCAACGTCACTCGGTTCGGTCATCGCGGTTCAGGAGTTAACGTACGTGTCTGACCAAATTGCGGCCACGACGTATTTAGTCATGCCGTTGCTCTTGTTCTCGGCGTCGATCTACTGGATTTTATCGACCTTGATCCAAGCCGGTCAACACAAACTCGAACGGCGTTACGCGATTCGATAAGAAAAAACCTCGATTCAGACGAATCGAGGTTTTTTGTATACCTTAACGGATGACTTGTTCTGTCTCTCCGTCGAAGAAGTGTGCTTTTGTCATATCGAGTGCGAGTTCAACATCGTCACCCATGTGGATGTTCGAGCGACCGTCAACGCGGGCTGTGAACTGTTGTCCACCGAGTTCAGCGTAGAGGTAAGACTCAGAACCCATGAGCTCAGCGACATCGATGTGCGCTTTGAACGTGTGTGTCGTTGGTGAGTCGATGTAGATTGGCTCATCGTGGATTGATTCCGGACGAATTCCGAGGACGAGCTCTTTTCCGACATAGCCACGATCACGAAGCGTCTTCATTTTTCCTTCTGGTACGTTGACTTCTTCACCGTTCGTGATGAATTTGCCTTCTGCGAGTGTACCGCGGAAGAAGTTCATCGATGGTGAACCGATGAAGCCGGCGACGAAGATGTTATCTGGATGATCATATACTTCTTTCGGCGAACCGACTTGTTGAATGATTCCGTCTTTCAAGATGACGATCCGTGTAGCGAGTGTCATCGCTTCCGTTTGGTCATGGGTAACGTAAATCGTCGTTGTATCCAAGCGGTTGTGCAATTGGATGATCTCTTTACGCATTTGTACACGGAGTTTCGCATCCAAGTTTGAGAGTGGCTCATCCATCAAGAAGACTTTTGCGTCACGGACAATCGCACGACCAATGGCAACACGCTGACGTTGTCCACCTGAGAGCGCTTTTGGTTTACGCTCGAGGTATTCTTCCAAGCCGAGAATGCGGGCAGCGTCTTTTACGCGACGATCGATCTCGTCTTTTGGGAACTTACGGAGCTTCAACCCGAACGCCATGTTGTCGTAGACGCTCATGTGCGGATAAAGTGCGTAGTTTTGGAAGACCATGGCGATATCACGATCTTTAGGAGCGACATCGTTCATTCGTTTCCCGTCAATGATAAAGTCTCCGTTTGAAATCTCTTCAAGTCCTGCGATCATACGAAGTGTTGTCGATTTTCCGCAACCAGACGGTCCGACGAAGACGATGAACTCACGGTCTTTGATGTGTAAGTTGAAATCGCTGACGGCTTTTACGCCACCATCGTAAATTTTATCAATGTGTTCTAAACGAATTTCTGCCATGTCGTTAGCCTCCTAAAGAATCTATGTGTATATAATAGCGCTTACAAGAACGATTATATGATGAAACCGCTTGCATTGAATATGGACAAGTTGCACAAAAACCGTTAATCGGATTTGTGCAACATGACCATGAGTTGAAGGAGGCTAGCGTCATAGAACGTTCGAGCATCGTAACCCGTCGTCTCAAATAGACGATCGAGCCGATAATTTAGCGTGTTTCGATGCATGAACAGTGCTTTGGCGGTATGCGAGACATTCAACGAGTGACGAAACAACGCCTCTAATAATTCGATTGTCGATAAATCGAGCATTTGCATTAACGGGGCAGTGATATACATCCGCTCTTTTAAGTCCTGCTGTTGTAGTAAATAATGGTATAATAATTGACTAGCAGGGTAAGTTTTAGTAGACATACGTGCGTATGGCATGAGTAATTGATGTTGACGATACACATGGACGAGCGAGCCTTGCGGACGTTCGCTATAGATCGCATGCGCCTCGATGAAACAGTCACTCGCAATGGCGCGCAATACGTCCTCAAACTCCTGAAGATCGACGAATGGATTTTGTTCAATCAGCTCGATATGTCGTGTCGACATCAAGATGACCTCGGCATGCGGCATAAAGTCACGGACGATACTAACGAAGGATTCGAACGCTTCTTCTTCCGCTTCTTGGAGAGAAAGAGAGATGAGCCGAAACGGTTGCTCAAAACGAAACGTCTCATCTTGAAGGGTTGCTTGCCATTTTCGCTGATGGGGATCAGATTGAAGGA
This sequence comes from Exiguobacterium sp. BG5(2022), assembly GCF_031844365.1. Lineage (GTDB taxonomy): Bacteria > Bacillota > Bacilli > Exiguobacteriales > Exiguobacteriaceae > Exiguobacterium > Exiguobacterium profundum. Next base: position 20,492 of record NZ_JAUZVB010000001.1, read on the forward strand.
TTGGCGTCGCCCACAGCGCCAACAGCTTTTGTTCGCGTTCGCTCAGTTCGAACGCGGGGAGTCCGAATAGGGTACCATCTTGCGTCTCGAACCAATCAAGGTCACCAGATGCATCTTCCGACCGATGGACAGCAGTCGGAAAAATCGATTTAATACGATCAAACGTATTCAATACTATCACCTCAACAACAATGTATCATATTTCAGATCGGAGGCTTGCAGTTTGGACGGGTTATTAAAGATTTTACTCATGATATTGATCGGGGCGACCATCGGGGGCGTGACCAACTTTCTCGCCATCAAGATGTTGTTCCGACCACACGAACCGAAATACATCGGTTCATTCCGGATTCCTTTTACACCAGGACTTATTCCGAAACGTCGAGATGAACTGGCATCTAGTTTAGGGAAGACGGTCGTCAAACATTTATTGACACCAGAGGGTATGCGGAAGCGATTGCTAGATGACCAAGTGACGACGCATATTACGCACTTTGCGCAACAAGAGGTTCAGACGATGTTACGCTCGGATAAGACGGTTCGCGAGCTATTGGAACCCCTCTATCCGAACGCAGAGGCACGATTCCTCACGCTAGCAGATGACAAACTACGTGACGAGCTATCGAACGTCATGGCTGAAGTGAAAGAACGAAAGCTGTTTGAGTTACTTGGAGAAGAAGGGATGGACCGTGTACGAGTGGTCATTCCTGAAATCGTGGAGGCGCTTCTCGTCAAATCAGAGGAATATTTCTATTCTCCTGAAGGTGAGGCGCAACTTCGTCACATGGTTGACTCGTTCGTCCAGCGTCGTCTCGGATTTATCGCAGGGTTCATTCAAAACATGAACTTTGTCGAGATGGTTCGGCCAGAAATCGTCAACATCTTACGTGGTCAATCGACCCGTGACGGAATGACGACGATGATTACGCGTGAATTTGAGCGATTCAGTGAGAAGACGGTCGATACACTGATCGATGATCGACTTGAAGCACGACTCATCGATGGCATCACAGACCAAGTCGTATCTCGTTTGCCAATCGGACAATTATTGGATCGTCCGATATCGTCGTATACACAGTCCGTCGAATCCCGCGTTGTCGACGAACTTGTTCCACAAGGTGTCACGCTTGTCATTGAGCGCTTCACGAACCAAATGGAGACGATTATGGACCGATTAAAGATTGATAAGATTGTGCAAGAGCAGGTCCAATCACTCGACACGTCGTACCTTGAAGAGATCGTCTTATCGATTTCGAAACGAGAGTTTCGGGCAATAACATGGCTTGGTGCTCTGTTAGGTGGTATGATTGGGTTGATTCAAGGGTTGATTGCCATCTTGTGATGGCTCTATGCCCTAATAGCATTTAGGAGGACGTTACATGTCACAAACAAACTTGTACGATCAAGCTTACCAATTGGAGAAAGCACTTCGCGATTCTGAAGAGTTCACAACACTCTCTTCTTTATACGATCGTGTCAATGCGGATGCGGAAGCGAACCAGTTGTTCGCTGACTTCCGTAACATCCAAATGACGCTTCAACAAAAGCAGATGCAAGGAGAGGAAATCTCTGAGCAGGAAATGATGGATGCGCAAACGAAAATGATGAACGTTCAACAGAACGAATTGATCATGGAGCTCATGCAAGAAGAGCAACGCATGCACCAACTCGTTACAGAAGTGACGAAAATCATCATGAAACCACTCGAGGAGCTTTATGCCCCGATGGTGAACGAAAACGAAGTTCAATAACAAATGATGTGCGGATGGCTTTAGAGCCATCCGTTTTTTTGTTGATGAGATTGTCACACGCTTTAAGTAAGCGCTTACATAAAGTGGGTTATAATGAAATTGTGACAATAGCGAAAGGGTGAATCAGCATGATCACGGTGATAATCCTTTTAGGGATGATTTTCTTTTTCATAGCAGGATGGTTACGGGCGGATTTAGTGGCATTGATTGGACTTGTTTGCCTCGTGCTCACACAACAATTGACCCCAGGTGAGGCGATGGCTGGTTTCTCCAATCCGGTCGTCTTGATGATTGCTGGACTGTTCGTGGTCGGAGCGGGATTGTTTCATTCTGGTCTGGCGGAACGGTTGGCTTCTTTGCTTGTTCCATACGCGGGAGGGAATGCGACGCGTTTATTCTATCTGTTTATGTTGACGGTGACGCTCTTGTCGAGTGTCATGTCCAATACGGGGACCGTCGCTTTGCTCATTCCTGTTGTGATGGTAATGGCACGAAAAATCCAACAATCTATGGATTCTTATCTCATGCCACTCGCCTTTTTTTCAAGCATCGGTGGAACGATGACACTGATTGGGACACCTCCCAATCTCGTTGCGGCAGAAGCACTCCGCGGCCTCGTGGATGAACCGCTCGGATTCTTTTCATTGTTTCCAATTGGTCTGGTCGTGATGGTGATTGGATTGATCTATTTCCGTCTAATCGGGAATCGCTTACTCCATCAAGAAGGGGCGAAACTGTGGTTGAAGACGGAGATAAGTGAGCCATTGCGTCCAAACGTCTATGTGATGTCGATTGCAAAGAGTCATCCGTTAATTGGGAAACAGTTACGTGACCTTTCATGGTCTCATGAAGGGGTTATAGTCTTGAAGGAACGAGTTCATGGACGGCACCATCATGAGACGGCTCATGCAGACACCGTACTACGTGCGGGGGAATTACTTGTCAGCGGTGAGGAACGGCACGTTCGGAACTTTTCTGAAAAAGAACAGATACCATTTGAACCGATTGAGGCCACCCGTGTAGATGATCAAACCGGAGGGGTTCTCCTGTTCACGGTCCCAGGGGTGAGTCGATTAATCGGGAAGCGTATCGGTGAGAGTCAGTTACGTAATCAATTTCATGTCAATGTCTTAAAAGTCATCCGACCACAAGAAGAGATCGCACACGTGCGATTGACAGACACCCCGTTGAAGCAAGGAGACATGTTGATGGTACAGGGGACATGGGATGATTTAGAGCGGATGGAAAGAGAGACACATGACCTGTTATCAAATGAACGGGTGACCGAGGTAGCCAATCGAGTCGTATCGGGGCGTCATCAGCTTGCAGCAGGCATCATCATGCTCATGTTGTTGCTCATGTTCATATTCGAATGGGTCGATCCGACCGTTGCCGTATGGATGGCTGCGCTAGCGATGGTGTTGAGTGGGGCCGTCCGACAGATGGACGTCGCCTATCAATCTATTCAATGGTCCTCGCTCGTCTTGATTGCGGCCATGATCCCGGTAGGAACGGCGCTTGAAAAGGCGGGAATCATGGGATGGGTCGTTGAATGGATTGAAAGGACGTTTGCCGACTTTGGTCCTATATGGGTACTCGTCGTCTTATTCGTCTCGACCATGCTCCTTAGTCAAATCATCTCGAATACAGCGACCGCTATTTTGTTTGTCCCCTTAGCGATTGCACTCGCCGAATCGATGACTGTCAGTCCGGTTCCATTCGTCGTTGCGGTCGCCATCTCGGCATCACTCGCTTTTATGACCCCATTCGGATCTCCGACAAATGCGATGGTCTTTAGTATCGGCAACTATCGGTTCATGGATTTTATCAAAGTCGGTGTGCCGTTACAACTCATCACGGGAATCGTAGGAATTTTGATGATTCTCATCCTCTTCCCATTTTGAATAGGAGGTTTGGGGACGAGTATCGAAAATAGACGTATCAGCAAATGAAAGGGCGGGCGATGATGAAAAAATGGATATTGGTTTTCTTCTGTCTCTTTCTTGTGGCATGTGGGAAAGAAGTGGGGACGGAACCAGAACCTGAGATGACGCAGAGCGGGAAGGTGGCCGAAGCGTATCTCGAGGAGCAACAGTACTCGATCGTTTCTTTTGAAGGAGAGCATACGAGTACTTTAACCTTAGAGGAACTGGCAGAGGATCGTGAACGGAACGTTTGGGGACTACAAACCGTATCACCGGATGAATACGTGGGTAAGACCATCTACTACGAAAACTTTACGGTGAAAGATCATCCGATTGGTGAGCAATCTCCCGCCGGTCAGATTGCTGTCTCGGTAATGATCGTGGATGGAAAGGTCATCGGCGGGACATCATTCCCCGTGACAGATGGATCAGGTTCAGGGAACGGATATAGTTTGAGCGGAGAATCGCTTGAGGATATTCACCCCGATCTTCAAGAATGGCAGGATGCGTGGAATGAAAAATATGGTGAATGAAAAAGTAGACCAAGACAATCATTGTCCTGGTCTACTTTTGTTAAGATGCTGTCCCTTTCAATTTACCCGGTAATTTGCAACGCTCGAAGTAGATGAGTTGCCCCCGTCGTACGATACGCGCCCCTTTATGCTCATGTCCAGCAGCACGAAGCATGTCGAGTCCTTGTTGTTTGGCCGACTGATCGTCGTTCGCTTCGAACATTTCATTCAATACGAGCGTGCCATCATTTTCAAATCCTGTCACCGTGTATGTTTCCATTCACACGACCCCCTTTTCTTCATTTTAATGAATGGTCATTCATTCTTCAAGAGAAGGTTTTGTCAGTTCGTCGAATGTCAGCTGTCGTGTCGATTCAGTTCGGGGAATCAAATCGGATACGGTCAATCCGATCAAACGGACGGGCTCGATGACGTTCATCTCGTCGAAAAGACGTCTGGCAAGTCGTCTAATCTCATCATGGTCATGCGTCGGGTGGTTTAATTTGATTTGATGACTCCGAGCCTGAAACTCGCTCGTCTTTATTTTGATGGTGACCGTTTGACAGCTCAAGTCGCGGCGATCGAGCTGACGCAATACGTCCTCCATCTCTGGGATGACCCGTTCGAACACTTCTTCCGGGTCATCGATATCAAATGCGAACGTCGTTTCTGACCCAATCGACTTACGCTCTCGCGTGGCCACGACAGGACGCGTATCACGTCCGTGTGCCAGTTCATATAGTTGTTGCCCACGATCGTGTCCAAAGATGGCTTTCAGTTGCTCAGGACGAGTTTGTTGAAGGTCACCGATCGTACGATAACCACTTTTATAAAGCGTTTGGGCGGTCACTTTTCCGACTCCATGCATGGCTTCGATGGAGAGGGGAGCCAGAAAGGTTGCCACTTCATCAAGCGGAACGACCGTGAGTCCATTTGGTTTCTCATATCCTGAAGCGATTTTCGCGACAAATTTTGACGGTGCGACTCCGGCAGATGCGGTGAGACCGGTGCGACGCTTAATCTCGCCTAATATATACCGGGCGATAAAGGGTCCGGATGTACTCAATAACGAATTCTCCGTCACATCGAGGTAAGCCTCATCGAGCGAGAGTGGTTCGACGAGCGGTGTGACCGACTTAAAAATCTCCATCACTTGTGCGCTGACTTGTCGATAGGCATGAAACCGTGGTTTGATAAACGTCGCATGGGGACACAAGGCAAAAGCGCGACGTGATGACATCGCGCTGTGTACGCCGTATTTCCTCGCCTCATAGGAACATGTCGCGACGACCCCGCGGCTGTGGGGAGGGCCTCCGACGATGACGGGCTTTCCTCGTAAGTTAGGACGGTCACGCTGTTCGACAGAGGCATAAAATGCGTCCATGTCCACATGAATGATGAGTCGTTCCATAACATCACCTTTCTTGTGTGAATCACTTTTCTTTCATTATACCGAACTTTTGTTCGTTTTTTGAGTTTTTTGTTTTGACCGATGTTTCGTTGAAGTCGTCTGATTCGGAAACTGTAGCAATGACCCGATCCAATTCTTCCGTTTCAGCCACACTTGGATGATGAGCGTGAAGAGAAGAATCATGAGCCAGGCGAATCCATATCCAAGCGGCCATTCCAGTTCAGGCATATTTTTAAAGTTCATTCCCCAAACCGCACCGAATGCAACGACGGGAGTCGTCAGCGCGGTGAAGACGGTTAGTGCCTTCATGATTTCGTTCCCTCGAAAGTTCGACAGGGTGGAGGCGAGATCTGTCATCGCAATCACGTCTTCTTGATAATGATTGATGAGTGTCAGCAATCGATTGACTCGATAATCGGCAAGTTGATACGATTTTAACTGCTGCAAATCGATCGTTAAAAAAGCTTCTCGTCCCGCCATGACAAGCTCCTTATATGGAGTGACCGTATCCGACCACCGTTCAATCTCACTGCGAAGACCAAAAATCTCATTCATGAACGTAGCGGGAACTTGTCCCGTCATTTCACGTTGAGCTGCCATCAAACGTTCTTCAAACTCATCGATACCGTGAAAGTAGTTGTTCATCCGTTCGGCAAGCAACTCATAAAACGCCTCGATTGGAGAATCGCATTGTTTGGCGAAAACGGACTCATGGTGCAAATCATCAAAGCCGATTGTCCATAAAAAATCAGGTCCAATGAAGTAATGTCCAATTTTTTGTGGTTCCCGTTCTAACTGTTCATAGTCGAGTGTGAGTGAACCATACATATATCCATTCTCGACGACAATCTTCGTCACATTTGAGGTCGTCAATTGTTCAAGCCAATACGTATAGGCTTGAGCATATAGCTGATCAACATGAATATAATCTTCCGGTCGTGTATACCAATCCCATTTCATCATCCATTCCTCCAATTCACTATATTGATAGTATTCCCAAATTGTCAGGAATGTTGGCATCTGTCTCAAACTTTCGTTAAGATGAAGGTACTGAACAAGAGAGAGGTGCTTTCATTGACGACAAAAATCGGTCAGCTCAAAGTGGGCGACACGCTAGACCAATATGTCATGATCAAACAATCGTATAAGGGACTTGCCGGGAACGGGAAACCTTATTTAACATTAATCCTTTGCGACGAGAGTGGTGAAATCGAAACGAAATTATGGGATAGTGCCGATACCGAGAAGTATGCGACGAAAAAAATCGTCCATGCGGCAGGGGAAGTGATGGACTATCGGGGGCGCACCCAGTTGAAACTAAAACAAATTTCAATCATCGAGCAGGAAATAGACATCGCACCATACGTCCGATCGGCTCCGATTCCGAAGTCAGAGCTCGAGAAGACGATTCGTGGATTCATCACGTCACTTCAACACGATGAGATTCGCCGTCTTGTCGAGGAAGTCGTCAATCGTCATGAAGAGGCATACTTCACGTATCCGGCTGCCGTTCGACATCATCACGCGGTCTATTCGGGACTGGCATTTCATGTGATGTCGATGTTGAAGCTCGCGGATACGATGTGTGAACTGTATCCATCCTTGAATCGTGATCTTTTGATTGCGGGTGTGATTTTGCATGATTTGGCGAAAGTCATCGAATTGTCTGATGCGATTACGCCAGAATACACACTCGAAGGAAAATTACTCGGTCATTTGTCACTTATGGCATCGGAACTTGAAGTTGTGTCACGGGAACTTGGAACGGACCGCGAAGTGACGACCTTGTTGCAACATCTCGTCTTAAGCCATCACGGGAAGCCGGAATGGGGATCTGCGAATGCGCCACAATTACCTGAAGCGGAGATGTTATTCTTCATTGATAATATTGATGCGCGCATGAACATGTTTGAGAAAGCGTATGAAGGGGTCGAGCCCGGAATGTTCACGGAGCGTGTCATGGCGCTCGATAACCGTGCTTTCTATCGCCCGAATTTATAACAGGTGACCAACGAAAAGGGGTACTCCATTGCTGGAGTGCCCCTTTGTGATTACTGTTCAGTTGATTCTGCTGCAGGTTCTTCTGAAGACTCGTCTGCGTTTTTAATCGCTTCTTTAACAGCGTCAAATTGTTGTTCTGCTTTTGCATCTTTTACGTCAACGTTGTATTTTTCAATCAACTCAGCGTAAATTTTGTTCGCATCGACAGAAGCTGATTTTTCAGCTGCCAATTCTTCACGAATACGATCTTTCTCGTCTTCGAGTTTCAAGTCTTTCTCTTTACGGTCTGTCACTTTGATGACATGGAAACCGAACTGAGATTGAACCGGTTCAGAGATTTTACCAACGACATCTTCTTTGAATGCGTACTCTTCGAATTCAGGTACCATCTTACCAGCAGAGAAGAAACCGAGTTCTCCACCTTGTTCTCCTGAACCAGTATCCGTTGATTTTTCTTTCGCAAGTTCAGCGAAGTCTGCACCGTCATTCAACTCTTTGATGATGTCTTGTGCCTCTTCTTCTGTTTCAACGAGGATGTGGCTAGCTTCCACTTCCACGTTCTCTTTTGCGAACTGTGCTTCGATTTCTTCATCGGTCACATCGACAAGTTTCGATTTCGCAGCGTCAACGAGCATCTGTCCGCGAAGCGCTTCTTTAAACTCTTCCGTACCGCTCATGCCGGCTTGTTGAATCGCTTGTTCGAACTCTTCTTCTGAGTTGAACTGTTCTTCTGTCTTGCTGAACTCTTCATCTACTTTTTCTTGGTCGACTTGGTCACCGTATTCTTTTTCAAGAAGTGCATTCATCGTCTCTTGGAATGCGAGTTGTGGTACCATGCGGTCATAGCTCATATCCGCGATTTCACCGCGTGTGATTTCGCCGCCTTTGTATGTGACGACTGCTGAATTATCTGACTCTCCGCCGCCTGCGTTCGTTGCCGCATACGTACCGCCAGCACCGATAATGAGTGCGATTGCAGATGCACCGACGATTGCGCCAGTTGAGAATTTTTTATCTTGCTTTTTTGGTTCGTTCGTCATTCCGTTTGACATGTATTCCACCCCTAATAATTCTTTAAAGTTTCTAAGTCCGACTATATCACATTTTCCTAATCATGACAGCTGTTCTCTTGTCTGTACAGTATCATAGCACACAATCCTGTCGTATAATGATGAAATAGAATGTGAAATGATGGGGTGAGGGAAGTGTCACTAGAGGAGAAGGTCGAGCATTTAGCCTATCAGATGAAGATCTTACTCGAGATTGTCGATTGGACAGACCGTCCGTTCGAATATGAGGTGATTCGAGCGAATTTGACGAAACAAGAAGTCGAGTCATTTTATCAATTGCTTGAGGAGATTCGGGCGCAGCAAAACGAGCAATTGCGCTACGGATACACGTCCATAGAACCATTGCTCGTCCATTTTGCAGGTATGTTAGATGTGAGACTTGACGTCAAAACGATTCTTGAGGCATGTGTCCGACAAGGAATCGAGTTAGACGTCACAGAACCACTTTATCGGCAGGTCAGGCTTCTTGACTGAGTTCATCCTCATCAGGGCGTCTGCCTGCCTCTTCTGTGATCATTTTTGACGTTTCCGCAAAGATATCCATAAAGTTATCCCCGTACAAGCGACGCACGATAGCCGTCATATCTGTTAAGTCAGGGAACTTTCCATACAGTTCTTGGAGCGGAAGGGAAGCGCGGAATACGCCGTTCCCTTCTGGGTCGAAGGCGTGAATCGTTTCGAGTAATAACGATTCGCCTTCAGGTGTCAATTGAACGTACGTGTTTCGTTTGTCCGTCTCTTTTTTAGAAAACGTAAGTAATCCACGATCTTCTAACTTCTTCGAGAAGTTGAAAGCAGTCGAGACGTGCATGACGCCATATTTCGCAATTTCTGAAATCGATGCACCGCCTAAAGCGTGGGCAATCCATAAGATATGGTGTTCATTGATATTTAAGTCGAACGGTTTGATCCAGTTTTGCCAGTCTTTTTCGACGGTTTTCCACAAAGCTTTACTCAATTGAATGATTTTGTGGCTATAGAGCATGGCCTCAGGGCCAGTGAATTCTTTTTCGTGTTCCATCTCGATCCATCCTTTCCGGATAAAAAGTCAAATGTAATCGACGGACGATGACCTCAAACACTCACTGTGTTTGATTGACGGTTTTGTCAGTCATAGCAGACTGTACGTTCGAGAGTTCCTGAAGGTTCCCTTGGATGCGCTCGACTGAAGGCTGAATGTCTTGTTGATAGCGTTCGACTTCGGCTTTCACTTGGTCAGTCAATTCTTTTCCTTGCAGTTTTCCTGCGGCGGCAACCTGCGATGCATGTTTCGCCACATTCCCAAATTGTTCTTTTAGCGTAGTGATTGTGGATGCTCGATGTTGTTGAGCAGCGGCATCATTTGCAGTTCCTTGCGCCAGTTTCTTCACTGTGGCGACTCCTAAAAATGCTAAAACAAAGCCGAAAACAATCCAATCTCGACGTTGGCGACTCGACAATTCATTCCCCTCCTCAAGCTCGGATAATCAGAATTACATTCTTTTCATATTATTTTACCAAAAAAGAGTGATTAAAAACCTATATCGCAAATAAAATTTTTCAGAACATTCATTTTTGACCGAAAAATCATTTTATTTTAAAATACAGGTAAAGGAAGGTGATCCTCAGTGGAGAAAGCGAAGCGTTGGGTAGATGACATGCTTGACCTGTATCTCGCTGCGAAACGACTGGGAGATGACACTTGGGCCGAATCCATTATAAATACACTAGAGGCGGGATACGAGGCGTCGAAGCAAACGGAACAGGCACGTGAAGAATCGATGCTAGAAAAGCGGATGCTTGAAATAGATGCCCGTCTAACGAAATTACGAAAAGAATTTGAACAAGCGACATCTGTCAAGACGCGTCAACAGCTATACGAAGTGGCAATTAAGCTTCAGGTCGAGCGTGCGCAATTGGAAGAGGAACGAAAACGCCACCGTGATTCAATCAATCAATCATAAATGAGACCCGTCGTCGACGGGTCTCTGTCTGTTTATACGTGGGCATGAATGTTCGATGCAAGGGTAGTGAGTTCTTCCGACGTGAAGGCGCCGTTTTGCGTGATCCACTGCGCACCAAATCCATCCTCGTGTCCAAAGCGCGGAATCAAATGGATATGGAAGTGGTACACCGTTTGTCCGGCAACTTCTTCGGCATTCGATAAGACGTTCATTCCGATGGCACCCGTTTCACGTTGAATCGCTTTGGCGATGGTCGGGACGCGTTTAAAGACATCTGCCGCCACGTCTTCCGGCAATTCATATACGTTTTTCGCATGATGTTTTGGGATGACGAGCGTGTGTCCTTTCGTCACTTGAGAAAGGTCGAGGAAAGCGACGACCGCTTCGTCTTCATATACCCGATAGGATGGGATTTCTTGTTTTGCAATTTTACAAAAGATACAGGTCGGATCTGTATGCATCTTCATTCCTCCATTCTTAAATGTCGTTTCTGTTCCATCATAACACGGAAGTTCGGGCGCAAGAACGATAGGAAGCGAGATGGATTCCTTCTATAATGAAGATAAGTGAGCGCAAAGGAGGTGAGCACATGCCCTATACGAGAAGTAGAAAAAAAGAGCGGAGTCCGAAAGTCTTTCTTTTGATCTCTAGCTTCACGATTCTAGTTGGAGCCATTGTTTTCTATATATATGCATACAAGCCGGCGGCAGAACAAGATAAAATTCACGTCGCATTCAAAGAGGCCTTATTAGAAGAAGACCGTACCTTTTTTGAGGAGAAAGTCGAATATCTTGGAGAACCTTTATCGAGAGCGGAGGCTCTACGATTCATGGGGTGGTTGAACGATGAAAAGTCCATTCGAGGAGAGGCTATCGCAGAAGTTGCGAAAGACCGAGCCAACCGAACGTCGGGTATGGAGGCGGACGGATTATTTCGTTTGATCGACACGGGGGAAGGACGGTATGGCTTTTCTGACTATCGAATTGAACTACTCCCACAACGGATTGATGTGACCTCGGATGTACCATTGACGAATATTTGGATTGATGGACAACAGGTAGGACGGATTGATGAAGCCGATGATACGTTATCGTTTGAACAGATGCCGGGACAATATGATGTCAAAGCGGTAGCGGTGACAAATGGAGAGACGGTCACGGAAACCGAAACGATTCAATTGATATCTTCTAAATCCATTGAGTATGCCCTTATGCCTGAATCGAACGAAGCCATTGCCGGACAATTTGATTTGAAGAGGGCTGAGTTGATTGAAATTGAAGTGGAGGCGCAAACGGGTCACTCACTCGAAACGGTCGATTCTTTAATTGGGCAGTCGAGTCAGCAAGTTCAAGAAACGCTTGGTGAACCGGCTGGAAAGCGTGAAGGAAAATGGGACTATGAGCGATTGGCTGTCACGTTTAAAGATGAGGAAGTGGAATCGATTCGGGTCGACCTCGATAAACGACCGGATGATTTGATTGCCCTCCTCGGTGAACCGAAAGCGAAGTCGGAACACCCACTCGGAACAGAGTGGGATTACGGTCAATCGTTCTTCGAATCATTCTTTACGTTCTTTGGTCTTGAGACCGAGAAACAGTTTATCGAAAAGAACGACGCAATGTATTTACTGATCCAATGAAAAAAGAGGGACATTCCATAATGGAAGCCCCTCCGATACATAATCTTATTTTTTACGCATTGATTTCATAACGAACGATACAATCAAGATTAGGATAATCGCACCGATAAGAGCTGGGATAATCGCGATATCCGCAACGATTGGTCCGAAGTTACCAAAGATAAGTCCACCCAACCATGCACCGATAATCCCCGCAATGATGTTACCAATGATTCCACCTGGTACGTCCTTACCTAAAATTAATCCTGCTAACCAACCGATGATACCCCCGATAATCAAATAAAGAATAAACCCCATCATTCATTTCTCCTTCCTCTTTTTGCCCATTGTTCTTTACAACGATTTTGTGGAACAATGGAAGTATTGATGTTTATTTTAAAATGCCTTACAGTTCAGATTATTCCCATGTGACAACATTTAAAACATATACCACGAAAAAAAGATGAAAATGAAAGGTGTGGTTTTCATGCTGCACGTCGATCGATTGAACGGCGGATATCTCGGTAAACAAGTTTTGCATGACATTTCGTTTGAAGTAAAAAAAGGGGAGCTCGTTGGGTTGATAGGGCTAAATGGAGCTGGAAAATCGACGACGATCAAACACATTTTGGGGTTATTGTCACCCCTCTCCGGAAAAATCGAAATTGATGGTGAGACATTAAATTCTTCTGAAAAGAACTATCGTAAAAAAGTAAGTTACATACCGGAAACACCGATATTGTATGAGACGTTAACCTTGCAAGAACATATTGAATTAATGGGGAAGGCGTACGATGTGAATCCGGAAGAGTTGGCTGCGCGTACGAAACGTTTGGCAAAAGAGATGCGAATGGAAAAACAACTCGCCTGGTTCCCTTCCGTCTTTTCAAAAGGGATGCGTCAAAAAGCGATGATCTTGTGTGCGCTCGTGACGAAAACGCCGCTCTTGATTGTTGATGAACCATTTGTCGGTCTCGACCCACTAGCGATTCGTCAATTGCTTCAGTTGTTTGATGAATATAAACAAGACTGTGCGATTTTAATGTCCACCCATATCCTCGAAACGGCAGAGCGGCACTGCGACCGATTCGTCTTCCTCCATCAAGGAGTCGTCATCGCAAGCGGAACAGCGGCGGAGTTGCGTGACGTGTATCGATTGTCACCTGATGCGACACTTGATGACATATATGTAGAAGCAATCGCGTCGGAGGAACGGTCGTCATGAATCGATTTACAGCAAGGCTCGGGACCTGGATGGAAGAGGTCGTCAAGTACAGTCGCTACGTTGCAAACGGGGGACTGCTGTTCACGCTCTATTTCACCTTGATTTACGGGGCGTTCGTCTACAATAGCTTCTTAGAACGAATCGATGGGACATTCCCCGGGACGTGGATTGCTGCGGCGGTCCTTTTAATCATGCCGCTCGGTCATCGCCCGCGAACATTCGTCCAGGAGGCGGATCAAGTGTTTTTACTTCCAGAGTTAGGAGATATTCGTTCCTATATGATCGGGGTGCGTTTGTTTAATCTTGTTTTTGCTGCACTACGTGGATTGCTCTTCCTGCTCGTTTTACTTCCGCTCCTCGTACGGACAGAGAGTTATTCGAGTATTGAAGTATTATCCTTCGTCGTGACGATGGTCATGTTGTCAGCTGCAGGTCGGTTGGCAAAAGTGGAAGGAGTGCGCGAATGGACAATCCTGCCGTTTGCACTTGGAAGTGGTGTCTTGTTATTGATGAATTGGACACAGTGGGCATGGATCCCCGCATTCGCTCCCTTCATTCTCTTGCATCTGAAGCGTAATGAGCGGATTCCGCTTCTCCATTGGTTGTCACTCGAAGAGAAGAGTCGGGCACAATTTGAACGGGTGATCAGCTGGTTCGTCGATTTGCCGACCTTGAAAGAAGAGGTTCGAGAGCGCCGGCTATTGACTCGGCTTCTAGAAAATCGGGTCCTACGGCGCGTGGACGCTTCACGTTACGTGTACGGACTTCGTATTCTCCGTTCGAACGACTCACTTGATTTAATTCTGCGTTTGACCGTAGTGGCGCTCATTGTCATGTGGATGTCGGGAGGATGGTACGTCGGCTTGGTTACGCCACTCTTTGTAGGCTTGACCGCGTTACAGCTCGTTCCTTTATTTAAACGGTTAGAAGCGATTTCCATTGTTTCCTGGCTACCGATTACACGCGATGAGCGAATCGCAGGGTATTCGTGGTGGGCGATGCGACTGCTCGTCATCCAGTCCGTCGCTCTAGTGATTGCATCTGTCGCTTTCGGTGCCACATGGGATGCGGCGGTCGGGTTGGTCTTGTCTATCTTGGTCACACGCTATTACTTAAGTCGATTAAAATAAAAAGAAGGACATCCTGTGCGGGATGTCCTTCTCACGTGATTAGATTATTTTTTAGGTGACATGACGGATACGCTCGAACCGAGAATCTTCGGGAGGCGTCCTGGTTTCTCAGTTGCTTCTTCGACTTCACCGTATGCTGATACACCATGTTCTGCGATGTCGAGGCCGACATCTTCTTGTTCTTCTGTGACACGGAGTCCGATTGTGACGTCGAGAAGTTTCAAGAAGGCATAACTTCCACCACCGGCGATGACCATCGCGATCAATACACCGAGTGTCTGCACACCGAGCTGTGTCAATCCGCCACCGTAGAAGAGTCCAGCAGAACCGATCCCTGTAATCTCAACGAGTCGAGGAGATGCGAAGAAACCGAGTGCGAGTGTTCCGATGATCCCAGCGACTCCGTGTACGGAGAAGGCGCAGAGCGGGTCATCCACATACTTCGCCATCAAGATGCTCGTTCCGTATGTTGCAACAGATGCGAGTGCACCGATGACGACAGCTGCCCACGGTTCGACGAACGCGCATGCTGCCGTGATGGCAACGAGTGCTCCGAGTACTCCGTTCACGATTGTCGGGATATCTGCCGTCTTCCGATGGAGCATGACGATTGCAAGAGCACCGAGTGCACCGGCTGCTGTGGCGAGCATTGTTGTCAACGCGACGTAACCGAAGAATCCGTCAGCGACCGACATCGTCGAACCGGCGTTGAATCCGAACCAGCAAAGCCAAAGCACGAGTCCACCGACGACCGTCAACACGTGGTTATGACCAGCGAGTGATTCCGTCTTCCGACGTGGTTTCAAGATGATTGTCGCCATGAGCGCTGCCATCCCACCTTGAAGATGAACGACCGCTGATCCGGCGAAGTCTTGCATCCCCATCGATCCAAGCATCCCGCCAGCCCATACTGAGCGAGCGACGATTGGGTAGAGGATGGCAACGAAGAAGATACCGAACAGAACGTAGGCAGAAAGCTTAGCCCGTTCCGCAAATCCACCCCACGCGATGGCAAGGGAAACTGCAACGAATGATAACTGGAATAAGAATTTAATGTCGATGGAGACGTTCGCCCAGTCGAGACTTGTGAATGATCCGCTTAAGAAGAATCCTTCTGTCCCAAACCAAGTCGTCCCGTCACCGAACGAGAGACCGAACCCGACCGCCCAAAAAGCGAGTGCCGCCACAGAGAGGCTGATAATTTGTTTGACCGCGACGTGACCGGCGTTCTTCGCCCGAAGCGTCCCTGTCTCGAGTAATCCGAAACCTAATTGCATCGTCAATACGAGCAATGCAGCGATGAGTACATACAGCGTGTCCATATAATAGAGAATGTCTTCCATGTTCATGCCCTCCTTTTTCTTAGGTGCTTTCCAAAAGTTGACTTCAGTGTAAAACGAAAAATTCATGCTGGATTGCATTTTGTCAGATTATCTGACATAGTTTTTTTATTAAGGAGGCGAGGCTGAATGGACTATAAATCGAAGAAAGTGATCGGGATTGGCGTTGTGACTGAATTGACGGGACTTTCGGAGCGTCAAGTCCGGTATTATGAAGCAAAAGGTCTCGTCTTTCCGGAACGGACAAAAGGTGGTTCACGTAAATATTCTTTCCATGACGTGGAACGTTTGGTCGAAGTGGCGACTAAACTAGAGGATGGATGGCGAATTCAAGATATTAAGGAACGAGAACGACGATTGTCGACAAAACAGCGTGATGATTTGATTCGAGGTCAATTGAATTCTGCCTTCCGAACATTTCCGACAAAAAAATGACACAAAGAAAACACAATGAAAATGCTTCACATTAGCATAATTCTAATTAATTTCTGTATAATGTTTTTGAGTTCACAAACACGAGAATAAAGAGTGTAGGAGAAATTTAGAGGGGAATGACGCGACGTATGAACGATACTATTTTAAAAGCGTTTAAAGGAGAGGCGACAGACTATGTACCTGTGTGGTATATGCGCCAAGCCGGACGCTACCAACCGGAATATCGAGAGATTAAAAAGACGAGGTCACTATTCGAGATCACGCATGATCCTGAACTTTGTGCATATGTCACGGAACTTCCGGTGAAACAACTCGGAGTCGACGCGGCCATTCTATATAAGGACATTATGACGCCACTTCCGTCTATGGGAGTCGATGTCGAGATCAAGAGCGGGATTGGACCGGTCATCGACAATCCGTATCGAACGATGGAAGATGTGGAACGTTTGAAACCGTTAAACCCGGAAGATATCTCATACGTCTTTGACACGATTCGTCTACTACGGGAACGACTAGAAGTTCCGCTTATCGGCTTCTCAGGCGCACCGTTCACATTGGCGAGCTATATGATCGAAGGGGGACCGTCGCGGAACTACCATCGTACGAAAGCACTCATGTATGCAGAACCGGATGTATGGAATGCATTGATGGAAAAACTCGGCGACATGGTCATCACGTATGCGAAGGCGCAAGCGGATGCCGGCATTCAAGCGTTCCAATTGTTTGATTCGTGGGTCGGGACGCTCAGCCGCAAAGATTATGCACGTTACATCAAACCGACGACGGAGCGTATCTTTAAAGAACTACGTTCACTCGACATTCCGCTCATCATGCACGGTGTCGGAGCGAGTCATCAAATCGAGGAATGGCACGACCTTCCCCTTGATGTGGTCGGACTTGACTGGCGTCTGTCAGTACAGGAAGCACGGGACCGTGGCATCACAAAGGCGGTTCAAGGAAACTTAGACCCGTCGTTCTTGTTAGCTCCATGGCCGGTCATCGAAGAGAAGGTAAAGGAAATTTTAGATGAAGGAATGAAACAGCCAGGTTACGTCTTCAACTTGGGACATGGGGTGTTCCCTGAAGTCGACCCGGCCGTACTCGTCAAATTGACGGCATTCATTCACGATTATTCACGCGAAAAAATGGGAGGCAACGAATCATGAAAACAGTCGGACTACTTGTCATGGCGTACGGCACACCGTACAGACCGGAAGATATCGAGCGGTATTACACGCACATTCGCTACGGACGCAAACCGTCACCGGAAGCACTTCAAGATTTAACGGAACGCTACGAGGCGATTGGTGGCGTATCTCCACTCGCGAAAATTACAATCGATCAAGCAGAGACGCTTCGTGACATCTTGAACGAGCGTCATGTGGGTGAGATCGAGTTCAAACTGTATATCGGACTAAAACATATCGAACCGTTCGTAGAAGATGCGGTCGCGCAAATGGCGAACGACGGCATTAAAGAGGCGGTATCGGTTGTCTTAGCACCTCATTACTCATCATACAGCGTCAAATCATACAACGGACGTGCCCATGAAGAGGCCGCGAAGTATGGCATCGACATTCGTTCGGTAGAGTCGTGGTATGATGAGCCGAAGTTTATCAAATGGTGGGCGAATGCGATTAACGATACGTATGCGTCATTGCCTGTACCGGCTGAAAAGACATGTCTCATCGTTTCAGCGCATAGTCTTCCTGAGAAAATCTTGGCTGGTGGCGACCCGTATCCGGATCAGTTGAAAGAAACAGCTGATAAAATTGCCATTGAAACAGGCGTCCCGCATTATGAGATTGGTTGGCAGTCAGAAGGAAATACGCCGGACCCATGGATCGGACCGGATGTTCAGGATTTGACGGCTGAACTTTATGAAAAGCATGGCTACGAGGCGTTCGTCTATACGCCGGTTGGCTTTGTTGCAGATCATCTCGAAGTATTGTTCGATAACGACGTCGAGTGTAAAGTTGTCTGTGACCGCCTCGGTGTTCACTACGCACGCCCAGCTATGCCAAATGCAGAGCGAAGCTTCATCGAAGCCATCGCGGATCGAATGGAAAGCGTGATTGTGCATCATGCGTAAATTCACGATTGTCGGTGGTGGGATCACAGGTCTCACCGCCGCTTTTTATGCGGAGCGTTATTTGCCGGAAGACGTGACCATCACGTTGCTCGAGGCGACCGATCGCCTCGGAGGAAAGATTGATACGTATGAGACGGGCGAGTTTGCGGTGGAGCGTGGTCCGGACTCGTATGTCTTTCGTAAGACTGCGATGACGGAATTGATTGAAGACGTCGGCTTAGGCGATGAACTTGTCCGCAATGGAGTCGGTCAGGCTTACGTCCTTCATCATGACGGGCTCCATCCGATTCCGAAGCAGACAGTGATGGGGATCCCGCTCGACGTCAATGCGTTTCGTGAAACGACGTTGCTTTCGGAAGAAGAGCACGAGGACTTGAAACAGATGTTGCTGTCACCACCGAATGTAAAAGCACCTGATTCGGACGTTTCACTCGGTCTGTACCTTCGTGAGCGTGTCGGAGATCCGATTGTCGATCGATTGATTGAACCGTTACTCTCCGGTATCTATGCCGGAGACATCGATCAAATGAGTGCGATGTCGACATTCCCACAGTTCATCGAGGGAGAAAAGAAATACGGCAACTTGTATGAAGGGATGCGACACTTACGTCCTGAACAACGAGTCGCGGAAGTCGGGGCGAAGAAGGTTGGTCAGTTCGCCTCGTTGAAACGTGGACTCAAATCACTGACGGACCGCTTGGCAGA
Source organism: Exiguobacterium sp. BG5(2022) (assembly GCF_031844365.1). Classification (GTDB taxonomy): domain Bacteria; phylum Bacillota; class Bacilli; order Exiguobacteriales; family Exiguobacteriaceae; genus Exiguobacterium; species Exiguobacterium profundum. The sequence goes on from NZ_JAUZVB010000001.1 coordinate 39,650, forward strand.
ACGGTTGGACCGAACTGAAATCGTATTAAACTGTTCCGTTGAACAAGTATCCGAGCGTGAGGACGGGTACCGCCTCTTCACGAATCGCGGAGATATCGACACGGACCATCTCGTGTTGACGGTCCCACCGCGTCTCATACGTCAGTTCCTCCCGAAAGTCGATAGTGACTTCTTAGCGGATATGAAGCCGCATGCGACGGCGACGTGCTCACTTGTCTTCAAAAAAGAAGATATTGAGCTTCCTTTTGTCGGGACAGGGTTCGTGACGAGTCAAGAAGCGGATGTGACGATCACAGCATGTACGTTCATCGACCAGAAATGGCCACATGCCGTGCCGGAAGGATATCATGTCCTTCGCGTCTTTTTAGGTCGCCCGGGGGCAGATGAAATTGTCGAAGCATCCGATGAAGAAATCATCGAGACAGCATTACACGATCTTCAAGGCCTGATGCGCATCCATCGTGAGCCGATTCAAACCGTCGTCAGTCGACTTCGTGATGGACTGCCTCCTTATGCGGTCTTTCATGCGGACCGTGTCAAAGCACTCCGGGCCGAGATGAGCCGGGTATACCCAGGCGTCATTCTCGCCGGAATCGCCTATGACGGGATTGGGATGCCGGACTGTGTGAAGAGTGTGCGGGAACAAGTGAAAGCATTGCGTGAAAAAAATTGAGATTTGATGAAGGGAGGGTTCGGATTGTTCCGAATCCCTCTCTTTTTGTTATAGTAAGAAGCGAAAGAGAAAAAGGAGTGATGGAAGATGGCAACGTATAAACTTTTTGTATCAGACATGGACGGTACGATTTTGCACAACCACACCAAAATCGCGGATGAGACAGCAGAGATTGTTCGTGAAGCAGAGGCAGCAGGGATTCACTTTGCGATTGCGACGGGGCGCAACTATGTGAATGCGAAACAGATTTTAGACGAGGTCGGACTTTCTTGCCCGATTGTCTCGTCGAATGGGGGACGTGTGCTCGACACGTCGGGAGAAGTCCTTCACGAAATCGATTTGACGATTGAAGAGGCGCTTCAAGTCATCGATGTCCTTCATCAAGATGACAAGTATGCGGACGTTTTTTACGAAATGTACACAGAAGCGGGACTCGTGGCGAGCCGAGGCGATTTGATTGAAGCATCGATGAAAAACTTGAAAGCGAATGGTGACGACCGCTCGCTCGAGATGTACGAATTCTTTAAGAATCGCTACTACGTTAATGAAGATGTCAAAATTGTTGATGACATTGAGAACTTTATCCGAGAAGAAGCGGGACGTGTCTACAAGTTCATCGCTTTCTCGAGCCATCTTGAGAAAATGAACGGACTTTGGAAAGAAATCGAAGACCAAGTCGAAGGGGTGTATGTCACGTCTTCAGGCAATGATAACATCGAAGTGATGGCACACGGTGCAGATAAAGGGAACGGTGTGACAAAACTTGCCGAACATTATGGTATCGATTTATCCGAAGTCGTCGTCATCGGGGATAACTTGAATGACGTGCCGATGTTCAAAGTGGCCGGAAAAGGAATTGCAATGGGCAATAGCCACGAAGACTTGATTGCCATCAGTGACCATGTCACTGAGCGTCATGATGAGTATGGTGTGGCGAAAGCATTGAAGCGCGTGATGACAGGTGAGTGGAAGTAAAAGATTTGTCGAGAACTCGTCTCGTTTCATATAATACGAGTAACGAACATCCGACTAGGAGGAAATAAACTGTGAAATTTATTTTTAATCCGGATATCCGCGACCCGAAGATCAACTTGGCGGTTGAAGAGTATATCCTTAAACATCTGAACGTCGACCATGAAGATTACTTCTTGTTCTATATCAACGGTCCGTCCATCATCATTGGGAAAAACCAAAACACATCAGAAGAAGTCAACTTGAAGTACATCGAAGAGAATGGCATCGATGTCGTTCGACGTCTCTCAGGTGGTGGTGCTGTCTATCACGATGAAGGAAACTTGAACTTCAGCTTCATCACAAAAGACGATGGCAACTCGTTCAACAACTATAAGAAGTTCACACAACCGATTGTGGATGCGCTTCGTAACCTCGGTGTCGAGGCAGAGCTGACAGGTCGTAACGACATTCAGATTGGTGAGCGTAAAATTAGCGGGAACGCCCAATTCACGACGCGTGGACGCATGTTCAGCCACGGGACGCTCATGTTCAACTCGAACATCGAAGAGGTCGTGAACTCGCTTAACGTCTCGGAAGAGAAAATGCGTTCAAAAGGAATCAAGTCCGTTCGTAGCCGTGTGGCGAACATTACTGAATTTTTAGAGCGTGAGATGGAGATGGAACATTTCGTCGAGGCGCTCCTCCATTCGATTTATGATGGAGAACAACCGGAACGCTATGTGCTTCGTGACGAGGATTGGGAAATCGTCCATGATATCTCGAAAGAACGCTATGCGAACTGGGACTGGAACTTTGGTAAGTCGCCGAAGTTCGATGTTGAGTCGAAACGTCGTTTCCCAATCGGGACGATCGATGTCCGCTTGAACGTCAACAAAGGAACGATCACAGAAGCGAAAATTTATGGAGATTTCTTTGGTGTCGGTGACATCCAAGACGTCGAGCAAGCGCTCGTTGGGACGCGTTTCGAACGTGCGGCCATCCGTGAGCAATTGATGAAACTCGATTTGAAACATTACTTCGGAAATGTCGAGCTCGAGGAATTAGTCGATTTGATTAGTTAAGTTAGTCATGGCGGTCTCTACGGAGGTCGCCTTTTTTTGGCAGTTTCGTGAACGATGATCATACGGATTGCACCTCGATAGGAGAAGGCGTATCATAATTTGTGCAAGCGCTTTCGTAGCGGCTGATTAAAAATAGGAGGAATCACTATGTATCGAAGGCTCAGTGAATGGATGGACCCGAGTCGGATGTGGGTGACAGAACAATCGACATTTGAACGTGCGATGATGGCGGTAGGTCTTGAATTAGAACGAAAAGGCATGGTCAGTTCTTCATTTACGCGAGTCGTTCTCGATCAAGAATCGATTATTCCTTCCGGGGTAAGTGATGTCGCTGTGCCGGTTGCGGTCATTGATGTTCCAATCTCTATAGCGAAACGAGATGGCATTTCCCTGCTTCACCTGTTGAACTCGTGTGAAGTAAAAACCATCACGGGAGAAACGATTCAAGCGAAAGCGATTTTATTGATTACGGCTACGAATGAATCAAAAAAACAGAGCTATCATAAACTGATTGATGATTTGCTCATGGATGATGAATCTCTTCAAGCGCTCGTCCATGTGAAAAGTCGAGCCGGATTGTTCCACTTGCAGACGAACTTTTTGGAAGCGTTTTCTTATTGAAACATTTCATGTACAATAGAAGTAATTGAAAAGAGCGCGGACAACGTGCTCTTTTTTATGGCTCAAAAGTGAATCATCATTCATTTAAAGGGGGATTACCATGGCAAACTTAGTCAAGTCACTACAAGAAGTAGTGATTGCTCACCCGCAGAAAGCAGCGTATGTGTTTGGGGAAGACACGGTGAGTTACGGACAGTTTTATGGGCAAGTCAAGGCGATGGCGTCGACGCTTGAGCAAAAAGGGATTGGACAAGGCGATCACGTCGCTCTCGTTCTCGGAAACAGTCCTGCGTTCCTGATTGCATATTTCGCAGTGTTGTCACGTGGAGGGGTCGTCATTCCGATCAACCCTACATACACGCCTGATGAAATGGCCTACATTCTACTTGATGGGGATGTAAAGGGAATCGTTGGCTTATCACCGCTCGTCGCGCAGGCGGAAGCGGCACTCACGATGTTGCCTCACTTAAAACTCGTGATTTCCGTTCCATATGCCGATGTTCCAGCATTGAAGCGGGAAGGGACGATTGAATTCATCCCATTCGCAGAAGCGTTTGCCGAAACAGAAGGAACGTTCATCGAAGTCGACGAGGATGAAGTTGCCGTCATCCTCTATACGAGTGGGACGACCGGAAAACCGAAAGGGGCTCTGCTCACGCATCGAAACTTGTTCTCAAACGCACATTCAATCGGAGAGTATTTAGACATCACTCCAGAGGATAAGGCATTGGCGGCATTGCCGATGTTCCACGTCTTCTGTTTGACGGTCATCGTCAATGCACCACTCCTTCGAGGGGCGACGATTGTCATCTTACCGAAGTTCTCACCACAAGATGTGTTCGATCTAGTACCAAAGCACCGTGTGACGTTATTTGCCGGTGTGCCGACGATGTACAATTTCTTGTTACAGACGGCAATGAAAGTACCGGCCTACACGTCTGCATTGAAGCATGTTCGCGTGTTCGTCTCAGGCGGAGCAAGCTTACCGGTTCAATTGCTCGAGTCGTTTGAGCAGATGTTCGAGTGCAAGATTCTTGAAGGATACGGTCTGTCGGAGGCGTCACCGGTCACCTGCTTCAACCCGCTCCATGGCGAGCGTAAAGCCGGGTCAATCGGCCCTTCCATCGTTCATGTCGAAAATAAAGTCGTCGACGAGCTTGGGGAAGAAGTCGGCGTCGGTGAAGTCGGAGAGTTGATTGTACGAGGACCGAACGTCATGAAAGGGTATTACAAATTACCGGAAGAAACGATGATGACACTTCGGGACGGATGGCTCTATACGGGCGATTTGGCTCGACGTGACGAGGATGGTTACTTCTATATCGTCGACCGGAAGAAGGATATGGTCATCGTCGGGGGATATAACGTATACCCTCGTGAGGTAGAGGAAGTATTGTATCAACATCCGGATATCGTCGAAGCTGCCGTCATCGGTGTACCGGATGCGGAGCAAGGAGAAGCGGTGAAGGCATTCGTTGTCACGAAACATGACGGTGTCACGAAAGAAGAGATCCGTGCATATACACAAACAAAGTTAGCGAAATATAAGCAGCCGACTTATATTGAGATTATCGAGGAACTTCCGCGAAACACGACTGGAAAGATTTTACGAACGGTCTTGAAGAGCGAAGCGTTTCAAAATAGTTGAGTAGAGAGGGGCGACTACGAGTCGTTCCTTTTTTATCTTTTCGTTTGACACTGTTACGGGGTAGGGGTATATTAGTGGTGAGGTGATCAACATGGATGAATTTATGCATGACCAACCACTCGTTCCGCGTGATGATGCCGAACGGGAGGCACTCGGGAAACGTCTAAAACGAATCGAAGGACAAGTCCGAGGGATTCAAAAAATGGTCGAGAACGACCGCTATTGTGTCGATATTTTGACACAGACGTCAGCCATTCAGGCCGCTCTGAAGCAAGTCGAGATGCAACTGTTAGAACGTCATATGCGCAAGTGTTTGGTTCACGCAAGCGAGACGGAAAACATGGAACCTTACATTGATGAGTTGATGACAATCGTCAGCCGCATCAAAAAATAAGGAGGGATGTCATGAAAACCGTTGAGTTATCCATACAAGGAATGACCTGTGCGGCTTGTTCGGCACGGATTGAAAAAGTGTTGAACAAGATGGACGGAGTGGAAGCGACGGTCAACCTTCCGCTCGAGACGGCAACCATTCGTGTCGATGAAGGCATTACAGAAGAAGAGCTGATTGCTCGGATTGAGAAAATCGGATACGGAGCCGAGCCGAAAGTAGAGATGGCACCGCCGCATGATTTGCGCCCATTGCAGCGGAAGGTCATCATCTCTGCACTGTTGTCGGCCCCATTACTCCTCGTCATGTTGACGCATATCCCTGGACTCGGATTTCATGCACCATGGCTGATGAATCCATGGTGGCAATTCGCCCTGGCGACCCCAGTTCAGTTTTGGATTGGAGCGCAGTTTTATCAAGGGGCATATAAGAGCTTGAAGAGCGGTTCGGCAAACATGGACGTGCTCGTCGCGACGGGGACGTCTGCTGCATACTTTTACTCCATCTTTGAAATGATCGTACACCCGATGAATCCACATCGTTACTTTGAGACGAGTGCCGTCCTCATCACACTTGTCTTACTTGGGAAGTGGTTAGAAGGACGAGCGAAAGAGAAGACGACTGATGCGTTGAAATCACTTTTGTCGCTTCAGGCGAAAGAAGCGATTCTGTTTGTCGAGGGTGAAGAACGGTCTGTCGCTGTCGAACTCGTCAAAGTAGGAGACATTCTCGTCGTACGTCCGGGAGAGAAGATTCCGGTCGATGGACGAATCATCGAGGGAGAGACGGTCATTGATGAATCGATGTTGACAGGGGAATCGATTCCAGCAGAAAAGACTGTCGACGCCGAAGTTGTCGGCGGAACAATCAATCAGTCTCATCGCATTCTCATGCGGGCGGAACGAGTCGGGAAAGAGACGATGCTCGCTCAAATCGTACGTGTCGTCGAACAGGCACAAACGGATAAGGCGCCGATTCAACGTCAGGCTGACCGCATCTCGGGTGTCTTCGTACCGATCGTCGTAGCCATCAGTGTTGTCACGTTCGTGGTCTGGGCATTCCTGTTAAATGATATCGATACGGCTATTCGAGCATCAATCGCAGTACTTGTCATCGCATGTCCGTGTGCCCTCGGTTTGGCAACGCCGACATCGATCATGGTTGGAACGGGACGAGCGGCAGAACAAGGTGTATTGTTCAAAGGTGGGGGGCAACTCGAATCACTCAATGAATCAAACATCGTTGTTTTTGATAAGACAGGGACGTTGACGAACGGGAAGCCAGAAGTAGTGGAAACGTTTGGTGACGAGGCAGCGCTCCGACGCGCCGTCATGGCAGAACGACAATCCACACATCCTTTGGCGGCCGCCATCGGTCGGGAAGCAGGCGATGGTGTCGTGACGAAAGTGGAGGAGTTGGCCGGACGAGGTGTTAAAGCGGTTGTGGATGGTAAAGAACTCGTCATCGGGTCCGTTCGAATGATGGAAGAGCTCGGATACAACTTGCCAGATTGGTCGATGGGGGCGATGACCCCGGTCTATGTCGCGGATGAAAGTGGGATTGTTGGGGCGTTCGGGCTACAAGATCAATTGAAACCGAAAAGTCGTGAAATCGTGCAAGCCCTTAACCAAACGCGTGACGTGTATGTATTGACAGGTGACCGGAAAGAAGTCGCCTACGCGATTGCCGACGAACTTGGTCTCCCGCATCGTCAAGTCATTGCCGAAGTCCTTCCTGTCGAGAAGGCGGAGCAGATTGAACGATTGAAACAATCCGGTCGCGTTGCCATGGTAGGGGACGGCATGAACGATGCCCCGGCACTTGCGGTGGCGGACGTTGGGATCGCATTCGGGAGTGGTACGGATGTCGCACTCGAGGCGGCAGATGTTACAATTGTAGGGCAAGACATTGAAGGCGTAAGTCGAGCGATGAATATGAGTCGTTTGACGATGAAGAACATTCGTCAAAACTTGTTCTGGGCCCTTGCCTATAATAGTCTTGGTATCCCGGTCGCTGCAGCAGGGTTACTTGCCCCATGGATTGCTGGAGCGGCGATGGCGTTCAGTTCGGTGTCTGTCGTCTTGAACGCATTACGATTAAAAACACAAGGAGGATCATCATCATGAAAGAAACAACGTTAACCGTAGAAGGTATGACATGTAATCATTGCAAAGCTGCCGTTGAGGGGGCATTGAATGAATTGAACGGTGTCGAATCAGCGACGGTATCTCTCCAAGAGCATCGAGTCGACGTGATCCATCAAGATTCTGTCTCACTTGAGACGATGGTGGAAGCAGTCGAAGAACAAGGATACGATGTAAAAGCATAATCATGGTAAGTCCCGAGTGAAATCGGGACTTTTTTGTGGTATCCAATGGATAAGATGTGTGCTATATTTAAGTTGATAATGAGAATCGGTATCAACGGGAGGCGGACATCATGGAAATAATCATGATCAGTGGAGTGTTGGCGTTGATTAGTGGGGGCGCAGCATTTTTGACGCAACAGTTACGAACAAATTCAGTACGGTGAAGAAGGTGCGGTTTCGTGACCTTCTTTTTTCTTTGACTTCATTTCTTTCCCATCATTTCACGACAATTGTTTGATATGATGAGAAAAAACGTGTTGAGGTGACTTGAATGTATACAATCTACTTAGTCGACGATGAAGCAAACTTAAACAAAATGCTCGTCACGTATCTAGAACAAGAAGGATACAACGTTCGCTCATTTGCGGACGGGACATCTGCACAAGAAGCGATTCCAGACCAACCGGATTTATGGGTGCTCGATATCATGTTGCCGGACCTGGATGGCTTCCAATTATTGAAACAAATCAAAGCCGTCAATGCCAATACGCCGACGATTTTCATCTCGGCGCGCGATGAGGATATCGATAAAATCATCGGGCTTGAGATGGGTTCGGATGATTACATCGCCAAACCTTTCCTTCCGAGGGAACTTGTCATCCGCGTCAAAAAATTGATTGATCGTGTCTATGGTTCGAAATCGAACGAGCATATCGAATACGGGGAGTACACGATTTATCCGGATAAACGTCTAATCAAGCACGGAGAAGAAGAAATCGATTTGACTTCGAAAGAATTCGATTTACTGCTACTCTTCCTCGAGCATCCGGGCTCTGCCTTGTCACGTGAGCAGATTCTAGAAGGTGTTTGGGGGAACGATTACTTCGGATCGGACCGCGTCGTCGATGACTTGGTGCGTCGTGTCCGGAAAAAATTACACCGTCTCGAGCTCGAAACGCTTTACGGTATCGGTTACCGTCTCGTCAGACCATGATGGACGCGCTTAAACCGAAGCGGCTCATGTGGAAGATTTGGGTGCTCATCTTACTCATCATCGTGACGCTCGCGCTCATGATTTTGATTACGGTCCGTTCATCAATCACCCAGTTCATCGATGAACAAGTATATGAGACGTTACGAGATGTGGACTATTATTTAGGGAACACGAATGAGTTAGAGAATTATCCCCAAAACCCGATTGAGTATGACCGACGCCAACAAGAGTCCCGTTCGGTCAACCAATTGATCTTTCTCCCGAACGGACGGATCATCTACGGATCGGCACCGCTTGAATTGACGAACCGCATGTATCAGGAAGCGTTAAATCAAAGTGGTCAGGTTGAACGGTATCAGACCACGATTGACGGAGAGGACGTCTATTACATCATTCGTCAAAATGAATACGATGGAACGATTGTGTATCAAGCCTCCTACGCATGGGATGCCTATCGTCGTGAGTTGGTGTCGACATTATATTTGCGAATATCGATTCTGATAGGTATCATCAGTCTCTTATCGCTTATCCCCGCCTTGTTGATGTCGCGGCAATTGACGAAACCGATCGTGGAGATGGAACGGGCCGTTGAGAAGATTTCGAACCGACAATGGGAGACGGCTTTACCACTAGATCGTCAAGATGAACTCGGCCAATTGGCTCACTCGATTGATGCCATGCGAAAAGAGTTGAAAGAGCAAGACCTGGCACAACAGGCTTTGCTTCAAAACATATCCCATGACTTAAAGACACCGATCATGGTCATTCGTGGATATGCCCAGTCGATTGGGGATGGGATTTATCCGACAGGAGATTTGAAAGGTTCTGCCGAGGTCATTGATGAGGAAGCGTCTCGACTCGAGAAGAAAGTCGTCGATTTGTTGTACGTTACAAAACTTGAATATTTCAAAGGACAAGAAATGAAACTCGAACCAATCAATCTCGACAAGTTGATGGAACTGCTCGTCGCGCGCTTCAAACTCAGAGGCCAGCTCGATTGGGAAATCAATGGAGAAGGCGGCGAGATGCTTGGCGATGGTGAACAGATTCGGGTCGCGTTTGAGAACGTGCTCGACAATGCACTCCGTTACGCGGAATCCTGCATCCGCATCGACCTACGTCAAGATGACGCCGGCGTGGAAATCACCATCTTTAACGATGGGCCACCAGTTGATGAGAGTTTAGACTTGTTCCACCAATTCTCTCGAGGGAAGCAAGGGAAGTTCGGACTCGGTCTGTTCATCGTGCAGCGAATTGTGACGCTTCACACAGGGGAAGTGTCTCTGCGAAATACAGGTGACGGAACTGCAGTGCGATTTTACTTTCCCCGACTCAAGTCGAACCAACCTTTAAAATCGAATGCTTGATTTTCAAAACCAGCCAGGAAACGGCTGGTTTTTTCATGGGAAATAGACGAAAGCCGATTTGCGGGGCGGATCAAATCCTGGTATGAATGACATGTAAGTCACTACATACGTTATGGGGGATGAAAAGATGAGCAGATTGACCAATGAAACGAGAGCTTTAATTCCTGTATTTAACGAGTTTGGCGAAGCGGAGACACTTGTGTATCAACCGGAAGGCGTCATGCGGGTAAAGGGGTCGCCAATCGACTTATTGGAACATGCATGTCTATACTACGGGTCGAGCATTCAAGGTCGAATCGAGGCAGCGCGACACGTCCTCGGACCACATCGAAAGACGCCGGTCGTCATGGATTGGCATGCGGATGCCGTCTTCTTTCCGACGATTGCCAAAGAAAGTCCGGATTGTGCGTGGATTAACTTTCAACACGTGACGGCCATCAAGAGAGATGGTAAAGAGACACTCATTCAGTTTTTGACGGGGGAATCGGTCAAGGTACACGTGTCCGACCATACCGTGTCTAGACAAAAACAGCGGTCAATCGAATTATCATACGCTTTTCAAAAACGTTTCCATGACAGCACATTGCAACACGCTTAAGGATTGAATTCAATGACAAACCCCTCTATGATGAAGAAGAGATATCATATGTGTATTTGCACATCATCCGAAAGCGAGGGGTTTTTATGTTTTTTGAAAAAATGATTGAGCGAGGGAAACTGGTTATCGTGTTTCTTCTCGTCGCAATCGTCGTGGGTGTGCTGACGTTCTTCCAGCTCCCTAAACGTGAGATTCCTGAAACCGGGATCAATATCGTACTCGTTCAAACACCGTATCCTGGTGCGACAGCGGAAACGGTTGAACGGAATGTTACCGGCGTGTTAGAAGAGGAACTACGTAGTTTAGAAGGAGTAGAGAACGTGACGTCGATTTCGGCTTCAGAGTTCTCGAACATCACGGTCGAGTATGCGGATGGAACCGATCAGGCAGAGTTTCAGGCGAACGTTCGACAAGCGTTGTCGGATGCGACACCTAAACTTCCTGAAAACGCGCTTGCGCCAACGGTCAATGATTCACTCGGGCAGTTACCTGTCGCATCGTATTTATTGACAGCAGACGATCGTGGATCATTTGAGGATGTTCGATCAGACATCGAACAATTAGAGTCGAAACTTTTGCGAACGGATGGCGTGACGGGAGTCACGATCAAAGGGTTACCAGAGCAGGAGTATGTTGTGTCACTTGATTCTGAAGAGCTGAGTTCACGTCAACTTGCCTTTCCTGATGTGTTAACGGCCATTAACGAAGAATACAAGACGACACCGCTCGGACGTCAATCGACTGAAGAGGGGATTTATCAACTAGCAATCGATAACTTGACGAATGTAGACGACATGGAGCAAGTCATCGTCGGCTCATTCAATGGGGCACCTGTCTTACTAGCAGACGTCGGAACGGTCGAAGAGACAGCGAAAAGTGAAACCGATCTCGTTTCATTAGACGGAAAGCCGGCTGTTTCGATTACAGTTCCGATTGAATCAGGCTTGGATATTCCAACGATGCAAGACCGCGTCAATGACGTGGTCGAAACAGAACTTGGAGACTTAGATGGTTTTGAGCTCGTTCCTTATTATGAACAAGCGAAAGCAGTTGATGCGATTTTCTCATCGTTGACTCGTGAATTTATTGTCGCCATTATCGCCGTTATTGCCGTGACGACGATTGGTCTAACATTCTCTGGCTCTATTATCGTCAGTCTGGCAATTCCGTTGTCATTCTTGATCGCCTTGATCCCGTTACAGTTTACTGGGGTCGATTTGAACCAAATCTCGATTATCGGTGCAATCATCGCCTTGGGTATTTTGGTTGATGATGCGATTGTCGTCAACGACAACATCTTACGACGGTATCGGAATGGAGACTCAGCGATGCTTGGGGCAGTACGAGGAACGAAAGAGGTATGGGGCTCGATTGTCACGTCGACACTCGCAGTTGTCTTCGCCTTTTTACCGCTCACCTTGCTGTCGGGCGCAAACGGAAACTTTATTCGCGCCTTACCGACGGTGCTAGCCCTCTCTGTGTTGGCCTCGATGGTCATCAGTTTGACGCTCGTACCGATCGCGCAGTATCGTTTGAATCGTAAAGAAGTGAAAGTATCAAAACGTGAACCAGGTTGGCTCGGTGGACCGCTCAACCGACTCAGTAATTTCTACGCCGACCGCCTTTTACCGAGTGTCGCGAAGCGGCCATGGACGTTTGGGATTGTTGGATTTGTTATCACGACGGCATTGTACGGGTTGATCTTACTCACGCCGTTTGAATTCTTCCCGGCCGCGAACCGTCCGGAAGTCGTGACCAGCGTGACCTTCCCCGTTCAAACCGATTTGGACGAGACGGAGGCACGTCTTGAAGAAATTGAAGCGAGATTCAAAGAAGAAGAGGGTGTCGTGGAAACATCCGTCTTCGCAGGTGGAGGTCTTCCTGGTTTATTCACAGGTGGACTCGATCAGTCAGGTGAAAACACGGGACAAGTGGTCGTTCGTGTCGACAACGAGTCAATCGATGCCATCGAATTGATTGATAAGTATACGAACGTGTTGCGTGAAGACTATCCAGATGCCGAAATCTTCCTAGATACGCAACAACAAGGACCGCCGGCATCGGCACCTGTCGAATTCACGATGCGGAGCGAGACGATTGATCAGCTCGTGGCTGCACGTGACCAAGTGAAGGCTGACCTTGAAGAGATTGACGGGGCAATCGTCCTCGATAATATTAAAGAACCGTTCCAAACACTCACATACGAATTGAATCGTGAGGAAATGGCACAGGCCGGCGTGACGGCTAAAACAATCAGTGATCAAATTCGTCTCGTCACAGACGGTGTTCCAATTGGTACATTCGATGACGGGGTAGAGCAGCGTGACGTGAAAATCGTCATTGATGCAGAGGCGAACCGCGAAGCACTTGCCCTTGACGAGATTTTAGTTCCTGTCGAAACAGAAGCAGGTCCACCTGTTGCACCACTCAGTACGTTCGTGACGGAGACGACGACGGAACAAATTCAACAGATTCCTCGTGAGAACGGGGAGCGCTCGGTCACACTCCAAATCTATGCAAGCGAAGGCACGGATGAAGAGGCATTTAAACAAGATGTCGAGCAGGTGTTGGATGACGCGAAGTCGGGGTTAGAAGATGAAGGAATCACGTTCGACCAGTCCGGTGCGAGCGACACGCAGAACGAGTTCTTCTTAGAACTTGCGACATTGTTCGTCGTCGTTTTGTTCTTGATTTACTTGATCATCGCATTCCAGTTCAATTCACTCTCGTTGCCGTTACTCGTCTTGTTCACAATCTATCTCGCGATTGCTGGAGCGGTCGTCGGATTGTTCGTGACACAGACGCCGTTCAGTTTCATGGCATCGATGGGGATGGTCTCACTTGCGGGAATCGTCGTTCGGAACGCAGTCGTCCTGTTCGAGTTTATCGAACAACGCATTCGTGAAGGATTACCAGTCACGACCGCCGTTTACGAAGCAGGGCGCGCTCGGATTCGTCCGATTCTCTTGACGGCGCTCACGGCAGTCGTTGCCCTCTTGCCAGTCGCACTTGGGGAAGACCCGCTCTTCAAACCGCTTGCGATCGGCATCGTATCGGGTATTCTATTCTCAACTGTGTTGACTCTCGTCCTTGTCCCGGCGTACTACCTGATTTTGGCGAAACGTCGTCATAAGGACAAACCATTTACAGAATGATTTAGCTTGAAGATGTGATGCCGTATGGTGTCACATCTTTTTTTGAACCATTTGTCACATGTTTTGGGTGATGTTGTATGGGTATAATTAGAAGAGAGGTTTTGAACAGTATGGGAGGGAATTGAAGATGAACGATTCATATACTTGGCTCAATCGCCGCAAAGTACGACCAGCGTACAGTGTGACTGGGAGCCGTTCGTGGTCGAGTGAACGCGTCGTCCGACCAGATCGCGCACGTGGGAAGGTGGTACGTGATGTGAAACGTGTACGTCGTCCGTACGTAGACGAATACGGCAATCGTCGCTGGACAACGGGACGTGTGGTCGTCACGGATGCATCACGCAAAGCGCGGGCTCATGGACATGGTGATACAGCCGTACAATTAGAGTTCTCGACACCAACGCCATATGAACGTGTGAAAGAGATGATTCCAACGAAACGTGTTCTCGTTCCGGTCGTTGCTGGACTCGCGGTCGTCGGTGGGATTGCCGGCGTCGCCTATGCACTTCGCAAAAAGAAGCGGAATAAGAAGAACTAAAAAAATCGCCGAAATTTCGGCGATTTTTTTAGTTGAAGCGTTCAGCGAGGATGCGCTCGAGTTCACGTTGACCGAGTTCACGCATTTCTGCTTCATTCTCTTCATCGTATGCATCATCCGAGAAGCGGCCGACAAATTCAACCTTGCCATTACCGAGTTCACGGAACACTAAGTTTTTGCGATCGTTGTAAAAGACGACACGGTATTCACGACCATTTTCATGATCATAGTTGAAGACGCCTTTGATGTGGTCCATGTTCTTCTCTTCCGGCTGATCCTCATCATCGTCCTCATCTTCTTCTGCTTCAGCAGCTTCGTTAGCTTCATCAAGCGCGTCGGCGAGGACTACCGTTTCTTCTTTTTCTTCCGTCTCTTCCTCAGATGAGACGACTTCTTTTTTTTCTTCTTCTGTCATGTGAAACGACCTCCTTTGCTTACTTTCCTATCATACCCACTTTTTATAGTTGTGACTACTCAAAATGATGCGAACAAACACGGACGACATTCGAAGATGACATGATCAACCGTTGAAATAACTGACGTTTGATCGATTCTGGGGCATCCACGGTCTTGAGCGCCTGTTCCATACATCCAAGCCAATGGCCGGCATGTGTCTCAGAAATGGGATGCTCATGATGAATCATCGCCAAGTTTCCACCGCCACGACGTTCCGAATACAACTTTGGACCGCCGAGCAACTGTGTTAAAAATTCAAATTGGTGCTGTTTGACTCGATCTTGATCTTCCGGAAATAGTGGAAGTAAAATTGGATCGGCATAGACGAGGTCATAGAACGCGTCAACGAGTTGTTGTACACCACGTTCGCCTCCAAATTGTTCATAGGCACTCACATATATTCCCCCTCATACGTTCAGTCTAATCGATTTCAATCGAAAAAGGGAATGATGTAGGCTGTTACTTTTTTGGACAAGGTGTAGAAGAGGTTTCCCTCTACAAATGCTTGGGGATGGTTCATAATGAAGAAAAAAGGGAAGGAGTGTTCGCTAAAATGACAGTGACCTTTCACGTTGGTCGATCGGGGACGGGAAAAAGTGAACAAATGATCCATGAGGTCATTCAAGAACTGAAACAAAACCCGAGCGGGCCGACGATTTATATGATCGTACCGGACCAGATGTCGTTTGAGATGGAAAAGAAAATGGCGACAGTCGATGGTTTGCATGGTTCGACGCGCATTCAAGTCCTTTCGATGCGTCGTCTCGCTTTTTTGATGATGCGAGATGCCGGTGTAGCGACAGATCAATTCTTAGACCAGACGGGGACCCATTTGTTGTTACGAAGGGTCGTCGAGATGAGCGAAGAACGATTGACCTTGTTCCGCCGTACGATGAATCAGTTCGGATTTTATGAAGAATTGAACCAATTAATCTCGATGCTGAAGCGAGGGCTTGTTGAACCGGAGCACTTGTTGCGGTTAAGCGAACAGGCGCAGCACCGTGCTTTGAAGTTACAAGACCTTTCCATCATCTATGAAGGATTTTTAAAGATGACGGAAGGTAAATCACTTCATGCAGAAGACTATTTCAACGTCATGTTGCAAATCCTTCCGGAAACAGATTTGACGGATGTGCGTGTTTATGTGGACGGATTCAACGAGTTTTCAGAGCAGGAGCTGGCGGTGCTTGTTGCACTCGCAGAGAAGGTCGATGTCGATGTATTGCTGACAATCGATCCTATCTCCTTGTATCGTCTAAATCCATTGTTTGGACCGACGCAGCGGACACTCATGCGTTTCAAAGAACTGTTGACAGAACGGCAGATTCCTTCTCGAGACGAGCTGTATGATACCGTCTATCGTTATACGCATCCGAGTCTCCGTTATCTAGAGGCTACATTCGACCAATTGACGGCGGAACCTTACACTGGTTCAGAGAACCGAATCGATTTACATGCCGCAGTCGACCGAACCGTCGAGGTGGAGGCGGCCGTTCGAGAAGTCATTCGTCTGACACGTGAAGAAGGATATCGTTATCGGGATATCGCACTCGTATCGCGTTCACTCGACGAATATGGTGATTTGGCATCTCAGGCGCTACAAAAGATGGGACTGCCCTATTTCCTTGATGAACGGCAACCAATGCTCGACCACCCGCTTGTCGAACTGTTGAAAGCAACGATTGAGATCGCTCTACGTGGATATCGAGAAGAGTCCGTATTCCGTGCCCTTAAAACAGAACTCGTCGTCCTCGATCCGGTACATCGTCGTACGTCCGTTGACCGGCTTGAAGCGTTCGTTATCGAACGGGGGATCAAACATTATCATTGGCACGACGAATGGCAGTTGCGTCGTCGTTCCGGGGAGGAAGCACGCCTCACGAGCGAAGAACTCGATATTGAGGCTGAGCTGAATCGGTCTCGGGAACGTGTTATCGAAACTTTTGATCCATTTCTATCAGATTTAAAACAGGCGAAGACGATGCAGGCTTATACGCACGCCATGTATGCCTTTCTAGAGCGTGTCGGTGTATCAGACTGTCTGACGCACTGGCGCGATGAGGCGATTGAAGAGGCGGAACTACTCGAAGCGCGTGAGCATACTCAAGTATGGGACGCGGTTTTGCACTTGCTCGAGCAGCTAGAAGCCGCAGCTCCGGAAGAGACGTTGTCGACGGACTTATTCCTCCAGATGATGGACACCGGACTAGATAGTCTCCGCTATGCCTTGATTCCACCTTCGCTTGATCAATTGACGATAACGGATTATGTGCGTGGTCGATTGATAGATAAGAAAGTCGTCTTCCTGCTCGGAGCGAATGAAGATCAAATTCCTCTTGTCACGACACAGTCGAAACTGTTGACCGATCAAGATTTAGATTTCATGCATGAGAATGGACTTCGTGCCGGTAAGGCGACAGAGCACTTGTTCGATGATGAAACGTATTACCTATACAAAGCTGTGACGGCACCGAGCGAGCGTTTATACATTAGCTACGCACTAGTCGACAGAACGGGGAAAGCCGTTCAGCCGGCGCGGTTTATCGCTGACTTGAAGGCGAGACTTCACCAAAACGTCATCAAGACTCATTTTGCTGAAGCAGGTGAGCACCGACCACGTGATCAATTCGCCTTCTTGACGAATGTGAATCAGACGGCGGCGGTGACGGCACTTGAACTTCAGCGGTTGAGTCGTCATTATCCGATTCAAGATATGTGGTTTGCTGTCTATAATGAACTGTTGAAGCATCCGGATGGACGGGAACGTCTCCAGTTGTTGACGAGCGCGCTCTTCTATCAAAACATCCCGGAATCGTTGGATGATCGTGTCGCAAAATCCTTATATACTCCGTCGATTCGGGCGAGTGTCTCACGTCTCGAGACATTCCAAGCCTGTCCGTTCAAACATTTCGCAAGTTATGGCTTGCGTCTGAAGGAACGACGGTTGTATCGACTCGAGGCCCCGGATATCGGGAATCTGTATCACCGGACCATCGAACATATGTCGCAGACGGTGAAGATGGACGGAAAGGAATGGCGAGATGTCACTCCTGACGAGTGCTCCCATTTAGCGGAGCAGGCGGTCGAGCTCGTGACCCCAGAGATTCAGCATGCCATCTTGATGAGTTCGAATCGTTACGCCTACTTAAAGAAAAAATTGACGGACGTCGTCAGTAAGACGGCAGAAGTGTTGATTGAACAATCAAAACGAGACGGCTTTGACCCGGAAGCGTTTGAACTCGCGTTCGGCAGCGGACAATTTCCACCCGTTTCGTTCACATTATCGAACGGGGCGACATGTGAACTAGTCGGTCGAATCGACCGTGTGGACACTGCGATGGTCCACGACCAGCTATACGTCCGAATCGTCGACTATAAGTCGAGTAAACGTGAAGTCGACTTTGCAGAAATTTATTACGGTCTGGCGATGCAGATGCTCATCTATTTGAAGGTATTGATTGAGCAGGCAGTGGTGTGGACAAAAGAGAACGTCGCACCTGCTGCGGCGCTCTATTTCCACGTGCACCGACCACTCGTTCCACCTGCTAGTTCTGAAGAAGAAACGCGTCAAAAAGTATTGGAGTCGTATCAGATGCAAGGGCTATTAGTAGATGACCCGGAAATTTTAGAGATGATGGACCGCTCGGCGAAAGGCTCATCCAAAAAATCAATTGTCATTCCGGTCAAATATAAAAAAGATGGTACGCCTGACGCCAACACCTTGAAGAAAATTGTGACGCCCCCTCAACTTGAGCAGTTGATGGACCATGCGTTCGACGTCGTCAAAGCGAGTGCCGAGGAGATGTACAAAGGAAAAATTGACGTAGAACCTTATGAATATAAAGAACGGCGCCCGTGTCAGACGTGTCCGTATCAGAGTGTCTGTCATTTTGACGAAGCGCTCTCGAATGCGCCTCGTAAATTGAAGAAGCTCGAGAAAGAAGAGGTATTTCAGGAGTTAGGAGGCGATGACCGTGAAATGGACGAATGATCAGTTCGCCGCGATTGAAGCAAGAGGGAGTCACGTGCTCGTCTCGGCTGCGGCAGGGTCCGGAAAGACGGCAGTTCTTGTCGAGCGGTTGTCTAGTCGATTGCTTGACGAAACGGATGAACTCACGGCAGACCGGATGCTCGTTGTCACCTTTACGAACGCGGCAGCGGCAGAGATGAAACGACGAATCGCAAAGGCACTTGAAGAGGCGTTGCGCGACGACCCGACAAATGAATATGTCCGAAAACAGCGACAAATGTTGAACCGGGCGCTCATCACGACCATCCATTCATTTTGTCTAGAGGTGATTCGTGAGAACTACTACCTGTTAGATTTGGATCCGGCGTTCAAGATTGCGGAAGAACGAGACCTCGTCCTCTTGCAGGATGACGTCTTAGAAGAAGTGCTTGAGGAAGAGTACGGGAAACAAGATACCGATTTCTTCGCACTTGTCGATGCGTATACGTCAGACCGGGGTGACATCGAAATCGAGGATTTGATTCTTGGCTTATATCACTATGCGCGTACTCTCCCAAACCCTGATGCTTATTTAGATCATCTCGTATCCATGTACACGTTCGGAGAAGATCCTGATGAGGAAGCAATCCTGATTGAGTTTGGACAGATGCTGTGGCATGACATCAAAAAAGCCGTACGAGATCTTCGGAAACTTGAAGCGGAGCTTCGGGTCGCTGGGTATGAGCCACAGTCTGAAAACATCCGACAAGCAATTTTTCCGTTCGAACAACTTGAAGGGGAGACCATTGTCTGGAGTGAACTCGAGACGGCGGCTCGTGCGATGAAGTTTGGCACGATGAAGGCTGTTCCGAAGAAAGAAGAGCACCAGATTTACCACGAGATCCTCAAACCGGCTTACGACCAAGCGAAGAAAAAATTGACAGCAGCGGTCGAACAGGCTCGGGTCAGTGGGGCGGACTTATTAGAGAGCGTCTCGATGCAACAACCGCTCGTTGAAACACTCGTTCGAACCGTCCGTGCGTTCGCCCAAGCCTATGAGCAGGCGAAGCGCGACCGTGCCTTTGTCGACTTCAGTGACTTGGAACATTATGCGCTCGCCATTTTACGACAAGATGGGGGACCGTCCGATGTTGCAGCTCTCTATAAGGAACGTTTCGCTGAGGTACTCGTTGATGAATACCAAGATACGAACGAGATTCAAGAAACAATCATCAACCTGGTCGCAAATGAACGAGAGGAAATCGGGAATTTATTTATGGTGGGCGACATCAAACAATCGATTTATCGATTCCGCCATGCAGAACCGGGTCTTTTCATCGATAAGGCGACACGTTTTAGACAGGCGAACACAGGGAAACGGATCGACCTTTCTCAAAATTTCCGAAGTCGTTCCGAAGTCCTCTACGGGATCAATGATTTGTTCGTCCAGCTCATGGACGAAGAGGTCGGCGAAATCGCATATGATGAGGCGGCACAACTTGTTCCTGGACGTGAGTATGAACCGATTCCAGCGGACCCTGAGTTTATTTTAGTCGATGGCGCGAGTCGTGAGTTATCGAAGCAAGAAGTAGAAGGGCGGGCGATCGCTACTCGCATCTTAGAACTCGTATCGGGAGACGAACCGTTTAAAGTGACGGATGAATCAACTGGTCAACTCCGAAACTGTGAATATCGGGATATCGTGATTCTCGTTCGTTCGAAAAAAGAACGTGTGGAGCAATTGATGGATATTTTGACACAGTACAATATTCCGGCCTACACCGACTCGGATGGCGGGTATTTTCAAGCGACCGAGATTCGGATGATCCTGGCACTTTTGAAAGTGATTGATAATCCACTTCAAGACATCCCACTTGCCGGTGCGCTGCGCTCCCCGATGTTCCGTTTTGATGATAGTGAATTGGCACGGATTCGACTTGAATCAGAAAATTCTTTCTATGAGGCGCTCAAGGCGAAAGCGGATGACGATGATGAGCTTGGCGTAAAATGTGGCGAGATGCTTGACCGCCTCTCCCGTTGGCGTACTTATGCACGAAATCATAGCCTGTCGGAATTGATTCAACAGTTATTCAATGACACCGGGTTTTATGACTTCTCAGGGGGATTACCTGGAGGAAAAGGGCGGCAGGAAAACTTGAAGGCACTTTATGACCGGGCCCTAGCCTATGAGCGTAGTGGCTATCGAGGTCTTTATCGCTTCTTACGTGTGATGGACCGACTACAGGATACTGGTGAAGATTTGTCAGAGGCGCGGTCGCTCGGGGACGAGGAAAACGTCGTTCGTATCATGACCGTGCACAAGTCGAAAGGACTTGAGTTTCCGGTCACGATTGTTGCCCAACTCGGAAAACAATTTAATAAACGCGATCAAATGCAACGTGTCATTTTCCACAAACAGTACGGCATCTCACTCGATGCGATTGACGTCGTGACACGTACGAAATCGGAGACGTTCGTGAAAGAGATGATTCGACGAGATTTAGATGCGACGATGAAAGCGGAAGAGATGCGCGTGCTTTACGTGGCCTTGACACGTGCGAAAGAAAAATTGATTCTCGTGGGAACGGTAGGCGAACCACTCAAACACCTTCAGCAGTGGCTTCAGGTCGGTCAATCTGGAGATCTATTGGCGAGTGAGGCGAGGCGAGAGGCAAAAACGTATCTCGATTGGATTGCACCGGCGCTTTTACGCCTTCCGAGTGCCACTTCGTTTATCGAATCATTCGGCTTCACGGTTCCCTCTACTTTCCAAGAATCGACTTCATGGATTTATCGTGTCATCGGAGAAGCGGACCTTGCGGAGATTGCGACTCTACAAGAGATGATGGCACAGTTGCACCACGTCCAACGATTTGAAGCAATCGATTTTCCGATTCAAAATGAAGAAGAGACGATTCGTGCCGTTAAGCGGGCTTTGACCTACGAATACCCTGCGCAGGATGCGGTACGTACGGCGGCGAAACAGACGGTGACCGAACTGAAGCGGGCGATGCAACTCGAACAGGCCGCTTTCGAAGATCCGGTACGTCCGGTCGATACCCCTTATCGGGAACCGAAATGGCGTCAAGTCAAACAGACCGGTGCGGAACGTGGGACGACGTTACACTTGATTTTCCAACTGGCTGACCCGAACCAACCGATTGTCGACCAAATCAATCAATGGGAAATGCAAGGGATGCTCAGTCCGATCGAGGCAGAGACGGCACGCCTCGCCATCCCGGATATCGAGATGTTTTTCCAAACAGAAGTCGGTCAAGCGCTCGCTGGTGCACTAGAGCGAGGGACGGCATGGCGAGAGCTACCTTTCACCTACACGGTGCCGGCCGAACGCGTCAATCCGGATGGACACTTTACGGATGAGCATGTCTTGATCCAAGGGATTATCGATTGTCTGTATTTCGATGGGGATTCGTATGTGCTTCTCGATTATAAATCGGATGCTGTCACGCATCTATCCGATTCTCGGGAAGAGGCACATGAGCGATTGCGAGATCGATATGCGATTCAACTTCAATTATATCGAGAGGCGATTGAGACGATCTGGAATATTCGGGTCGAGCGAACTTTGATTTATTCGCTTGATCTGCAGGAAATCGTGACCGTGTCGACTAAATAAATGTGAATAAATAAAGAGCGATGTCAGCTATAGGACATCGCTCTTTTCCTATGTGCAAATTCACATTCGATTTCGTTGACAATCGAGTTGGAGAGGAGTAATTTATTTTATATAAAGAATTGTTCCGTTTAGAACAATTCGATTCGGAACGATAAAGGAGTGAATAAGAATGACCGAGACAAATACAAATCGGGCACGGGAGATGATGCAATCATTTTGGCGTGTGCAGCGTGTCCTGATTCGTCTCATGCATCAGACGGCGCAACAAAACGATCTCACATTACCTCAACTGCACGGTCTGATGATGTTGAATGAACAGGGTGCGATTACGCAAAAGGAACTGGTTCAGCGAACGAGAATGCCAAAGAGCACGTTAAGTCAATCATTAGATGGTCTCGTGGAGAAAGGATTGATTCGTCGGGATATCAACCCGGATAATCGGCGAGAAGTTGTGTTGACCATTGACCAATCAGGTAAACGCTTGATTGAGGAGATTGAGCGACAAGAAGAAGGGACGGAATATCAATTGAATCAAATTTTGTCTCGTCTCGATCAGGATACGTATCATCATATGCTTACAGCCCATCAACATATTGCGGATGGATTGAATGAAGGGCTCACAGATTGTGAAGGAGTGTGTCGACATGATTAAGTTATTGAAACGTCTCGTTACTTATAAATGGGCTGTTCTGATGGTTTTATTGTTTGTGTTCGCGCAGTCGTTAGCAGATTTATTTTTACCGACGTTGATGGCGGACATTATCGATAATGGGGTCGTGACGGGCGATACCGGCTACATTTGGCAAATGGGCGGAATCATGCTTGGTGTGACGGGACTTGGAGCACTTGCTGCTATTGTGGCCAGTTTTTATTCTTCAAAGGCGGCGATGGGATTTGGTCGTGACTTACGAAGACGTGTGTTCAATCATGTGGAACGCTTCTCGCTTGAAGAGTTCGATCGTGTCGGGACGGCTTCGCTCATCACACGGACGACAAACGACATCACGCAAGTGCAACAGGTCATCATCATGATGCTACGAATGGTTGTGAGTGCGCCGATCATGTTTGTCGGTGGATTGATCATGGCGACCTCGAAGGATGCGACGTTGTCTCTTGTCATTGTTGCCGCAATGCCGGTACTCGTCATCTCGATTTTCCTCATTTTTTGGAAGGCGATGCCGTTGTTTAAAAAGGTACAGAATCGATTGGACCGGCTCAATCTTGTTCTCCGAGAAAATCTGACGGGCATCCGTGTCATCCGAGCTTTCAACCGTGAAAAAGAAGAACAGGTTCGATTGACGAAGGCGAATGAACGGTTGACGGACGTCTCAATCAAAGTGAACCAAATCATGGCGTTCCTCATGCCGGTCATGATGCTCGTGATGAACTTGACGGTTGTCGGCGTCATTTGGTTCGGAGGGATTCGGATTGATAACGGTGCGATGCAAATCGGAGATTTGATGGCGTTCATTCAATACGTCATGCAAATCATGTTCGCGCTCGTCATGGCATCAGTCATGTTCATCATGGTTCCTCGGGCTTCTGTGTCTGCCAACCGGATCAACGAAGTGCTCGAGATGAAACCTTCACTGATTGATGACGGGACAAAGACTGCGGACATTGAGCAAGGGACACTCGTATTTGATCACGTGACCTTCTATTATCCGGGTGCTGAAGAACCAGCGCTATCCGATGTGAGTTTTTCAGCGAATCCAGGTGAGGTCACAGCGGTGATTGGGGGTACGGGGTCAGGTAAATCGACACTCGTCAATCTGATTCCAAGATTTTACGATGTGACGTCGGGGACAATTCGCGTGAATGGTGTTGATGTCCAAGCGGTTCCACAAGAGGCACTTCGTTCGAAAATCGGGTTCGTTCCACAAAAGGCGTTGCTGTTCACAGGTACGATTGCTGAGAACATTCGATATGGGAAGACCGAGGCAACAGTGGAAGAAGTCGTTCATGCCGCATCCATCGCGCAGGCAAGTGACTTTATCGAGAAGATGCCAGATCGATATGAGGCTGTGATCGAGCAAGGTGGGTCAAACGTGTCGGGTGGTCAAAAACAGCGTCTGTCGATTGCGCGAGCTCTCGTTCGGAAACCGGATTTATATGTATTCGACGACAGTTTCTCGGCACTTGATTTTAAAACGGATGCCGCCCTTCGCAAAGCGTTAAAAGAAGAAACGAAAGATGCGACGGTACTGATTGTTGCGCAACGTGTCAGCACGATCATGGACGCCGACCGAATCATCGTTCTAGAAGAAGGAGCCGTTGCCGGAGTCGGGACACATGAGGAATTATTTGCGACGAATGCGGTCTATCAAGAAATCGTGAAATCGCAATTGTCTGAGGAGGAAATCGCATGAGTGAGAAACAAGCAAATACGCGACAAACTCATGGGGGACACGGCGGTCCAGGAGGTCCGGGCGGTGGAAATATGATGATGATGGGCGAAAAGCCAAAAGCATTCAAAGTCACGTTCCGTCGTTTGCTTGCCTATTTGAAACCACGGCGAAACACGTTGATTGCTGTGTTTGTCGCGGCGATTTTAAGTACAATCTTTATGATTGCCGGTCCGAAAATCATGGGAATCGCCATCACCGAACTGTTTGAAGGGGCATATGCGAAGTTTACAGGTGTGCCAGGGGCAGAAATTGATTTCACGAGAATCGGACAAATTTTGTCGCTCCTCGCTGGCCTTTACGTCATCAGTAGTCTATTCAACTACGTGCAACAATATTTGATGTCCGGTGTTGCCCAAAAAACGGTCTATGATTTGCGCGAAGACGTGAACAAAAAGTTAGAACGACTTCCGCTCAAGTATTATGACGGACGCTCGAACGGGGAGACATTGAGCCGGGTGACGAATGACATCGACTTGATTGGGAGTACGCTACAACAGAGTGTCACGTCATTCATTACTTCCATCGTCACCATCATTGGGATTTTGATTATGATGCTGTCGATCAGTCCTCTGTTGACGGTCATCTCTCTTGTGTCCCTTCCGCTCACGATTTTTGCGATTCGTCCGATTTTGAAACGGTCGCAACAATATTTTTCCGATCAACAGCGTCACCTTGGACGACTGAACGGCCATGTGGAAGAAATGTATACAGGGCACGCGGTCGTCAAAGCGTTTGGTCGGGAAGAGACAGCTGTGCGTGAGTTTGACGATGTGAATGAGGAGCTTTACGATGCAGGACGGAAAGCGCAATTCATTTCCGGAATCATCATGCCGATGACGATGTTCATCGGGAACATCAGCTATGTATTGATTAGTGTCGTCGGCGGTATTTTGGTCACGCAGCGCAGCATCTCCATCGGGGACATTCAAGCGTTTATCACATATACACGTCAGTTCACCCAACCAATCACCCAGACAGCGAATATCGCGAACATCGTCCAGTCGACGGTTGCCGCGGCGGAACGTGTATTTGAACTGCTGGATGAAGAAGAAGAAGTGAAAGATGTGACGACCTATCAATTAGAACGTGCCGAAGGAAATGTCACGTTCCGTCATGTCGATTTCGGATACGGCGACGACCTACTCATTCAAGATATGAATCTCGATGTGTTGACGGGCCAAACGGTGGCCATCGTCGGTCCGACAGGCGCCGGCAAAACGACGTTGATTAATCTCCTCATGCGTTTTTATGAGTTGAATGGTGGAGAGATATTCATCGATGGGAAAGACTCGCGTAAAATGTCGAGACAAGATTTGCGACATACGTTCGGAATGGTCTTACAGGACACGTGGCTATTCAACGGGACGATTCGTGATAACATCGCCTATGGGAAAACGGGTGCGACTGAGACGGAAATCGTCAACGCGGCGAAAACGGCGCATGCGGATGCATTCATTCGAACATTGCCAGACGGATACGACACCGTGTTGAATGAAGAGGCCAATAACATTTCACAAGGTCAAAAACAGTTACTGACGATTGCGCGAGCAGTATTGGCGAACCCACCGATTATGATTTTAGACGAAGCAACGTCGAGTGTGGATACGCGTACTGAGATTTTGATTCAACAGGCGATGAAACGGCTGATGAACGGGCGGACGAGTTTCGTCATCGCTCACCGTTTATCGACCATCAAAGATGCGGATTTGATTTTGGTTATGGACCAAGGTCGGGTCATTGAGCAAGGAACACATGAATCGCTTCTTGAAGCTGGTGGTTTTTATGAAGAACTTTACAATAGTCAGTTCGCTGAAAAAGAAGTCGTATAACTAGAATACAGGTTTTGGGGCAATGTGATTAGGCAAAAGACGTACGAGATGAGTTTCGTACGTCTTTTTATTTTGTGTAACAATTACAAATCCGTTAAAATAAAAAAATGGGATAAAAAATGGAGGAACAATTATGGTTAAAATCTTACTTGCGGAAGACGAAGAAGTGCTACGCATGCTTGTTATGGATACATTAGAAGATGAAGGATATGACATCGACGAGGCACAAGATGGAATTGAGGCCTATCGATTGATTGAAGAAAATGAATATGATTTGGTCATTGTGGATCATATGATGCCCGGCATGACAGGGCTTGAAGTGATTGAAAAAGTACGGAAGTTACCAGGGCGGCAAGAGACGAAAGTGATGATGTTGACGGCGAAAAGCCAACAATCTGACCGTGATTGCGCGAACGAGATTGGTGTCGACTACTTCATTTCTAAACCGTTCAGCCCACTTGAACTCGTCAAAATCATAGGAGGCATCGTGAAGTGAAAAGGTGGTTTAAACAAAAACTCGGACGCGACATCATGGTCGTCCTTTATTCCTTCCTCGTCATTGCATTGGTCGGATCGGCATTGACATATGTCTACATCGAGAACCGCTTAGAGGCGAATGAAGCGAGATTACGTCAGTTAGACGAACGCGTTAACCGTTTGACTACGCTTTGGGATGAGTGGCAGGCTGACCAATATGATACACGAGGCTATCTCTTGTTCGGTGACACCGCGTCGCTCGAACGTTCAAGTGCGAACGAGGCGAAGTTTCAACAAGAAATCAATTGGTTCAAAACACAAGTCCAGACGCGTCAAGGTGAGCTGTTCGCAGAAGATCTTCAGCAATTCCACGACTTTTACTATGATGTGATCATTCCGGTGACGTATGAATATGCCCAAGCGCAACAAGATGGGGAAGTCACAGAGACGTTTATCGATGCCCAAACGATTGCCGAGTTGCCGACGGCTCAGCGCCTGATTGATCAAGGGCTTGTCCAATTTAATCCGCAACGCGGAATCGACATCCTCGGACCGATTGATGAGGTAGAGTCTGCGCTCGGGGAATATCGTAAATTGATGGCATCTGAAAAAGAGGCCGTCTACGCTGAATGGCGACAGAACAACAATATGCTTCAATTCTTGTGGATCATGAGCATCGCCTCGTTCGCCGTATTAATCTTATTGTTTGTCCAGCCGTTCCTACGCCGTCAAACACGTTTGATTTCACGACTTTCCATCGCATCGAACCGCTTGTTAAAAGGGGAAATCGTTGATTTGAGCGATCAGATGAAACGAGAAGATGAGATTGGGACGATGTCTCGATCGTTCCATAAGATGGCTGAGACACTTCGTGACAACGAACGTCATTTGATTGAGAAGAACCACGAACTACAGGCGCAACAAGAAGAATTGATTGCACAACAAGAAGAGTTGCAGGCACAGCAACAAGAACTAGAAGAAATTTTAGAACAGACGCAACAAAACGAGCAACACCTCGCGTATCGGAATGAATTGACGGAGACGTTAGCATCACGCGATTCGCTTACGGCCTATCCGGAAATCATCGAGAAACTGGTCACGATTACAGATTCAGAGGTCGGTGCACTCGTGTTTGTGGATGAGTCCGGCACGTATCGCGTGACGAGCCACGGCTTGAACGACACGTTGTCTCGTCAGTTGCTCGATAGCGAAAATTCCGTATTGACGCGCGCAATGACATTGAAGACGACGGTACACTCGTCGAAACAAGTCGCGAGCGACCATCCGCTCCCGTATCCGTACTATATGTTTGAGACGGCGGTACCGGTCCATGACCCGACAGATGATTCAATCATTGCCTTCATCTATCTGGTCCGATACAAAGATCGTTTCACCCAAACCCAGATGGGCGACATCATGTCATTCGCTCGTCAGCTCTCGCTTTCTCTCTTACGGATGCGTCTATTTGAAGAGATGAAACGGGAGAAAGGAAAGACGGAGCGAATTCTCGATTCGATTCGAGAAGCGGTCGTCTACATCGACCACTCGACGAATGACGTGTTCGTCAACCGTCCACTCTATGAGATGTTCCCTGAGTTAAGTGACGTCAGTTCACTGGACCTTGAAGAAGAAACGTGGGAAGAATGGCGGAATCGTCTTGTTGAAACGGTCGATCAAGCGGAGGACTTTACGAAGTATACGAATCGCCTGTTCACCGAAGATTTCCCACATGACAGTGTAAGCTTCTCGATTCGTAAGGGCGAAATGAACTTGCAGATGTATGCAGAGCGCATCATTGTCGGCGGACTTTCAAAAGGTACGCTTCTCGTCTTCCGAGATATCACGAGTGAGACAGAGGCGGAGCGATTGAAGAGTGAGTTTATCTCAACCATCTCGCATGAACTGCGTACGCCGCTCTCGTCCATCTATGGATTCACGGAATTGATGGTCAAAAAACAGTTGCCGAATGAAAAACAAGCTAAATACTTGGAGACCATTCACTCCGAGACGGAGCGTCTGACACATCTCGTCAACGACTTCCTCGATGTGCAACGAATGGAATCCGGTAGTCAAATGTATGACCGGGAACAGCTTGATATCGAGCCGGTCGTCCGAGACATGTTGACGTTCTATGAGGCATCGTCGTTGAAACATGAATTCGAATTGATTGCAGATGATGCACGTCCATATGAATTATTCGTCGATTGCCAGAAGTTCAAACAGTTGATGAGTAATCTATTGTCGAACGCCGTGAAGTATTCTCCAAGAGGTGGAAAAATCACGGTCGAACTTGCGCATCACGAGCAAATCGTGTCCATTAAAGTGATGGACGAAGGAATCGGGATTCCAAGTGACGCGCTCGATCGCTTATTTGATAAGTTTTATCGTGTCGACAACTCCGACAGTCGTGAAATCGGCGGTACGGGACTCGGATTACCGATTTGTCAGGAAATCGTCCGTGGTCACAACGGCCAAATCCATGTAGAATCGATTCAGCATGAGGGCTCGACGTTCATCGTTGAAATCCCAAGCTATGAGTACGCTGTCCAAGAGGCAGAGACGACTCCTGTATAATGTATGGGCCATCCCTTGAGGATGGCTCATTTTTTAGAATCGTTCGCTTGACCAATCGGGAGAGAGTTCGTGTACAATGAAGACTGTACAACATCATAAAGGGGGGCATTTGAATGCCACTGATTGCATTCTTGCACACGCACGTTACGAGCTGGATTTTGTTACTTATTTTGTTTGCCGTGGCCTATATCGGTTATAAGAACGGCAACAAGAGTGGAAAGATCGCACATATGGCGTTTCGACTCATGTTACTCATCGCATTCGGAACAGGACTTTATCTCTACCTTCAGTTGAATGGTGGCGGGACATTCTATCACGTGAAAATCACGGTCGGTTTATTAACTTTGATCTTCGGTGAGATGACGCTCGTCAAAGTCAAAAAGAAAAAACCGTCAAACGGACTATTTGGCGGGTTTATCGTCTTGGCACTCATTACGATTTTCATCGGCTATGCATTGCCTTATGGACAATCTTTCTTCAACAGCTTTATTCAATAAGACGTTCCCACTTCGCACACCGAAGTGGGATTTTTTTGTTTGTACACAAATTATTAGGGGAAAATAAAAAAATCAGTAATTACGACGATGAGGTGAAACGATGGATCAACAGATGATGGAATGGACACGAGTTTTACACGCACGGAAATGGATGAAACAAACTGAATCATTTTTACCCTTATGGCACGGCTATATCGGCTACAAGTTCGGACTATTCGATGCGCTTCAAGGTGGCGCGAGCATGGCGGAGATGAATTTACGTCTAAAACGCCCATTGACACAACTTGCGCTAGAGCGTTGGTTAGAAGTCGGGGTCGCCGTCCGTCATTTGAAAAAGAGAGGCTGGCGCTACTATCCGACGCGTGGATTAAAATATCAATTATCCGGTAACGATGAACGGAGCATCGGGTTCATGCTTCAAGAAATGATGGAGCTTCATATCCCCGCGTTAATCGCTTATCCGGAATTTCTAGAGTCTGGGAAGCAAAAGACGTTTGATGGAGCTGAACACGGTCAAGTCGTCGCGAAGACATCGACACTCGTCGAAACGGTCGCATTTCCAATCGTGCAACAACTTTTACGACAGGCAAATGTCGAATCGATGCTCGATATTGGATGTGGGCACGGCGGCTACTTACGTAAACTCCAAGCGCTCGAACCGAGTTGGGAACTGACAGGCATCGATTTAGAGGAAGAGGTAATCGAAGAGGCACGCTCGCGAGACGAGAGTGGCGACATTCATTTCGAAGTAGCTGACTTCATGAACTGGGAAACAGAAGAGCAATTCGATGCGGTGATGATGAACAATATGCTGTATTACTTCTCACCAGAAGAACGTATCAAGTTGCTTGAGAGACTACGGGAGCGTTTAGAAGAAAAGGGTGTCGCCATTCTCGTGACCCCGCTCGCCGAAACAGCGCTCGGTGGACGATTCGCTTCCGCGTTCAATGCGTTCATGACACTCCACGATAATCTGTACCCGCTTCCGACCATTCCACGATTGCGCCGGCAGATGCAAGAAGTAGGTTTTGATCAAATCCGCTTCATCCCATTCATTCCGGAAGGTTCTTGGTATATCGTCATCGCTGAGCGAGGAAAGACGAACCTGCTCAATCAACCGATTCAAAATTGAACTTGTCTCCCGTCATTCCTATAATGATAGAGAAGCATAAGAGACTATTCACATAGGGAGTTGTTGAGTGTGTCGAAACAAAGAGTTGCCGTTATTGGGGCAGGACCAGGTGGGTTGGCTGCAGCGATGCTACTGGCGCATCGCGGTGTAGACGTCACCGTATTTGAGAAACAACCGTTTGTAGGCGGAAGAACGTCGCGCTTAGAAGTAGGTGAATTTGCGTTCGACCGAGGACCTACGTTTTTGAATATGCCTTATATTTTAGAAGAAATTTTTGAAGAGACAGGGCGTAATCTGCATGATTATGTCGAGATGAAGCAGTTGGAGCCGATGTATGATTTGTACTTCGACCGTGGGACGCGTCAACTCTCGATGACAACAGATCGTGATCAGATGTATCGCGCCATCGAAGAACAATTTCCGGGGAATGGCGAAGGTTACGAACGGTTCATGAGTGAACAGGCGATCAAACTGTCTAAATTGATGCCTGTGCTTCAGACCGCACATGACAAGCTTACCGACTATGTCTCGTTACGCGTGCTCAAGGCGCTACCGTTCCTCTCGATCGGTAAATCGCTTTATGACGTCTTGTCCGAGTACTTCACGAGCGAAGAGCTGAAGTATGCGTTCACGTTTCAGGCTAAATATTTGGGGATGTCCGCTTGGGAATGTCCGGGTGGATTCTCCATCTTGTCTTACATGGAACACGCCTACGGAGTGCATCACCCGATTGGCGGAGTGAACCAGCTGTGTCATGCGATGGCGAAAGTGATTGAAGAAGAGGGAGGCGTCATTCGTTTAGGCGAACCGGTAGAGCGTCTTCTCATGGATGATCAAAACGTGACCGGTCTCGTGTCCGGGAGTGTCCATTATGCGTTTGATGAAGTCGTGATTGGTGCTGACTTCGCACATGCGATGACGTCGCTCGTTCCAGACGGTAAACTAACGAAGTGGAGTCCGACTCAACTCAAGAAGAAGCGTTACTCGTGCTCGAC
Organism: Exiguobacterium sp. BG5(2022); assembly: GCF_031844365.1. Classification (GTDB taxonomy): domain Bacteria; phylum Bacillota; class Bacilli; order Exiguobacteriales; family Exiguobacteriaceae; genus Exiguobacterium; species Exiguobacterium profundum. Next base: position 71,933 of record NZ_JAUZVB010000001.1, read on the forward strand.
ATTCATGCTTTATCTCGGGCTCGACCATGTCTACGAAGATGTGGCGCATCACTCGATTCACTTCGCGGACGATTATGAATTGAATGTCAAAGAGATGACACAAGAATTGAAATTGAGCGAGGACTTCTCGTTTTATGTACAGAATGCCTCACGCATCGACCCGACACTTGCGCCTCCTGGCAAGTCATCGCTTTACGTTCTCGTACCGGTGCCGAACAATTTATCTGGCCTCCCGTGGGAGACGTTACAAGCGACCATGACAGAGCGCGTTCTCGACGCGCTTGAGACACGTTCCCCTTACCGAAACATCCGTCAACACATCGAGGTGATGGAGGCGTTGACGCCTGAGGACTGGGAAGCGTTTGGTGTATATGAAGGTGCAACGTTCAATCTAGGGCACAACTTATCGCAGATGATGTATTTCCGCCCGCATAACCAATTCGAAGAGCTCGACAACGTCTGGCTCGTCGGGGGTGGGACCCACCCAGGAAGTGGGCTGCCGACCATCTTTGAATCAGCGCGGATCACGACGAACCTTTTGCGTGACCGGGCAGGTGTCGGCCGATGAATATTAGCTTTGTCGGAGCAGGGGTCGGTACACTTTATGCCTCCCTCTTATTGACGAAACGCAATCCGTCACTTCAAATCACGATTTATGAGAAAGAGGACCGGGTCGGTGGACGCTTGAACTACGTTGAATTCGATAATGGGGCGAAAGTCGATGAAGGTCCAACCATCGTCTTATTGCCGAGTAAACTGAAACAACAACTGATTGAGGCGGGTCTTCCTGAACATGAAGTGGAGTTGATTGAAGTCGATCCGCTTTATCGCTTACGTTATCAAGACGGGACATCGTTCTATAAATATCGGGAAATCGAGAGACAGGCGGAAGAAATCGAACGAACTTTCGGCGAAGGAGATGCCTTCCGTCAGTACATGTCCCAAAAGAAAGAAGAGTATCGGATTGGCTTCGATACGTTTTTAGATCGTAGTTATGCCTCAAAAGCGGAGTTGTTCGAGCCTAAACTACTTCTCCTTCTCATGCGGTTAAAAGCATATGAGACGGCTCATGCGAATATGAAACGCTTCTTTGAAGACGAACGTTTACGTGTCGCCTATAGTTTACAAACGCTCTATATCGGCGGAAATCCTTATGCCACTCCTTCGTTATATGGACTCATTCCTTATCGTGAACAAGAAGAAGGAGTCTGGTATGTAAAAGGAGGATATTTTTCGCTGGCGACGAAAATGGAACAAGAGTTGAAGCGTCGAGGTGTTCGTTTCGAGATGAATGCTACCGTCAATCGTGTCCATGTCACGGACGGGGTGGCCAATGGAGTCACGGTAAATGACGAATATGTACCGTATGATGCAGTCGTCGTGAACGGTGATTTTCCACTCATGGAGCGCCTGATTGATGGTGTGACGCCAAAGACGTATGAACCGTCAAGCGGTACGTTACTCCTTTATTTCACCGTCAACGGCGAACTCGACTTACCGGTTCACCAATTCGATTTACCGAATGATTTTGAAGGATCGATGCGTACGATCTTCGAGGATGGTAAACTAAGTGAGTATCCAGCGATGTACACCTTTAATCCATCGCGAATGGATACAACCCTCGCGCCAGAAGGAACGAGTGTATTATATGTTCTTGTCCCGGTTCCTCGAAAATTGGAACGAGAAGACTTTGAGGCACAAGGGACAATCGAACACCTATTAGGAAGAATCGAGGCATTCATGCCTGATTTTCGTGAACGCGTCATCGAGATGAAAGTCCGGACACCGATGGATGCTGAGCGATTCGGATTGTTCGAAGGAGGAAGTTTTGGGATTGCACCAAAGTTATCTCAGTCAGCCGCCTTCAAACCACAAGCGAGACCATTCGCGAAAATCGAACGCCTCTATGCGGTGGGCGCATCCGTCCATCCATGCGGTGGCGTCCCCATCGTTATGATTGGGTCGCAATTACTTGTGAAAAAAATGGAAGAAGAAATGGGGGCAATGCATCGTGACGACACAAGAAGCGTATCGTCAATGTGAGGAAATCATGAAGAAGGGCTCGTTAACCTTTTACCGGGCCTTCTCTTTGCTCTCAAAACCAGACCGTCAAGCGGTCATGGCAGTATATACTTTCTGTCGCACCCTCGATGATGCGGTCGATGAATCAGACCGTCCAGAAGAGAGTTTGGCAGCATTTTTGCATGACTTCGACCGCTTTTTAGCTGGTTACGACCAAGATGAAGCACTATGGGTTGCCCTTCGTGATGTGTGGAAACGCTATGACATGGACGTCGAACCATTTTTTGAATTGGCGGAAGGGATGAAATGGGATTTACATAAGTCGCGGTATGAAACGCTCGAAGAGACCGAGCAGTATAGCTATTATGCAGCGAGCACGGTCGGTCTGATGCTGCTCCCGATCCTTGTCCCAAATCAGGACGCTGCGACGACACGTCAGCTAAGGCAAGGCGCCATCGACCTTGGCATTGCGATGCAACTGACCAATATTTTACGTGATGTCGGTGAAGATTTGAATCGAGACCGCATCTATTTACCCCGTACGATGATGCGTCAGTACGGTGTGAGTGAAGCGATGTTACACCAACGAGAAGTGACCCCTGTCTTTATCGATCTATGGGAGGCGTTGGCGAATCGTGCAGAGTTCTTGTATGAACGGGCACGCGAAACCCATCATCTGTATCCACTCGCGAGTCGAAAGCCGGTACAAGCAGCGGCTCTTCTCTATGAAGGGATTCTTGATGCGGCACGTGCGAATCGACATGACGTCTTCACAAAGCGGGCATACGTATCGACCTTACAAAAAGGAAAGTTGTTGGCAAAATTATAAGCGATTCGATTCCCTGTAGACGCTCGATGGCGTCTACAGTTTTTTGTACGCAAAAAAACCACTTTTGGCGGGGGACCAAAAGTGGCGTAAGCGTTATGTGATTCATTCATCGGGGAAACGAATGAATCGGTTTGTGATGAAGCCCTAAAGATGTGCCGGGATTCATGGGGAATGAATCAGTTGGGGCATCTTCGTCGAAACAGGATGCTTGATGGACTAAGGGGGAACATCATACGCAAGCTGTCTCAACTACGGGATACGAGTGGGGAAACTCGCTCATCACTTTTTCTCGGGTGTGACAAGTTCAAAACGCGATGAGGCTCGGGGAAGCCATTCGATCGCTACAGGTGTAACAAACGCTACAGAACTGATTGAACTCGAATATGATATTATCACGTCTTTCAATTGTCGACAAGTGTCGAAACTCGCGTTCACAAAATGTTCATATTGTCAGAGGTATGTCCTCTAACATCGATCGTGCAGCGAATTGTCCTGAAAGCGTCACCATCGGACTGCCACCGCCAGGATGAGTGGAACCGCCAGCGAACCAGATGTTCGATACATCTGTCGATCGCGGTGCAGGTCTAAAAAATGCCCCTTTTTTCGAGTTGGCCGACGTGCCATAAAGTGCGCCATAATACGCATAAAAATCGCGAGTCAAATCTTGTGGGGTCACCCGCTTATGGTAGAGCACCTCTTCTTCTTCCCAATCCACACCGAACATACGTAATCGTCTTCGAATCAAATGCTCATACGTATCTGCATCAATTTCGGTCAGATGTGCCGGAGCATTGACGAGGATGAACAGGTTGTCTCCTGCCTCGCCCATCGACGGATCGGTTGCGGATGAATTCGAAATATAGATTGTCGGTTCGTCTGCATAACGTTCTTCTTGGAAAAGTGCTTTAAATTCCCGTTCATAGTCGTCTGAGAAATAGACGTTATGGTGTGCCAAATTCAATCGTTTGGACAATCCGACCATCATGACGAATGCGGAAATCGAAGGTTCGACGGTATCGCGTGTCGGGACTGGGAAAGATGGGCGGTCTTTCGCGTCAACGAGTCGCGGGTATTGCGTCAAGAGTTCACCGTTGAGAAGAACGGCATCACACGAGATGACTTCTTGGTCATCGACGACGACCTCATGTGCTTTTCCGTTCAACACATCAATTTTCGTCACTTCATGACCGAGTCGGAACGTCACTCCGAGTTCGCTCGCACGTTTGGCGAACCCTTTTGCGATATTCCAGTTTCCACCTTTCGCAAAATAGACACCTTCATTCAATTCCAAATGTGCGATAAGGGCGAACGTACCTGGCGTCACGTATGGGCTGCTACCAATGTACGTCGCATAGCGGTCGAGCGCCTGAATAATGCGTGGGTCCTTGAAATACTTCTTGTGAAGGGCGTGCAAACTTTGAAGTGGATGCACTTTGACCATGTCCGCCCAAAGACCGGGATCCAACTTTGTGTCCATTTGTGTGAAGAAGCGCTTATTCGCAATGTCGAACAGCTTTTCCGCTTCATCTAGATAGGCACGCATCTGATTGTGTTTCAACTGGTCACCGGTCAAACGCCGTACTTCGACCTCAAGTTTTGCCCGATCGGCACTGAACGTGAAGGATGACCCGTCTGTGTAGTGGTTGACGGTATGTTGATCGAGCTTGATTAACTCAAAATAGTCATCCGGATTGGCCCCGCTATTTCGAATGACTGAACGAAATACATCCGGCATCGTGATCGTATTTGGACCAAAGTCGAACCGGTGACCGTCGGTTATAATGGGCATGAGTTTGCCACCGACATGTTGATTCTTTTCAATGACCGTGACGTCATAACCTCGTGCTGCGAGCGTGACGGCGGCGCTTAGTCCACCGAGACCAGCCCCAATCACTACGATTTGTTTCATACAATTGTCCCCCTTTAGACGTCTGCTTAGGAATAGTGACGACCTTTCCACGTGATGGGCAACCGTCTCCATTTACGAATGACGGCGTTCCCGAGTAAGGTCAAGTAAGCGATTAAACTGAGTGGATGGTACCATGTACCGGACCCATTTGATTTCAGATCGACAGCGAGACGCGCGAGGAGCACGAAAATCGCTGCGCTAATCGTCTGCCAACTCGGTGAAAAGATCCAAGCGAGCATAGCCGTCAACTGGATGCCGTAATATGTCATGAAGTACAAGGCGAGTCCTACTGATTCATTCATTCCCTTGAATACGTTCTTTGAAAACCCGGTCCACACTTCTTCATTCGTTTCATACATGTCGCAGGAGATGAACGGGGAGACTTGAACGAGTGACGTGACTTTTTGATGACGTTTGAACGTTCGACATAAATCGATATCATCAATCAACGACGTTCGAATAGCAGCATGTCCGCCAACTTCCTCGTAGCTGTTCCGCTCGACGAGTACGTTCATGCCATTCGCCGCGGCAAATGCGGGGTGTTTCACTTTACGCCAAAACAAAGGCAGATGTTGGGCGATGAGCACGTGTTGCATCGGAATCAACAATTTCCCGAGAAATGTTGACGTCGGAAATTGAGGGAAACCTGATAAAAAGACGGCCTGCTCTCGAGCGAGCGTGGCATGCATGCGGGCGATAAAACTCGAATCGATCGTGACGTCCGCATCTAAAAAGAGAAGATACGGTTCAGTCGTGCGTGATGCTAGTTGATGACAAGCATGAACTTTTCCGGCCCAGTCATGGGGCAAAGGAACACCTTGGATGACGGTAAAACGGGTATCGCTCCCAATTGCATGATTCAATTTTTCATATGTATCATCTTCAGAGCGGTCCTCGTAGATATAGACGTGAGTCCCTTCCGGTATCGCCTGCTTTAAGTTCGAAATCAGTCGATCGACGTGACGCGACTCATTGCGCATCGGGATGCAGACGGCTGTCGCCGGTGTGCGTCCTGGGTCGGCGAGCGGTCTCAAGAACGAAAGATTGATTAGGGTAAAGATAAACATCGAGAGGGTGAGCAGCCATAAGATCATGAACGTCCCCTCCCAAGTCGGAACATCATTTCTGTCCATTCAGCAAGATTACGACGTGGTCGAAAGAGCGGCACATAGGCATCAGACCGAATGATGGCGTCTTGTCGCACGTCGTCATAGAGCGCCTCGAGTGCTTGCGCGATTTCCTGCTTCTGAGCTCGTCGTGTCATCGACGTCACGACTACTGTTCGAAAGCGGACATATACAAGGGGTTCCGCATGGTTCTCAAACGAATAGTACATGGCGCATAATTGGACGGGGCGGTTGTTCAGTAACAACGTTGCGCCAGACTCGATTTCGACAGGTCGAAGTTCCTGTGGCATCTCTTGTCCTTGAGGGAACATCCAGACGGATTTCCCGGACGCGAGCAATTCATTCGCATAAGCCAGTGAGGCCCGTACATCGGAGAGACTTCCTTTTTTCACCGAGAAGGCACCGAGGTGTCGAAAGAACGGGAAACGACGTAGTCCATCCTCATCCATCAACACATGAATATCGTGTCGTAAAAAATGTTCATTGATCATATACATGATGAGACCGTCCCACCACGCGCTATGTGTACTTAAAAATAATCCGGGGGTCGGAACGTCGTCCGTTCGGATATAAATGTTATGGAAGGTGGGACGTATTTGACGTTCCCGCACGAACGTCGAGAACAGGTTATTGAACCATTTCTTTTTGTGTGACTCGATCATCGCGACCCCTCCTTTCAAGTAGAATCACTCCGGATGTGAGGATGCTGAGGAGCCCGATGCCATAGAGACCTGCATTAACAGCCGTGACACCGAAGAGTGCGTGAAGCATGACGAACAAATAGACGCCGTGCCGGATGAACAAGGAATCAACAGCGCGTTCGTGACGCTGTAACAACCATGAGAAAATAAGGGATAACCCGAACCAACCGATAAAGTTTTGTGTCGGGATATCATAGTATAAGCCGTCATTCGCCCATTCCCAGTAGCCTTTCACGTTTGCCGCTACGGGATCGATTGCCATATCGAGCCATACAGCGAGAATCGGAACGAGCCATAAAATATTGTGGCGGAATGTGAAGAGACGGGCAACGGCAAAACTAGAGCCGATCACGGCAAGCCATGCCGCACCGATTGTGACAGGGACTCCAAACACTGTCGGACCGAACGCCTCAGCATAAACGTATTCGCTGAACGGGAATCCCGTCTTTACGCCGAGTGTTTCAACGGCGATTGAACCGAAGAAAATAAACGGAACAATCCAAGCTCCTTGTCGAATTCCTTGATAAAGAATCGTTCCACCAATCGCCCCGGCTAGCCATAAAAAGACGGGGTTTGCCCACTCGAGCCAAGGTGGAAGCAGGTCGAATCCAACTAAAATCAACCCAATGAAATACCAAACAATAAACCATTTCCAAATAAACGGATACACTTTCATTCCATCACCTCTACTTTTTATTCTAAAGCTCATTGAAGTCTTCGTCTAACAAATACATGTACAAAAAAGAGCCTCGCTGAACGAGACTCTCAATTGGCCATCCGTTTTCGTCTTTTCACGAACGAGAAGGCGATGAATAAGACATAGAACGGGATGGCGATGAACCAAAATGTCGGCCATTCTTTCCAACGTGCGAACATCATATACGTCACATAGACGAGACTGATGGTAATGATGAACGAGTGACGTGGCAATGGTACATCTTTAAAACTCGGGATACGAACACGGCTGACCATCAACAAGGCGAGCCCCGTGAAGAAAATCGGTGTCAACAGTTCACTGACGCGGTCACCGAACGTTGTGATGACAGCGAGAAGTCCCCCGGCGGCCGTGATCGGGACACCAGAGAAGTAACTCGCTGCAACGTTTGTCGCAGATAAATTGAAGCGAGCCAGACGATAGGCGCCGAATAGCGGGAAAAGTGCCGCAAAAAACAATCCATAATTGCCGTAATCAATAAAGAAGGTGTAATAAGCGAGCATCGCCGGTGCGACCCCGAACGTTACGATGTCAGCGAGTGAGTCCAATTCTTTCCCAAAATCGCCAGCGACCCCGAGCATACGGGCGAGGCGCCCGTCTAAACTGTCGAGCATCATCGCGATGATGATTAACAGTGTGGCGTTTGAGAAGTCACCACGTGCGGCGTAGACGATGGCGACGACACCACAAAATAAATTTCCGAACGTAAAGGAGTTTGGGACCCACGAACGGATACGTTCTTTCCACATAATTTTGCCCCCAGTAAGGTCATTGGCTGAACCAGTGCCCGTTTGTAAATTGCAGTAAATCTTCAGGTGTTAATTCGATTTGATAGCCGCGTTTTCCGGCAGAAATGGTGATCGTCTCTCTGTCTTGAGCTGCTTCGTGCAGATAGACAGGGAACGGCTTCTTCGCCCCAATCGGAGAGACTCCTCCTCGAATATAACCGGTCAATGTCTCGAGCTCTTTCATCGGGACGGTCGATGCTTTCTTCGCCCCCCAAGCTTTTGCGGCTGCTTTTAAATCGATGTCACGCTCTCCAGAGATGAGAAAGAAGGCATATTGCTTTTTCTCGTTCATGAGACAAATCGTTTTATACAGTTCGTCGAGCGGTTTATTCAATGTCATCGCCACATGTTTAGCTGAGACATCGGTGTCATCAACTTCATACGTATGATAGGTGAACGGAATCTTCTTCTGTTTCAGTTGCCGAGCGGCGTTTGTCAGTTGCATCTGACTCATCCTTTCGTGACCGACTCCTTTTAGAATAGCAAATCAACCAACTTCCCGGCAATTGAACTTCAAAAAACTTTTCAGTAAAGGAAGGAGTTTGAAGGAATGACGAAGAAATGAACAGTGATTCATTTTGAAAGGGGAATGAAAATGGAGACGATTCAATTGACGACACACAATGGAGTAGGGTGGTTGAAACTGAACCGACCTGAAAAGCTAAACGCCTTGAACGAGACGTTGCTTCGTGAAATGAAAACGGCAATCGACACATTTGAACAGGACGACGCGGTTCGTGTCATCGTTCTTGTCGGAGAGGGACGAGCATTCTCATCCGGACAAGATTTAACGATCGAGAGCGATGCGGACTATGGGGAATATTTAGAAGACGTGTATCATCCACTCGTACGTACGCTTTTCTCATGTCAGAAACCACTCATCGCAGGGATTCACGGTGTCGTGGCTGGAGCAGGACTCAGTTTGGCACTCGCGGCAGACGTTCGAATCGTCGCCAAGTCGACGAAGTTCAGCTCGGCGTTCATTAAAATCGGGTTGGTCGCGGATGCGGGCGGCCCATATCACTTACGTCGACTCATGCGCGACGACCTCGCATTAGATTGGCTCTGGAGTGGCAGTACGATTGACTCGGATGCCGCGCGTACATTCGGGCTCGTCACTGAGCTCGTGGAAGATGCGATGTATACGGAGCGATTGACTTCATATGCGGAGACACTCGCTAGGAAATCACCGGTCGCTGTTCAAGGGATGAAGGCGCTCATGCGAGCCGCTTCATTTGAGGACGGATTGAATGAAGAAATCAAATGGCAACGGAAGTGTGGGGACACGGACGTGCACCGCCAAGCGATGCAGGCATTCTTGATGAAATGAAAAAAGCGGCTGCGGCCGCTTTTTTACGTGGTTGATTTTGCTTCGAACTGGAAGCCTTTTTGTTGCCATGTCCCGTATTTCCAACGACGGAACGCGAAGAATCCGCGGAACCACTCATCGAGGGAGAAGGCGAGCCAAATCCCAAGGATGCCGAGTCCCATTTGAAGACCGAACAAGTAGCTGAACGCCACGGCGACGCCCCACATCGAGGCAATTCCTATCATGACCGGGAAGCGGACGTCCCCGACAGACTTCAATGACCCCATCAAGACGATGTTCATGGCGCGACCCGGCTCTAAAATGAGCGTCGCCCATAAGATTGGCACACCGACCGCGATGATGTCAGGGTTTGATGTGAAGAGACCGAGTAGCGATTCGCTGAACACCGCTAAACCGAGAGAGGCGACGAACGAGGCGAACATGGCAATCTTCAATGTCTTGACGGCACGATGATAGGCTTCTTTAAACCGTTTCCCCCCAATATCCCGTGCAATCAAAAGCTGGGTTCCTTGCGCGACGGCGACGGTGAACAAGAAGGCAAGCATTGACAAGTTCATCACGTACACGCGAGCAGCGAGGGAAGCCTCGCCCATCGTCGCGATAAATCCAGTGATGATAATTTGGGATGCCTGATACGATAAATTCTCTCCGGCAGAAGGGACTCCAATCTGAAGGAGTGACTGGATGTCGTCTTTCTTCGGACGAATCACTTCTTTTAACGGGAAGCGGATCATCAGCTTCCGCTTGACGAGCCAGAACAAGAGAACCATAGCGGCGAATCGTGCAATCACGATGGCCCAAGCGACACCGGCAACACCTGTGACCGGAAGTCCCAACCAGCCGGTAACGGCAAAAATGGCACCGACAGCGGTGATGATATCAATCAAAAGCGTCGCGAGCATAGCGTGCTTCGTCATACCGTGACTCCGGAGGATCGAACTGAGCGCCATGATCAGTGCTTCGGTGAATAACGACAAGCCGACGATTTGCAGGAACAACAGCCCGTGCGCAAACAGTTCGTCTGATAGACCGAACAGGCGTAAGAACGTTTCACCGAACAAGAAGATGACGACGACCATAATCGCACCAAGCCACATGTTCAAACTGACGGCGGAGCGGGCGAAGTCGCGACTCTTCTTCATGCGCTGTGCCCCGATGGCCTGACCGATCAAAATGGTCGCCCCGACAGACGTCACACTAAAGACAATTAAGAACACGTTTAAGATTTGGTTGGCAACCCCGACGGCCGAAGCGGCAGCGTCTGAGTAGTGAGCGAGCATCAATGTGGCGATGATCCCGGTTCCCATATGGAGGGCAAGTTCGATGAAAATCGGCCACGACAGTTTGAACAGGGTGAGCTGTTCCGTTTGTTTCGTCTGCATGTAGTGTATTCTCCCTTTTTTCTATAATTCTTTCTATTAACTATTTGTTTTATAAAAATGTCAAAGGTCATCTTACTCCTTATGAAATGAAAAAGAAAGGGGTTTGCTAAATTATTTTCAACAAAAAAATCACCCGAAGGAATCAGGTGATTTTCGAATTTATTTCAATTTCAGAATAGCAGCACTGAATGGAGCGAGTTCGATTTCGAGTGAGTCGAGGTCACGGTCATGCAAGAGGTCCGTGGCGGCTCCTGTATAACCGAGCGGATTCAGTTTCGAGGCAGAGTCCGAGTTATTGAAGTACACCAAGTAAGTCTCATCTTTCGTACACCGCTCGATGATGACTGCATTGTTCGCATCGTCGACCAGGTTGAAGCGATATGAGCCGGCATTGGCGAGCGCAGGGTGTTCCTTACGAAGCTGGATGAGCTTTTGGATGTAGCGGAAGAGATTACGGTCTTCTTCGGCTTCATCCCACGGCATACAGCGACGGCAACCTGGATCTTGTTCGCCTTCGAGTCCGATTTCGTCCCCGTAGTAGATACATGGGCTACCCGTATAAGTCAGCATTGAAGTCATCAAGAGTTTGAACTTGCCTTTATGTCCTTTCGCTCGTGTCAACGCGCGGGGGGTGTCATGCGAATCGATCAAGTTGAACGTGACTTCGTTGACGTTCATCGTGTTCATCATCTCGACACGTGTCAGTTCGTTACGGAACTCCGAAGCGGTCGTCCGGTCGAGGGCGAAGTAGTTCAAGCTCGCGTTCGTGAACGGATAGTTCATGACGGCATCGAACTGGTCACCTTGTAGCCAAGGTTGTGAATCGTGCCAAATCTCTCCGAGAATATAAGCTTCCGGGTTCGCATTTTTGACGGCCTTACGGAAGTCACGCCAGAATGCATGGTCGACTTCGTTGGCAACGTCAAGACGCCATCCGTCGATGCCGAATTCTTCGACCCAGTAACGGGCGACATCTAATAAGTAAGCTTTTAATTCGGGATGTTCTGTATTGATTTTCGGCATGTTCTTTTCAAATGCGAACGTATCATAGTTCGGCTTCGGTTCTGTGACAACCGGGAAATCGCGAAGGTAGAACCAATCACGGTACTCAGAGGACGGACCGTTTTCGACGACGTCTTGGAACCATGGGTGATGATATCCGACATGGTTGAAGACCGCGTCGAGCATGACTTTGATGCCGTTCTCGTGCAAGAGGTCGACCATCTCTTTAAATTTCTCTTTCGTCCCGAACTGTGGATCGATTTCCATGTAGTCGAGCGTATCGTACTTATGGTTTGTCGTCGCTTTAAAGATCGGGCAGAAGTAGATGCCGGTGATCCCGAGTTCGACTAAATGATCGATATGGTCGATCACTCCTTGGAAGTCGCCACCGAAAAAGTTTGTCGTCGTAGGCTCTGTCGAGTTCCATGGGAGCGTCTCTTCAGGATCGAGCGAAGCATCGCCATTTGCGAAACGGTCCGGGAAGATTTGATACCAGACCGTATCCTTCACCCAAGAAGGCGCATGGAAGATATCGATTGGGTTGATGAATGGGACACAGAAGTAGTAACCCGTATCATCGAGCGGCTTCTCTTCGAACCATCCTTTTTCGGTATAAACGGCCGTCTCTTGTCCATCATTCAAACGGAAGCCGTAACGTAGACGTCGGAACGGCGGTTTGATGGAGATGAACCAATAGTCGTATGCGTCGTCAAACCCGATTTTCTCCATTGGAGTCTCGTATGTACGCCAGTAGCTCGGCTTATCCGGATCGAAGTTCCACATGGCTGGGTCTTCAGCGTGCCAATCATAAGGGTCGTTCCAAATCAAATCGACAGATTCGATATCGCCTCGCTTCGTATGGAAACGAATGTGGATTGTCTCGCGATCATATTTGTAGACGAACGGGGACATGGCACGATGATAAATCGCTTCTTTCATCATAAGGAAAACATTCCTTTCTTTATAGGGGATGACATCATTTTACAACATCGGGAATCAAAGAGAACAGATGTTGCGAAAACGTTTGCTCAAGCAAAGGTTAATAAAGCGTTTACATTTTGTCAATTGCTGAAACGCATAAAAAGTGAAGAATTGAGAACAAACATTTAAAAATTACATAAATGGGTCAACAGACGTAAAAAAAGTGTAAAAAAAGACTTGTAAAACGCTTTCACAACTGTATAATAAAAATTGAGGTGAGGATGCAAACGTTTTCACTACCGTGTCAATTTCGTAGCGGAGTTTTAAAATTGACGTGGTCGTGCGATTGCGCAAATCTGACCATACTATTTCCTTGGGGAGGTTTTTCATCATGAAGATGAAAAAAATGGTAGCAGGACTTTCAACAGCAGTATTCGCATTCGGTGCACTTGCTGCATGTGGTGGCGGAACGGACAACGGATCTTCTAACGAAGGTGGTTCTTCAAGCGAGAACAAACCTGAAAAGATCGTCATCTGGGAAGACATCGAAAAGTCTGAAACAACGAAAGAAGTTGCGAAGGCGTTCGAAGAAGAGCATGGCGTAAAAGTTGAAGTTGTCGAAGTACAGATGACAGATCAAAAAGACAAGCTCGCGCTTGACGGTCCAGCTGGAAAAGGTCCAGACATCGTGCTCGTACCACATGACCAGATTGGTACAATCGCAGACCAAGGTCACTTGGCTCCAATCGCTGACGAAGGATCGCTTGACGCGTTCACAGACGCTGCGAAATCAGCTGTCATGTTCGATGGCCAAGCTTACGGATATCCAAAATCAGTTGAGACACCAGTTCTCATGTATAACAAAGATTTGATGGCTGAAGCTCCAGCATCTATGGACGACCTTTACAAGTTGTCAAACGATGTAAAAGCTGACGGCGAGTACGGATTCCTTGCACTTTGGGATAACTTCTACTTCGCACACGGTGTTGTCGCTGGATTCGGCGGATACGTGTTCAAAGAAGACGGTGGCGCACTCGACCCAGCGGATATCGGTTTGAACAACGAAGGCGCAGTTGAAGGATTCGAATACATCGGTAAATGGTACGAAGAAGGCCTCTTCCCTAAAGGGTTGATCGGAGAGTCTGGCGGCCAAGCGATGGACCAACTCTTCACTGAGAAGAAAGCTCACTCAGTCATGAATGGACCATGGGCTGTAGCTGGTTACACAGATGCAGGCGTGAACCTCGGAGCGGCTCCAATGCCAACACTTCCGAACGGTGAGCCAATCAAGACGTTCATGGGTGTGAAAACATATGCCCTTTCAGCTTACACAGAAAACCAAGAGTGGGCTGAAATGTTCCTTCAAGAGTTGACGAATGAAGAAAACGCATTGGCAATGTTTGAAGCATACAACGAGATCCCACCAGTAGCAGCACTCGAGTCGAACGAGACAATCACGTCGAACGAAGTTGCGAAAGCGGTATTCGACCAAGCAACAAACGCAATCCCAATGCCGAACATTCCTGAAATGGGACAAGTCTGGGAGCCAATGGCTCAAGCGCTTCAGCTTGTAGCAACTGGTAAACAAGATGCACAAAAATCTGCAGATGATGCAGTGAAAGTCATCGAACAACAAATCCAAGCGAACAACCAATAAGGAATTGAGATGACGGGGTACGCCACATGGCGTTCCCCATCATTTTCTAGCATTGAGCAAACGTTTGCTTGATTGATTTGCTCAAATCGAAAGGAGAAACTGAGGATGGCTGCAATTGCGAACCCTAAATCACCGGACCAACGCCCGGACAAGCCTACAAACCATGCTCGGAACGCGGGACTACTTTCCATCATTCCGGGACTCGGACAGTTATACAACAAACAATACGCGAAGGCGGTAGCGTTCTTTATCGTCGTCGTATCTTATTTTGCCGTAAACTATGATCTATTTTTCAAAGGGGCGGGCGCCGGACCAGGTGACCGTGGAGGACTTTGGGGATTGATCACGCTTGGTGAAGTGCCAGGACCTCGTAACGACCACTCCATCTTCTTGATGGTCGAGGGGATTGTCGCGTTAATTTTACTTTTCTTCGGAATCGCGTTCTATGTTTGGAACATTCGTGACGCCTATCGTGTCGGTCGCGCTCGTGATCAGCATCTAAACCTTCCATCGTTCCAAATGCAACTTCGCAACTTGCGTGACCATGGATTCCCATACTTAATGTTAATCCCATCACTCATTTTGTTAGTGTTTACCGTTATTCTTCCATTGATCTTTACGTTCTTGATCGCCTTCACGAACTATCGCTATAACAACGCACCACCAGCGAAACTCGTCGAATGGGTCGGATTCGAGAACTTCACGCGTATCTTTGAAATTGATATCTTCCGTGACACGTTCGTCGGGGTACTCGGCTGGACGCTTGTCTGGACGGTCGCTTCAACGACAGGTGTCATCGCGATCGGGATCTTCCTTGCGGTACTCTTGAACCAAGAAGGACTTCGCTTCCGTCGTTTGTTCCGTTCGATTTTGATCCTTTCATGGGCGGTCCCAGCATTCATCACGATCTTGATCTTCCGCTCGATGTTCAACGAATCGTTCGGGGTGTTCAATACGACAATCTTGCCGGCACTCGGTCTTGACCCGGTCAACTGGATGACCGACCCGACAGCGACACGTACGGCACTCGTTCTCATTCAATGGTGGCTCGGATTCCCATTCATCATGACGCTCATGACGGGTGTACTTCAGTCGATTCCTGGTGATTTGTATGAAGCGGCGACGATTGACGGAGCAACAATCTTCGACAAGTTCCGCTTGATCACATTGCCGATGCTCTTGTTCGCAACTGCACCGATCTTGATCACGCAGTTCACGTTCAACTTCAACAACTTCAACATCATTTATCTCTTTAATGGCGGTGGCCCTGCTGTACCTGGACAAACGGCCGGCGGTACCGACATCTTGATTTCTTGGATTTACAAATTGTCTCTCGGTGCCAACCCGCAATACGGACTTGCGGCTGCGATCACACTCATCTTGTCATTCTTCATCATGACGCTTGCCGTGATCCAGTTCCGTCGGACAAAATCTTTCAAAGACGAGGATATGATCTGATATGAAAAAACAAAAACGAATCAATTTGGCGATCTCGTATGTCATCTTGACGCTTGCGTCGATCATCATTCTCTATCCGATGCTTTGGGTTGTCGGCACATCGTTCAACCCAGGGCGTACGATTACGTCAACGATTATTCCAGCAAATCCTACGTTCATTCACTACAAAAACTTGTTTGACCTAACGATTTCGGATTATAGTTTATGGTATGTGAACACGTTGAAAATCGCTTTCATCACGATGGCACTCTCAGTCGTCTTGGTGACGATTACCGGATACGTCTTCTCACGTTACCGCTTCGTCGGACGGAAGAACTCGCTCGTCTTGTTCCTCGTCCTTCAAATGGTGCCACAGTTCGTTGCGATCATCGCGATTTATGTGTTGCTCAACATGCTCAACCTTCTTGACACACATACAGCGCTCATCTTGCTCTATGCGGGTGGTGCGATTCCGATGAACACGTACTTGGCGAAAGGGTACTTCGACACGATTCCGAAAGAACTTGACGAAGCAGCCCGCATGGATGGTGCTGGTCACCTCCGAATCTTTTGGCAAATCATCTTGCCGCTCGCGAAGCCGATTGTCGCAACGATTGCTCTCTTTAACTTCATGGGACCATTCAACGACTTTATCTTGGCATCGCTCGTCCTTCGTTCACCAGAGAAACAAACATTGGCAGTTGGTCTTTACAACATGATTTCGAAACAGTTCGATAATAACTTCACGTTATTTGCGGCAGGTGCAGTTCTATCAGCCCTTCCAATCGTCATCTTGTTCTTCATGTTCCAACGCTACTTCGTTTCTGGCCTCACAGCGGGTGGTACGAAAGGATAATACTCGTAAAAGGAGGAAGCGATATGAGGCGAGGCGTCGTGCTCGTGCTCCTGTCGCTTCTTTTGTTTCCGACCGTCGTCGGAGCAAAGGAAGCCGCTACTTGGGAACAAGAACGCATGTATTTTATTATGGTCGACCGATTTGTTGACGGAAATCCGGACAACAATGAACAGGTGGACAAAGATGATCCGAAAGCATTTCACGGTGGTGATATCCGTGGAATCATTGAGAAGCTCGATTATATCGAATCACTCGGCTTCACATCGATTTGGCTGACGCCCGTTTTTGAGAATATGCCGGACGGCTATCACGGGTATTGGATTAAAGATTTCTATAACATCGATCCACAGTTTGGAACGAAAGAGGATTTACAGGAACTCGTTCAGGAAGCGCACAAGCGAGATATGAAAGTCATTCTCGACTTCGTCGTCAACCATGTCGGTCCGAACCACCCGTGGGTGGAAGAAAAGCCGGAATGGTTCCATGAACAGTTACCGATTGTATTTTGGAAAGACCAGGAGCAAGTCGAGACGCACTGGTTGTTCGACTTACCTGACTTCAAAACAGAGGATCCGGAAGTCAAATCGTATTTGATTGATGCGGCGAAGTACTGGATCGAAGAGACGGACATCGACGGCTATCGCCTCGATACGGTTCGTCACGTCGATAAAGCATTCTGGAAAGACTTTGTCGAAGGTGTGCGGTCGGTCGACCCAGACTTTTACTTACTCGCCGAAGTGTTCGACCCAGATCCGCAATACGTCGCGCAATATGACGATCTCGGGTTCAACAGCATCACAAACTTTACATTTTATGACCGTGTGTCGAAAACGATGACGCAACAGCAAGCGAACGTCGACGAGATTGACGTTGCCGCAAGCTATGCCGAAACGTTCTTCAACGACCCGAATCAGATGGCGACATTCCTCGATAATCACGATGTCGAACGCTTCATGCATATGGCAGAACTCGGTGGTGTGGAATCAGCGGAACGACGCTTACGCCTCGGTTTGTTCGCGCTTTATGCGTCACCTGGTATGCCGATCGTCTTCCAAGGGACAGAAAATGCGCAGACCGGTGGAGCCGACCCGGCGAACCGTGTCATGACGGAATTCCCGGGAAATGAGGAGTTGCATGAATACGTCGCGACCATGAACCGCATGCGGGAAGAGTATCCGGTCTTTGCGACAGGAGAGCAACGCATGATCGCCTCGGAAGATGGGATGGCTGTCTTCGAACGGAAAGACGGAGATGACGTTGCGCTCTATGCAATCAACATGAATCGTGACGATCGAGAGATTGAGATCGATGTCAGTGAAATCGGGGAAGATATGAGACTTCGTGGTCTTTTATTCTCACAACTGGTCACAGATCAGCGCGGAACGTTTACAATTGAACTATCTGGTGAAAGTGCGAACGCTTACATCGTTGAGGAATCTTCGGTCAATCCGTGGATGATGGGCTTGCTCGTCGTAACGATTCCGATTTTCTTGACTGGTTTGGTCATGTGGAAGCGCCGCAAATAAAGACATGAAACGCCGCAAGGCACGAATCGAACTCACGGAAGCAGGGGGGAACACCATGCAAATCACAATCAAAGATGTGGCGAAGCACGCGAACGTCGCGCCGTCGACAGTCTCTCGCGTCATCGCCAACAGCCCAAGAATCAGTCAAAAGACAAAAGAACGGGTCAGAAGTTCCATGGAAGAGCTCGGGTATCATCCGAACATTCATGCGAGAAGTCTCGCTAACCGCTCGACGCAGTCGATTGGTCTCGTCATGCCGAGCGCGGCAACAAAGACACTTCAAAACCCGTTCTTTCCAGAAGTGCTACGAGGAATTAGCACGAAGGCGCACCAGAATGGATACTCGCTTTATATGACGACCGGCGTGACAGAAGAAGAAGTTTTGTCCGGTGTGATCGAGATGGTTCAAGGACGCCGTGTCGACGGTGTCATCGTTCTTTATTCACGTGAAGACGACCAAGTCGTCCAATACTTACGTCAAACGAAGTTTCCGTTCGTCGTGGTCGGGAAGCCGTTCGGGGACGCTTCTTCTATCACTTACGTCGATACGGATAACTATTTGGCTGGTCGTGAAGTGACGAAGCACCTTTATAACCTAGGTCATCGTCGTATCGCCTTCATCGGGGGCTCGGATAAACTCGCCGTAACACAAGATCGTCGGAACGGGTACGCGACGGCTCTCATGGAAGCAGGCATCCCGGTATGCGAAGATTACATCGCCCGGGCCGAATTCATGACAAAGGGTGGCGCGAAGGCTGTCCGTGAGTTGTTGCAAAACGAGGAACCACCGACAGCTGTCGTCGTAAGTGATGATATGATGGCACTCGGTGTCATCAGTACGTTAAGCGAGATGGGGCTCAAAATCCCAGAGGACGTCGCGGTCGTTAGTTTCAATAACGTTTATATCGCGGAGCACTCGAACCCGCCGCTCACGTCGGTCGAAATTAACATCTTCGGTCTCGGTTTCGAGGCGACGAATTGCTTGATCGAACAAATCAGTGATAACGCTCCACCTTATGGGAAGCGTGTCATCGTGCCACATTATTTGGTCGTCCGCCAATCATGTGGGCAGAAGAAGAGTAAAGCGACGGAAACATTAGAATCGAATTCTTGATTGATCAGACGATTTCGCCATAGCGGAGTCGTCTTTTGCATATCCTTTTGATTGAAGCCTCATGAAGTAGGGAACAAGTTTCACGAAGGAATCGAAATCGAAAGGATGGATAGAGATGAGTGAAAGACGATTTGTCGGAACATTCGATACGAAAGAAAGCCTACTGTCTAAGATCAATGAGCTGAAAGAGAGTGGGTATGATGAAGGGGAACTATTTGTCGTAACGGAGCGGGATGAAGCCGTTCACGTTCTTAAACGAGAGACGAACCTAAACGTAGAAGAAGGTGACACATCTTGGTTAGACAACCTCAACGGAGGGGGAAGCGAGGATCGGGATACGAAACAGGCGCTCACCGATTTAGGGATCGCGGACGACGAAATCGAACAGGCGCATTCTACAATCAAACAAGGGGGATATGCACTTGTCATCGACGAACCTGATACCGGATTCAATGATGGGCGAAGTGCGGTATTCGAGGGACACGAAGCGAATGCGGCGTTTGGTGACAATCCGGAAAATGGACAGAAAGATTGATTGAAACCGTCTCGATGAGAGGCGGTTTTTTTGATTGTAAAATGTGATGAAAAAAAGAAAGAAAAAGTTTTATGCAAACGATTGCATTATTGTTTCAGTTGTGTAAAATGAAAGGTGAGATTAAATACAGCGCTTTCATAGACAAACGGTTGCATGAACTAGTTGTCCGTCGAAGGTAGCCTTGTAGAGAAAAAGGAGTGGCAGACAGATGAAACGATTGTTTGCAGTCGATGAATGGAAAGTAACAGAGGAAGGTCTTCACCCGAAAGAGAACCGTCTTGCAGAATCCATCACATCGCTCGGGAACGGGCATATGGGGATGCGAGGAAACTTTGAGGAAGATTACTCGAATGATACGCACCAAGGATTCTACGTGGCGGGCGTCTACTACCCGGACAAAACACGTGTCGGTTGGTGGAAGAACGGATACCCTGAATACTTTGCCAAAGTGTTGAATGCGACAAACGTCATCGGTCTCCGCGTGGTCATCAATGGTACACCGGTCGACTTGGCAAAATGGGAAGTGAAAGATTTCACTCGCGAGCTCGACATGCAGCGTGGTGTCCTCACACGGACGTTCACCTTGATGAACGGGACAGAAGAGACGAAAGTGCAAGTCGTCCGCTTCTTCTCGATCGTGGATAAAGAAGTCTTGGCAATCCGTTACAACGTCACACCAGTCAACTACGAAGCAAAAATTGAGTTCACTCCATATTTAGATGGCGATGTCGTCAACGAAGACTCGAACTACGATGAGAAGTTCTGGCTTCCGGTCGACCGTGGTGTGGAAGAGCGTTTCGCTTTCGTTACGACGAAGACGAAGAAACTCGACTGGCATGTCACGGCATCGATGATTGCGGACGTCGAAGGCGCTCGTTGTGAAGTGCTTGAAGCGACAGATTTGTTTGTTGCCAATAAATTCACGGTCAACGTAACGGCCGGTGAGACAGCGACAGCCTACAAGTATGTGTCGGTCGTCACGAACCGCGACCACGAGGTTGAAGCATTGCAGTCAGCTGGGATGACACGTGTCGAAGCGGCGTTTGAAAAAGGATTTGAGACACTTCTCGCTGAACAGACGGAAGCATGGCTCGCACGCTGGGAAGATGCGGATGTTCGCATCGATGGAGACATCGAGGCACAACAAGGAATCCGTTTCAACATCTTCAACATGTATCAAACATATACAGGTGAAGATTCACGTCTTAACATCGGTCCAAAAGGATTCACAGGTGAGAAGTACGGCGGTGCGACGTATTGGGATACTGAAGCCTACTGCCTCCACTTCTATTTGGCGACAGCCAAACCAGAAGTCTCATGGAACTTGCTCAAATACCGTCACAATCAACTGCCACAGGCAAAAGAGAATGCTGTGAAGAATGTCGGTATGGAAGGCGCGCTTTATCCGATGGTCACGATGAACGGGGAAGAGTGCCACAACGAGTGGGAAATCACGCATGAAGAGATTCACCGTAACGGTGCGATTGCCCATGCTATCTTCAACTATACGAACTTCACAGGCGACAAGTCGTACCTTGGACAATACGGATTGGAAGTATTGGTCGAGATCTCGCGTTACTGGGCTAGCCGCGTCAACTTTGTCCTGCACAAAGACGTGTATATGATCCTAGGCGTCACAGGTCCGAACGAATATGACAACAACGTCAACAACAACTGGTATACGAACTTGATCGCCGCATGGACGCTCGAATATACGCAGGAAGTGTACAACTACTTGAAAGAAGCAGAACCTGCACGTCTCGAAGAGCTCGTGTCGACACTCGGCATCACGGACGCTGAACTTGCGAAGTGGGCGGACATCCAAACGAAGATGTATTATCCAAAAGATGATCTCGTTCCAGATGTCTTCATGCAACAGGACGGATTCATGGATAAAGAGCAGATTTTGGTGAAAGACCTCGATCCGAAACATCTTCCACTCAACCAAAACTGGTCATGGGATCGCATCCTTCGTTCGAACTTTATCAAACAAGCTGACGTCCTCCAAGGACTCTATACGTTCGGTGACCGCTTCACGGTCGAACAGAAACGTGCAAACTTTGACTTCTACGAGCCACGCACGGTTCACGAATCGAGCTTGTCACCATGTGTCTACTCGATCATTGCGGCAGAAGTCGGTTATGAAGACAAAGCGGTCGAATTGTACCAACGTTCGGCGCGCCTTGACCTCGACAACTATAACAATGACACGGAAGACGGATTGCACATCACGTCGATGGTCGGTTCGTGGATGTCCATCGTTCATGGGTTCGCTGGAATGCGCATTCAAGAGGATAACCTCTCGTTCAGCCCGATGACTCCGAAAGATTGGAACGGTTACTCGTTCAATATGCTCTGGCGCGGCCATCACTTGACGGTCACATCATCACGTGAACAAGTGACAATCAAGCAAACAGGTGGTACAGACGTGACAATCCATTTGTATGGAAATGCGGTAACGGTTCCTGCGAATGAATCGATTACAATCGAGACAGTGAAAGCGTGACCAATCGTTTCATACGAACAAGCCGACCTCGGTCGGCTTGTTTTTGTGTGAAAAACTTATCGGATTTCCTGCATATTTGCTGTATGCAGCATGAATAATCTATGTTATCTTGATTCTTAGCTATTTTGAGAAAGGGGAGTTGAAGCTTGACGGAAGCCGTTAAAGAACATACACGAATCGGGGTTGTCTCGATCATCGGAGGATTGTTCGTTGCCTTATCCATGACATTATTTTTAATTCCAGCTGGCGTCTATTCGACAGGATTTACGGGTCTTGCCCAAATCTTGACGAAATTGTTAGAGGGTACACCGCTTGAATTAGGGGAAGGACTCTGGTTCTTTATTCTGAACGCACCACTGCTCGTCGTCAGTTATTTTATGCTCGGGCGGAACATGATGATCCATACGCTGGTCAGTGTCGCCTCGGTCACGTTGTTCATTCGTTTGCTTCCGCAATCGCAGCTTCTCTCGGACGATCCACTTTTGAACGCTGTATTTGGCGGTGTGCTCTTGGCAATCGGCTCTGGCATCACGATTCGGTATGGAGCCTCGACGGGTGGCTTTGACATCGTTGCGCTGATTCTCGCGAAGTTTACGAACAACTCGGTTGGGGTCTATCTCTTCTTGATGAACATGATGATTGCCCTCGCAGCAGGTGCCTTGTTCGGATGGCCGACAGCGCTTTATACGATCGTCTTCTTGTATGTGACGTCAAAAGTCATCGATGAGATTTACACGAATACACAGCGTCAAACGCTCTTCATCGTGACGAATCACCCGGACGAGGTGACAAAGGAACTACATCAACACGTGTTCCGCGGGATCACGCTCATGCCGGCAATCGGAACATACTCGAAAGTCGAGAAAGCAACGCTCATGATGGTCGCACAACGACACGAGGTGCGTGAGATCACGCGCATCTGTAAAGATGCAGACCCATCGGTTTGGATCAATATTTTACCGACAGAGGACGTCGAAGGGACGTTCCGTCGCTAAACATGAATAAATCATAAAAAGCACCGACTTAGAAAAGTCGGTGCTTTCATTATACCTTGATGCCAAGTCGCTCTTCTAAGAAGAGGGCAATCCCGTCATCCATATTTGAAGCCGTCACTTCGTTGGCTACATTCTTCAATTGGTCGATGGCGTTCCCCATCGCGACACCGGTACCGACATAGTCGAGCATCTCGAGGTCGTTCTCTTCGTCACCGAACGCGATGATGTGCTTCCGGTCGATGTTTAAGTGCTTCGAGACCTCTTGAAGCCCAAGTGCCTTCGATGTGTTTTTGCTCATGACTTCAATCATATGTTCGGGCATACGCCACTGACGGTTCAATACCGCCTCCGCATGAATGTCGTCGAGTTGGGAGCGGACGTGCGCGACGTGATCTTTTGTCGCATGAATCAATAAGGACGTCGGCTCGTCCTGCAAATGCTTCAACAAGTTACCTGATGTGACGCTGAGCGCACGTTCTGCATACGGACTATAGAACTCTTGCGGGTCTTTTTGGAAGTACACGTGGTCCGTCACTTCGACGACGATATTGTGTGCCTTCGTATCCGCTACTTCTTCAATGATGTCATGGGCGGTCTTGAGCGGAATCGGTCGGTGTGTCACCGCATAATTCGCATCTTTCGGGTGATGTACGAGCGCACCGTTGAAGTTGACGAGTGGCGTCGTCAATCCCATTTGCTCATAGTACATGATCGAATGGCGCTTTGGACGCCCTGTGGCGATCATGACTTCATGACCAGCTTCACGCGCTGCTTGAAGAGCGCGGAGGTTTCGTTCGCTGATTGTTTTATCATCTCTTAATAACGTTCCATCTAAATCGACTGCGATTAAATAACGTGACATCAGTCATCCTCTTTTCTTCACAATGATGTTTCTACGACCGTATCACATTTTTCGATTTGACGGAAAGAATATACAATCGAAGTCGCATATTCTATTCGAACAATGCTATACTAATGTCGTATGAATTTTTACGAATCATCTGTGAGATGGAGGGGACGTTCAATGCGTTATTTAGTGACATTGATCTGGGCGATTGTGCTCTCAAATACAGCGGTATTTATCATTTCTGCCGTTGATGGTGTAGAGTTCAACGCGATGCTCGCGACAGGATTTGGCGTGGCCATCACAATCTTCGTTGCAATTCTCGATGTCTTGAATCAAGACATGGGAATCAGCGACGTTGCACAAGAGAAGTAAGCCGTCTACAATCAAACTGACTCGTGCATGAGTCAGTCTTTTTTCTTTATCCAACATAGAGGAGGATCACACATATGAAAAACCCTGAAAAACGCGCGAATTTTATCACGTTCGCCATTATCGGTGCGATTATCGTCATCGGAATCGGTTTGTTGTACTTTTTAAATGGAAACAATACTGACGATGGTGTCAACGCCGTCACAGCAGATGAATTGCAACAACAATTAGACCAAGATGGTGAAGTCGTCGCTTACTTTTGGCAAACGGGCTGCGAATACTGTGAGCAAGTGAAGCCTTATGTCGAACCCCTCATCGAAGAATATGATGCGGTCTCGATCAACTTGGCTGACCATAACGTATGGACGACTTATGGGATTGAAGGTACGCCGACTATCATCCGATTTGAAGATGGAAAAGAGGTCGGTCGCATTGAAGGAGCGGTCTCTGAACAACAATATGAGACGTTCTTTAAAAATGAGGAGGCCAAAGAGGAATGAAGCGTCGTTTCTACCAAACGTTATTTGAGCTGAACGCCTCGCCTTGGATCGCCACACGCCTCAAGCGTTTCGCAGAATCAGATGTGAGTCGTCACTTGATTCCATCGTTTGCAAAAGTATATGACATTGCGGTAGAAGAGGCAGAGCAACCGCTTGCTGCCTATCCATCATTGCATGCGTTCTTTACCCGTCACTTGAAGCCTGGAGCACGTACGATTGATGAGTCGTCTGATACTCTCGTATCACCGTGTGATGGAAAGCTATCGGTCATCGAATCGATTTCAGAAGACAGTCGTTTCGAGGTGAAAGGTCAGCCGTATACGCTTGCGGAGTTACTCGGTTCTCAACAAGAAGCAAGACGTTATGCAGGTGGGACAGTCGTCGTTCTCTACCTCAGTCCGCGCGATTATCACCGCGTCCACACACCGCTCTCTGGTCGTGTGCTCAGTCACTATGAGCTCGGGGACCGTTCGGCACCGGTGAATGAAATCGGATTGACGGAGACTGTTCGACCGCTCTCACGCAACTACCGTCGCGTGACGCGCTTTGACAGCCCAGCCGGAACGTACGAACATATCATGGTCGGTGCCTTGAACGTCAACACGATTGAGTGGACGCTCGAAGGAAACCAGGCGGGCAAAGGAGAAGAGGTGGGATACTTCTCGTTCGGTTCGACCGTCGTTCTTTGTTTTGAGAAGGATACGATTCAAATGGACCGTGAAAAGATCGGTCCGGTTCGACTCGGTGAAGTCATCGGGACAATCAAATCCAACTAATTTTGTGTCAATTTTCTTCCGACCGAACGATAGACTAGTCGTTTGGTCGGTTTTCGTTTACCATAGAAGGGATATCAATACTTGTATAAGTAGTTGAATCGTTTAGCTAATTGGAGGAATTTTACGTGTTTAATCGACTTTATCCGAAACAGTTCGTCGCGTCTGTGTTTGACATCGACCTACAAGAATTGAAAGACCGTGGGGTGCGCGTCATTTTGACGGACCTTGATAATACACTCGTGGCGTGGGACGTCCCACATGCGCCAGAGCTTTTATTGATGTGGCTTGAAAAAGTGAAATCATACGGTTTCGATGTGATTGTCGTATCAAATAATAACGAGAATCGTGTACGAACATTTACGGAGCCGCTCGGCCTTCATTATGTCGCTCGTGCTAGAAAACCATTACCATCTGGATTTAAAGCGGCACTCTCGAAATATGGGTACTCGCCGAAGGAAGCCATCTTCTTAGGGGACCAGCTGTTCACAGACGTTCTCGGGGCAAACATGGCGGGCATTCATGTCATTCATGTGCAACCGGTCGTCAAAACGGACGGACTCGTCACGAAATTTAACCGGATGCTCGAAAAAGTGGTCTTCGCCCATATGAAGCGTCGTGGGAAGTATGTATTGATCACGAAAAAAGTGGAAGAACTTGCCGTTGACGCACAACGGGCAAAAGTCGCGGTCGCTGAAAAAATCGGTGAGGCCATGCATCCACGTTCCGAAGATTCACATAAAAAAGATGAATAAGACCTCGAACGCACAGGAAGAAGGAGGCTGCCCATGTACGGCGAGCAAGGCGTCGGAATTAACGCTTCAGGAGTAGCAGCGAGGTGCTACGGTGAATGAAGAAAGGGAAACCTGAACGGCAGTAAGTATAACTATGGAAGAAACAAAACGATATTGCGCTGGGTGCGGCGTAGCCATCCAAACGGAAGACCCGAACGGGGTCGGCTATGCACCGAAATCGGCACTTGACCGTGAGATTGTCATTTGCCAACGTTGCTTCAAATTGAAGCACTATAACCAAGTTCAAGATGTGGAGTTATCAGATGATGACTTCTTGCGCATCTTGAATGGTATCAGTTCAAAAGAAGCACTCGTCATCAAAATCGTCGACATTTTCGACTTCAATGGCAGTTGGCTTCCGGGTCTTCAACGCTCAGTCGGATCGAACCCGGTACTGTTAGTCGGAAACAAGGTCGACTTGTTACCGAAGTCGGTCAACCCGAACCGGATGGCGAACTGGATGAAGGCAGAGGCAAAAGAACTCGGCTTGAACCCAATCGACGTTCATTTGATCAGTGCGAAAAAAGGACATGGCATCGATGAACTCGCTGAAAAGATTGAGTACTACCGCAAAGGCAAAGACGTCTTTGTCGTCGGTTGTACGAATGTCGGGAAGTCGACACTCATCAACCAGGTGATCAAACGTTTCGGTGAAGAGGATGAAGCCATCATCACCGTCAGTCATTTCCCGGGAACGACGCTTGACTTGATCGACATTCCGCTCGACGATGATGCGAACTTGTACGACACACCAGGAATCATCAACCGTCATCAAATGGCACACTATGTCGATGCGAAAGATTTGAAGACGATCACACCGAAGAAAGAAATCAAGCCGCACGTGTTCCAGTTGAATCCGCAGCAGACGCTCTATTTCGGCGGATTGGCA
Organism: Exiguobacterium sp. BG5(2022); assembly: GCF_031844365.1. Classification (GTDB taxonomy): domain Bacteria; phylum Bacillota; class Bacilli; order Exiguobacteriales; family Exiguobacteriaceae; genus Exiguobacterium; species Exiguobacterium profundum. The sequence continues at coordinate 99,457 of NZ_JAUZVB010000001.1, forward strand.
CGTTTAGATTATCTTGAAGGAAATAAGCGATCGTTCGTCATTTATATGTCGAATGAATTGAAAGCACACCGTACGAAACTCGAACGTGCCGATGAGCTCTATGACCAACATATTGGGAAGATGCTCAACCCGCCGAATGAGAAGACACTCGAAATCTTACCGCCACTCGTCCGTCATGAGTTCAGCTTACGGGACGGCGTGAAAACGGATATCGTGTTCAGTGGTCTCGGTTGGGTCGCGATTCACGGAAAAGGTGGCCGGATCGCAGCATGGGCTCCAAAAGGCGTCGCAGTCACACTTCGCGAGGCGCTCGTATGAATCTGGCCGTCATCGGTCACCCGATTGCTCATTCGCTCTCTCCCCAACTGCACGAGCAGTGGTTGAGGGCGTCTGGGCTTTTCGGGCGTTATGAGGCCATCGATGCCACACCAGATCAACTCCCAGCCTTATTTGCGGCAATGCGAGAAGGGGACTGGGATGGATTCAATGTCACGATTCCCTATAAAGAGGTGGTCGTTCGGTATCTCGATGACCTTGACGAAGCGGCGAAACATGCTGGAGCCGTCAATACGGTGTATAAACGAGACGGGCGACTTATCGGGACGAATACGGACGGGGCAGGTCTTGTCCAAACGCTGATGCCATACACAGACTTTACAGGGCGTGTCCTGATTGTCGGTGCCGGAGGAGCGGCTCGGGGGATTGTCCAAGCTCTCCCGACGCGTGACGTGACGATTGTCAATCGAACTGTGGAACGGGCAAAAGCGCTCGCCGACACGTTCGGAGTCGTCTACACGACGTTTGATGAGATGGACGTCTCTCGATATGATGTCATCATTCAGACCACTTCTGTCGGGATGGACGAGAGATCGACACCACTTTCATTAGAAGGATTACGACAAAACACGGTCGTTTGTGATATCATATATCGTCCACTTGTCACCCCGATGCTTCAAGAAGCGAAACGTCGCGGAGCCAAAGTTGTGACAGGTGTAGCCATGTTCGTCGGGCAGGGCGCGCTCTCGTTCGAGAAATGGACGGGCGTGAAACCGGACGAAACCATTGGAAAAAAGTTAATCGAAGGATTATTGGAGGAATAATATACTATGTTATCAGGTAAACAAAAACGCTTTTTACGCGCAGAAGCGCACCATCTTTCACCAATCTATCAAGTTGGGAAAAATGGAGTCAGCGAAGCGATGTGTAAAGATATCGCGGACGCACTCGAGAAACGTGAATTGATTAAAGTTCAAGTACTTCAAAACTGCATGGACACGCCTAAAGATGTCGCTGGTGAGTTAGCTGAAGGCACACAGGCTGAAGTCGTTCAAGTGATTGGAAAAGTCATCGTCTTGTACAAAGAGGCGACCGAGAAAGAAAATCGCCAAATCAAACTCCCATGAGCCGGATCGGCTTGATGGGCGGAACGTTCGACCCGCCGCATCTCGGACATCTGTTAATCGCGGAACAAGCGCGTGAACAGCTTGAACTTGATGAGGTGTGGTTCCTGCCGGCTGCGATTCCACCTCATAAGGTCGGGTTCAGCTCGGCAGACCACCGAATCGAGATGACGCGACGCGCCATACAAAATCAGTCCGACTTCAAGTTGAACTTGATTGAGTTTGAACGGAGTGAGCCGTCTTATACGGTCGAGACGATGAAACGGCTGATCGAACAGTATCCGAATGATGAATTCTACTTTTTGATTGGTGCCGATTCACTCGTTTCGCTCGAATCCTGGTATGACTATGAGACGCTCATCCGTCTTGTCACGTTCGGTGCGGTCGCACGGCCAGGGACACGTTATTTGATTCCGGAGAAGGCAGACGTCCACGCGATTGACATGCCGCAACTCGAGATTTCATCGACGGACATCCGAGAACGGGCGAAACGAGGCAAATCCATCAAATATCTTGTCCCGACGCCAGTCGAGGAGTATGTGAAGGAGCATAAGTTGTATGACGTTTGAAGAAGCGCACGAGTTGATTAAACAGACGCTGCCAGAAAAACGCTATATCCATACGCTCGGTGTCGTCGAGACGGCGGAACGCATGGCGGTTCAATTCGGTGAAGAGGTCGAACAGGCTCGTCTTGCTGCCATGCTTCATGATTATGCGAAGTACTTTGACGTCGAAGAAATGCGTCGAGTCGTCGTGGAAGAAGGGTTAGACCCGAATCTACTTGAGTACGGGGACGAACTACTTCATGCGCCGGTCGGTGCGATTTTACTTTCCCGTCAATACGACCTGGATGACGCGGTGCTCTCGGCGATTCGGAATCATACGACGGGAGAGCCCGGGATGTCTCGGCTCGACCAAATTCTGTTCGTGGCGGATGCCATCGAACCGAATCGGAATTATCCCGGCGTCGACCGGTTGCGGGCAGAAGTGGAGCGTTCGCTCGAAGCGGCGGTTGTCGCGACACTGAAACAAACGATTGAATTTTTATTGAAGAAGTCGGTGCGTATTTTTCCACTGACGATTGAAACGTATAACGATTTTGTGAATATACCTTAGGAGGGTCAATATGACTGCAAGAGAAGAATTAGAATTGATTGTTAAAGCGGCTGACGATAAACGTGCCGAGGAAATCGTTGTACTCGACATGGAAGGGATTTCGCCAATCGCAGATTACTTCGTTATCTGTCACGGGAACTCGGAGAAGCAAGTCGAAGCGATCGCACGTGAAATCAAAGACGTTGCTGGCGAAAACGGCTTACCGCTCCACAAGTTCGAAGGAATGGACACGGCACGTTGGGTCCTCGCTGACCTTGAAAACGTCGTCGTCCACATCTTCCATCGTGATGACCGTGATTACTACAACCTAGAGAAATTGTGGGCTGACGCGCCACACGTCGAAGTGGAAGTCGGCTAATGGCTTACGAAGGATTCGCCTATGTATACGACGAGTTGATGAAAGACGCGCCGTATGATGAGTGGGTCGCTTTCGTGCGTCGTCACGTCCAAGATGGCGCGACACTCGCGGATGTCGGGTGCGGGACCGGGTCGGCGACGATTCGCCTCGCTGAACATTACGATGTCATGGGGATCGACTTATCCGAGTCGATGCTCGAAGTCGCACAAGAAAAGGCGCTCGAGGCCGAAATCGAGTTGCCGCTTTGGGAACAAGATATGCGTGAGTTGGAGTTACCGGAACCGGTCGATGCGGTGACGATTCTTTGCGACTCCCTTTGCTATTTGCGAGACGAGGCGGACGTGATTGATACGTTTGAATCTGTCTACAATCAACTCAAACCAGGCGGCTTGTTCATCTTTGATGTCCATGCTCCGAACAAGATGCAGACGCTCTTCAACCAAAAGACGTATGCGTCAAACGGAGAAGATTGCTCATATATTTGGTTTGCCGACCCGGGAGAAGCCCCGCTGTCGGTCGTTCATGACTTAACGTTCTTCGTCGCGCTTGAAGATGGGACGTATGAACGAATTGAGGAGACACATGAACAACGGACGTATGAACCAGGGCAGTACATGCAATGGTTGATTGGTGCCGGTTTCCATGTCAAATCGGTCACCTCTGATTTCACCGAACATGCACCAGGAGCGGATGCCGAGCGCATCTTCTTCGTTGCCCAAAAATAAGCAAATCCCCGATTCTGACGAATCGGGGATTTTTGTCGTTATGCTTCGTGGCTGAACTGCCACTGGACGCCGAACTGGTCTTCGAGCATGCCGTACGCCTTGCTCCAAAACGTCTCTTGAAGCGGCATCAAGACACGTCCGTTCACAGAGAGCGCCTCGAACTCACGATGGATGGCCTCGAGGTCGTCTGTGACGACAGCGAGCGTGACATTGTCCCCGAATGTGACCGGTCCGTCAGGCATCGCATCAGAAAACATGAGCGATGAGCCGTGAACCGAGAGTCGGGTATGCAGCACAAGATTGGCCATTTCACTCGGCACCGGTTGACCGTCTGGACCAGGTTGATCACCGAACGTCATAATGTCTGGAGCGGCGTGGTTGAACACATCGGCATAAAAGGTTACGGCGTCTCGACAATTCCCATTAAAGTTGAGATACGGATTGATTGGCATAGCAAGTTCCTCCTCGAATTCATAATATTAATTATAGAACGTATGTTCGTAAAACGCAAATGTGTTCAACTAAATTACATCGTGTAGGTTGAACGCGATTGAGAGTTGGGAATAGACCATATAGAGAACAAACTAGACGAAAGAAGGCGAAGCATCATGAAGCTCACGAAAGGACGTATCCTCGAATTTGGATTCGTCTTGTTCATGGCGATCATACTTATCACATCAATCATTGAAGAATCATGGTTCGATGCGAGTGTAGCGGGGGCCGGAATCATTTCTGGGCTCATCCCGTTCTTCATTGAAAAGACGTTTAAAACAGAACTCGATGGCAAGATGAAGGTGGCGTATATCCTGTTCTTGTTTGCCTCCCAGTATTTAGGATCGATTGTCGGACTATACGGGAATGGATGGTGGGACACGTTCCTTCATCTCTTAAGCGGAATCTTTCTCGCATTCCTTGGATTCGACTTCTTCAGTAGGCTCGATGATGACATTCGGACCGAGATCCCGAAACGATTTTTGTTCGTATACATTGTCGTCTTTTCCATGGCTGGGGCGGCGCTTTGGGAGATGTATGAATTCACATCTGACGTCGTCCTGAACACGACGATGCAAGGGAACGGGAATGACGATACGATGGTCGACATCATCGCGGGGTCCCTAGGCGGTATCTTGGCAGCATTTTTCGTCGTGACGCTCCATCAACGTGAAAAATCCAAACAAAAGAGACATATGAAAAAAAGTTCGTGATTCAAGAGCTTTTTATTTGTAATCATTCTAATCTTTGATTAATATCAAGATTGTAATGATTATAAATAATGGGAGGCAATCATATGGATCAACACCGTCAACTAACTACTAACCAAGGCGTACCAATCGGGGATAACGCCAACTCCATCACTGCGGGTCGTCGGGGCCCGACGCTTCTCGAAGACTATCAACTAATTGAGAAATTAGCGCATTTCGATCGTGAACGAGTACCAGAACGTGTCGTTCACGCGAGAGGCGCAGGGGCGCATGGTGTCTTCACTGTAAAAAATAGTATGAAACGCTATACGAAAGCCGCATTCTTGCAAGAAGAAGGGCAAGAGACGCCTGTGTTTGCGCGCTTCTCGACCGTCATCCACGGATTAGGTTCACCGGAGACGCTTCGTGACCCACGCGGTTTCGCCGTCAAGTTTTACACGGAAGAAGGGAACTATGATTTCGTCGGAAACAACTTACCGGTCTTCTTCATCCGTGACGCGATTAAATTCCCGGACGTGATTCACTCGCTCAAGCCGGACCCACAAACGAATCTTCAAGACCCGGACCGCTTCTTCGACTTCATGTCGCTCACACCGGAATCAACGAACATGCTCGTGCATCTCTTCAGTGACGAGGGAATCCCAGCATCGTATCGCCACATGCGAGGGTCATCCGTCCATTCCTTCAAGTGGGTGAATGAATTCGGCAACACGGTGTACATAAAGATGCGCTGGGTACCGAAGCAAGGGATTCAAAACTTGTCGATGGAAGAAGCGGCGAAAATCCAAGCAGAAGACTTCAACCATGCGACACGTGATCTGTTCAACGCCATTGAAAATGGAGACTATCCGGAATGGGATCTATATGTACAGATTCTCGACCCAGCGGACATGGACAACTTTGACTTCGACCCGCTCGATGCGACGAAAGATTGGTTCGAAGATGTCATCCCGTATCAATTGGTTGGAACGATGACCCTCAACAAAAATGTCGATAACTTCTTCGCCGAGACTGAGTCTGTCGGTTTCAACCCAGGCGTCCTCGTACCAGGGATCCAGCCGTCAGAAGACAAGATGCTCCAAGGACGACTCTTCTCGTATTCGGATACGCAACGTTACCGCATCGGACCGAACTATCTCCAACTCCCGATCAACTGCCCGTTCGCTCAAGTCGCGAACAACCAGCGTGACGGGGCGATGCCGTTCAAGCAACAGACGAGCCCGGTCAACTACGAGCCGAACCGTTACGAAGACGCGCCGAAGCCGAATGCGGACTATATCGAGACGCCGCAACCGATCACAGGCGTGACGGGTCGTCAGAAGATTGAGAAGACGAATGACTTCGGACAAGCAGGAGAGGTGTATCGTCGCTATTCTCAAGAAGAGAAGGATGCGCTCATCCGTAACCTCGTCGCTCACATCAAAGAAGTTCGTCATGAGAAGACCGTTCTCCTCTTAATTTGCAACTTCTATCGTGCAGACCGTGAACTCGGGGAGCGTCTCTCGAATGAGTTGAACGTCGATCTCGCACCATTCTTGAATCAAATGTCGAACTAAACATGTAATCGCGGTCTTGTACCGCGGTTTTTTGTATGCGAAAAGACGCCTCTCTCGTGGAGAAACGTCTCGTTCGTCATAGTTATTCCCCGACCATCCCGTCACCGTCTCGGTCGTCCATGTATTGATACAGCCAATGGTCACGCGTGATCGGCATCTCGAATCCGGCGTTCTTTGCTTCTTTGATTGTCACTTGTCCGTTTCCGTCAAGGTCGATATCGGATAATTCCCGTTCCTCGACTGGTTCCGTCGTCACTGCAGGAGGGGAATCATCCGTCAATCCGAGCGATTCGTTCACTTCCTCCGGATCCACGTTATCATACGTATCGGTGACCGTATTGCCCCGTACGGTATACGTGTATTGGTAGCGGGAAGGAATCTGAGTCGTCGTGTTCGGATAGGTGATGATGGCTTCGAAGTCTTTCGCCCCGCCAGCCTTCCGGATGACATCTTCCATGAATGCCTGGTCGCCGTAACGGTTGAGTGCGCTGTTTTGTGGCGTGATGTTATAGGCGTTCGAGACACCGCCAAGTGAATCGGCGATGATATGGCCTTCGTCGAGGTTAGGGTCTTCGACACCCGGAACTTTCGCCTCGTCTGCATAATAGCGTCCTGAAGAATTGACGTCTTCGGTCTCGTCGTTTTGAAGAATGATCTCATCAGCAATCACGCGAACCAGTTGACCGTGTTCGTTCGTGAACGCCCAGTACTCTCGGTCGCCAAAGCCGATATCGACGACGACATTCGCCTCCCGTGTGCCGGACTGATCGCCGCCATTGACCTCGATCGTTGTATAGCCTTCAAATACATCGCCTTCAGATTTAGGGGTCTCGGTGGTTTGTTCCTCTTGTACAGGTTCCTTTTCAACTGTTTCTTCGGTTGACGTCGACGTCGAGACACTCACGTCGGCATCCGTGCAGCCTGTGAGGAATAGCACCCCAAGTAGGAATGGGATGTAAAATGGTATTCTTTTCATCTATATCGCTCCTTATTCGAAGTTACGCTATCGTATTTACTATGTAGCTTATAATGATAGCATAAGAAAACGAGATGTGAGCGTCCTCCCTTCAAAATGTGCCCGATGGATTCCTCTCATTTGTGGATTCAGATAGCTTATGCCAAGATTGAAAAAAAGGGGGAAGAACGTATGAACGAAGTGATTGAGACCTTATTGAACCACCGTTCCGTCCGCGATTTTACGGACGAGAAATTGACAGACAAACAAATCCAGACCATCGTCGAGAGCGCACAACGGGCATCGACGTCTAGCTTTATCCAGGCCTACTCCATCATCGGGGTGACCGATGAAGCGAAAAAGAAACGACTCGCTGAGATTGCGGGCAACCAGAATTACGTGGTCGAGAACGGTCACTTCTTCGTCTTTTGTGCGGATTTGCATCGCCATGAGGTGATTGGTGAACTGCAAGAAACAGAAGTGTCCGCAACACTTGAGACCGATGAGAAACTGCTTGTCGCTGTGATCGACGCTGCACTTGCCTCACAAAATGCGGCAGTGGCGGCAGAGTCGATGGGGCTCGGAGTCTGCTATATCGGTGGCATTCGGAACGACCTCTTTGCGGTGAAAGAAGTGCTCGCATTGCCGGAACGGGTCATTCCGCTCTTTGGCATGGCCGTCGGTGTACCGGCTTCAGTCGAAGATCAAAAGCCCCGTCTACCGTTCCATCATATCTACCATGAGAACGCATACGAGGCGAATCCAGAACGAATCAAACAGTCACTTTCGGATTACGACGCGTTGATCCATGATTACTACATGGTCCGGGGATCGAATCCGCGTAAAGACACGTGGACTGGCCAAATGGGACGCATGTTGTCGAAATCGACACGTCTTGACGTCAAAGACTTTTTGAAAGCACAAGGCTATTTGAAGCAATAAGATAAACCGCCGACAACTCTTTGTCGGCGGTTTTGTCATGTTCAATTCAATTGGGCGTCGAGCCAATTCTTGTCGATGGCACCAAATTGCTTCGCGATGATCACACCCGATTCATCGAGCACATACGTCGTCGGCATCGCTTGAATCCGATACGCATCTCCGACTTGGCCGTCACGGTCATAGACGACGGTAAATGCGTCTTCATACGGTTCGACGAACGAGACGGCATCGGCGGGGTCGCGTTCACTCGTCGTCGTGTTGACGGCGACGATGGTCACGTCATCTCGCTCTTTCGCGAACGCCGCCATATCCGGCATCTCCGCCCGACAAGGCGGGCACCAGGACGCCCAAAAGTTGACGACGACGCGCTGACCACGTAGTGAAGTTAAGTCGAATGTACTCCCATCGGTTCGCTGTAATTCGAACGAAGGGGGAATTTGCCCGATGTTCAAACCGGTCGACGCCGTCTCTGTCGTTACAGATTGTGTCGCTTTCTCTGGCAGGACAGCATTCACGACCGCGAGAACGACCAGGACTCCGACACTAATTTGAATCACTTTCTTTGAAGGGCGGGCGAGATAGACCGTCAATCCGAAGAGGACGAGGGCGATGACAATCATCCACCATTGAATCTGTCCGACCGCATATGACTTAAATAGCCAGATGCCGGATGCACCGCATACTGTCCAAAGAATTTTTCCACGAGTCGGTTCATGCATCCAGCGCCACGTCGTTCCGAGTAGCAGAAGAATGAGAATGGCGCTCCATAGATGAATCGGCTGGTCGGAAAGGTTCAAAATCGTCCCGTATACTGGAACCGCGAGTGTCATCCCGAGCCAAATGAGGAGTCCGCTCAGCACCCAATACCCTAAAAGATTCCGATCGAGTCGATAGACGAACCAAAGGACGACAGCAGCCGCAATCCATTGAGACCATACGCCTCCTGTGGCGTAAAGAGCGAGCGATAGGTCACGTGTCGTCAACAGACCGATGACGATGGCGCTTCCTTTCCAGGCAAGAAAACCATAGAACCATGTCCCGATGACCGCTTCACGCTGTTTACTCGACAATCCGAGAAAGCGGAAGATGCCGTAAAGGACGGCAAGGCTTAGTAAAAAGATGAGTAAATCGAAACGAATGTTGAGTGGACCGATGGCGACCACGTCTTTCCCTCCTAAACAAAAGGCGCCCCTCTCGAAGCGGGCGCCATATTCATAGTCAGTATAGCATTACTTGATTTGTTGAGCGTTCAAGACAGTCTTCATCGCGCCGTAGCCACCGAGGATATTGTGGATATCTTTGTAGCCGAGCGATTGAAGGACACTTGCCGCCATGCGTGAGCGGACGCCTGACGCACAATGCACCGCAATCGTTTGGTCTGTCGGAAGACCTTCGTGGTCACGTGCGAGCTTACCGAGCAAGATACGTTCTGCCTTTTCGTAATGGCTCGCGTTCCATTCTGTCGCGTTTCGAACGTCGAGGACGAACACGTCACCTTTTTCAGCAGCTTCAATCGCTTCTTCTGCCGTCACGTCCGTATACGTTTCCGTCAAAAGTGATGCATCGAGTTCTTCGACTGGGACGATGAAGCGAAGACGGTCGAGACCGATTGATTGGAGGTCCGTTTGTACTTGATCGACGTTTTCTGCACTTGCGATAACCGTGATGTCTTTGTCGAAGTTGACGAGCCAGCCTGCCCAAGAGACGAACTTGTTGTTGTAAGGGATGTTGATTGTCCCTGGTACGTGACCATTTGCGAAATCTTCACCTTTACGTGTATCGAAGACCTGTGTCTCTTCGACGAGTGTATCGAGCCGGTCCGACCCGACGACTTCAGGACGAGCGATATCCGTCGTCACTTGAATGCCTTCTTTGTTTACTTTCTTCATCATGGCGAAGTAGTTCGGCGGTTCTGGTTGATCCGTCGTCAATTCTTTGATGAAGGCATCTTTGTCCGTCATTTGAAGCGCCCAGTTCGTCGCTTTCTCGTAACCGACCGTCGATGTTGGGATCGCACCGAGTGCTTTCCCGCAAGCACTACCTGCGCCGTGTCCTGGCCAGACTTGAACGAAGTCAGGAAGTGCCATGAATTTTTTGAGTGAATCAAACATTTGTTCCGCACCGATTGCCGTCGTTCCTTTCACACCGGCTGCTTCTTCGAGAAGGTCAGGGCGACCGATATCTCCGACGAAGACGAAGTCTCCTGTGAAGATCCCCATCGGTTGTGTCTGGTTGCGGTCATAAAGAAGGAACGAAATATGTTCCGGTGTGTGACCAGGTGTGTGCATGACTTCGAGTGTCACGTTTCCGATCTTGAACGTGTCGCCTTCTTTGACGAGTTGTGCGTCGATTTCTTTCGCGAATGCATACTTCCAAGAAGCATCACCTTCGTCTGATAGATAGGCTTTCGAACCTGTGCGCTTCGCGAGTTCGAGTGAACCGGACACAAAGTCCGCATGGATATGCGTCTCTGCCGTTGCGACGATGTTCATGCCTTCTTTTGTCGCTTCTTGAAGATAAGGCTCGATGTTACGGGCCGGATCGATGACGATCGCTTCTCCCGTCATTTGGCAACCGACCATATATGAAGCTTGTGCTAGTTTCTCATCATAAAAATAACGTAATAGCATATAAATTTCCCCCTATGAGTAAAGTAATCGTTTATTCGACTTCGCCTTGCCAGCTCATCATCCCACCGTCGACGTTCGTGACGTCGAATCCGAGTGAGTCAAGATAAGCAGATGCGTTCATGCTGCGTCCACCGGCTGCGCAAATGACGTGAATCGGTTTAGAGCGATCGAGCTCATCGACTTTTGCTCCGAATTCAGAAAGTGGTACGTTTTTCGCTTGTTTGATGTGACCTCCAGCATATTCATCCACCTCTCGTACATCGATGAGGTTGAGTGAGTCGTCAGCTTGAAGTAACGCTTCTAATTCAGTAGTCGTAATCGTCTTCATGAGTCTTTGATCTCCTTTTCATGGTTAAGGTTTTTGGCAACGAGAATGTTTCGTTGGCTTTAATATACCCCCTAAGGTATAATGAGCGCAAGTGAAAAGAATTGGAGGGGAAAATATGAAGAGGATTTCCTTATTTGTTGGGATTTTGGTTTTAATGGCGATTTTTATCTTTGTAATCACATCAGGAAAGGATGAAATTACGAAAATTGACGTTAAAACTCTACAAAACAAATTGGAAAACGAGGAAATAACGCTTCTTGACGTAAGAGAAGCGTCTGAATACGAGGGGGGGCATATCGAAGGGGCAGTGAACGCACCACTTTCTTCATTAGATGCAAACCAACTGTCGTATCCGAAAGACGAACCAATCTACGTCATTTGTCGAAGCGGTAACCGAAGTGCCCAGGCGGCTAGTCAATTACAGGCTGCTGGCTATACGGAAATCTATGACATATCAGGCGGAATGATGGCTTGGGAATCGATTGAATAAGTAGAGAATACGAGAGCAAATGGAGGAGTTTATATGGAGTTCGGGTTTATCATTACAATTTTTCTAATTGGATTTATCGGGTCGTTTATTTCAGGGATGGTCGGGATTGGTGGATCGATCATCAAGTATCCGATGTTGTTATACATTCCACCGATTCTAGGGTTTGCCGCTTTTAGCGCGCACGAAGTATCCGGAATTAGTGCCATTCAAGTCTTCTTTGCGACAATCGGTGGGATTTATGCCTATCGTAAAGGTGGATACTTAAACAAGCAGTTGATTCTTTACATGGGGGTGTCGGTATTAATTGGTAGCTTCATCGGTGGATACGGATCGACGATTCTTTCGGAAACGATGATCAATGTCGTCTATGCCGTACTCGCAACGATTGCCACCATCATGATGTTCTTGCCGAAGCCGAAAGTGGACGACATGCCGCTTGATCAAGTACAGTTCAACAAAGTGATTGCAGCAAGTTCAGCATTCGTCGTGGGAATTGCGGCAGGAATCGTCGGGGCAGCGGGAGCCTTCATTCTCATGCCGATCATGCTTGTCGTCTTACGCATCCCGACGAAGATGGCGATTGCGAGTTCCCTCGCCATCACCTTCATCTCGTCGATTGGCTCGACGTTCGGTAAAATCATCACCGATCAAATTGTCTGGGGTCCGGCCATCATTATGATTATCGCGAGCCTGATTGCCGCTCCAATCGGGGCGAATGTCGGGAAGAATATGAATACGAAAGCACTCCAATGGATTTTAGCGCTACTCATCTTAGCGAGTACCATCAAAATTTGGAGCGACTTAATCGCATGAAAAAATCACGACGCCTATTTTCTGGCGTCGTGATTTTTGCGTTATTTCGTAATGAAATAGTAGAGAAGTCCTAGCCCGATAAACGAGACAGGGAGCAAGATGATGTAGAGCCAAGAAACCATCGACCAACTCTTCTTTTGACTGTACGAGGAGCGGTCTTTCCCGAGCCCGACCATGATGGTGAATATGAGTGCAATCAAACAAACGAGCAATGCTAATCCGATTGTGAGAGCCATAATATCACATCCTTCTTAAATGCTGTCACCTTCATCATATCGCATACAGTTGGGAGACTTTTGACAGAATGTTGAGGTTGTGTGACAAAGGTGAGGGAGAAGCGTCACACAAATCGAAATGCGTAAGAAAAAACCCTTTTGATTTTACGGAATCAAAAGGGTTTGATTGTTTATTCTGCAAACGTTTTACTGCGGAACATAAATGCCGTGATGAGATAGAAGGCGATGATATGAAGGGCGACATAGAAAATCGAGAAGCCCATCGTAGCGTCCATCGCTTTCATAAACTCTGGGTTGACGTCATAGATTGAAAGGTCTGTATGCAAGAAGACAATCCATTTCGCAAGCTCAGGTTTCCAAGCGACGAGAAGACCGCCGATGATACTTGAGGCGAAGTTTGCGAGTACCGTGAAACCGATGACGACGCCGACCGACTTGAAGACGACCGAGAACATGAGCGTCAAGAAGATGATGAAGATCGGTCCGCTCACACTGATGAGGATCGGACGGACGACATCCCATGTGACAGAGCCATCTAACGTGAGTGAGAACCCGAACGCGACGACTAAGATGAAAATGAATTGAAGCAACATGACGAGGACGGCCATGACGAGCTTCGACAATAAGATGCGGTCGCGAGAGTACGGGCTCATCAACAGGTGTTTCAACGTATCAAATTTCAATTCGTTCCCGACCATCTCTGCCGTAAAGACAATCGTAAAGATACTCAAGAAAGCGATGGCACCCATCGTTGAAAATTCAAAGAACGATGCCGCTTCTGGTGTCCCTTCACCACTGGCCAATACAGCGTATACGATGAGGATGATTGCCGTATACACGCCTAGGGCGACGTATGGTTTAATCGTACGACGCCATTTCATCCATTCATTGCTGAGTAATGAACGCATTGTTCGTACCTCCTTCTTTTTTCGTCAATTTCAAGAATTGTTCTTCGAGTGACTCGTGTTTCATGCCAATCTGATAGACGGCGATATCGCGCTCGATTAATTGTTTCAGTAAGACCGGAATGTCTGTCTCTTGACGCGGTACGATAAACGACTCGGCAGACTGCTGGACGATTTTCACATCATCGAAGGCGAGTGCTGCGACGTCAAGTGCCTCGTTCATCTGCTCCTTGGCAACTTTACAGAGGATGACGCTGTCAGCCTTCGTCTGTCCGTCTTCCACTGACTTGATTTGTCCTTGGTCAATGATTGCGAAACGGTCGGTGATCAATTCCATCTCGCTCAATAAATGGCTCGAGATAAGGATGGCGATTCCGCGGTGGTCCGCAAGATGGCGTAAGTAATTCCGAAGGTCGGCGATACCGGCTGGGTCAAGACCGTTCGTCGGCTCATCTAAGATGAGCACTTTTGGGTTATGCAACAAGGCACGGGCAATCCCGAGGCGCTGTTTCATCCCGAGTGAGTACTGTTTGACTTTCATATCGAGCTTTCCGTCGAGTCCGACGAGGGCACCGAGTGCATTCAAGTCGACTTTTTTCAAGTTCGGAATCAAGTTCATCGCATGAATCAAGTTTTCCCGGCCCGTCATGTACGGATAGAATGCAGGATTCTCGACGATGGCCCCGATTCGGCTGAGCGCTTCTTGGCGGTTGTTCGCCACGTCATACCCATCGACTGTCACGGTCCCGTGCGTCGCAGGCATGAGGCCTGTGATGATTCGAATAGTTGTCGTCTTCCCGGCGCCGTTCGGTCCGAGGAATCCGAAAATTTCTCCTGGAACGACGTCAAAGCTGACATTTGTCAATACCGTTGCTTTTCCCATCTTTTTATGGACATTTTGTACGGATAACATGTGGTCACCTAGCTTTCTGTTAAGAGTAATAGTGTAATGCCTACACTCCCTATTACGGGGCTGTTTGAAATAAGGTTTCATCTTTTTTTGAAATTGTTGAAACAAATACATCAAGACACAATTTATCGATAAGCAAAACTTATTGAAATAGTATGGACGAATTGTGAATTTGTAAGGGTCTTTCTGCGACGAAAGGTGTAGTATGAAGTTGAGCGTAAGAGGCAAGATTTGGTTTTGTTCACCAGGGTAGGAGAAAGGTGAACTGCTTCGGGCTACATGTTAAAATGAAAGCGTTCACAGATTGAACGTTTAGGAATGGATAAGGGGGATTTATTCAATGGGAGAGTCGTCGAATGTTCACGAGAAATCGCAAGCATTTTATGGTCCTAACTTAGGCTACATCATTGAACTGTACGAACAATATTTGGAAGACCCATCATCGGTCGATGAAGAAACACGTCGATATTTTGACGAATTTGGGGCACCGGAAACGTCGTCACCGACAGAAGTGCCGGTCTCGGGTCCATCGTTTGATTTAGAGAAGGTCGTCTCGGCGACACGGCTCATCAACGACATCCGTGCTTTTGGTCATAAAGCAGCTGATATTTATCCACTAAAAGATCACCCGCGCGAGCAGGAACTATTCGAACTGTCACGCTATGATTTGACAGAAGAAGACTTAAAACAAATTCCGGCCCGCCTTTTATCAGACGATGCACCAAAACCAAACGCGAGCGCCTTAGAACTATTCCGTCACTTGCTTGACGTGTATACAGGAACGGTCGCCATCGAACTTCGTCATTTAGATGACATGGAAGAGAAGAAGTGGATCCGTCGTCAAGTCGAACAAGGGGCGTTACAGCAAACCTTATCGAAAGAAGAAAAAGTTGAGTTGTTCAAACGTTTGGCTGAAACCGAACTGTTTGAATCATTCCTTCATAAAACATACGTCGGACAAAAACGCTTCTCAATCGAAGGATTGGATGCGATGGTGCCACTTCTCGATGCGATGGTCGGAGGCCTCATTTCGAGCGGTTCGGAACATATCAATATCGGAATGGCCCACCGTGGACGTTTGAACGTACTTGCCCATGTTCTCGGCAAACCGTACGAGATGATTTTTGCGGAGTTCCAACACGCGCCGAACAAAGAATTGATTCCATCTGAAGGGTCAATCGGCATCAACTTCGGTTGGTCAGGCGATGTGAAATATCACCTCGGTCTTGACCGGAAAGTGGTCGAACAGCAAAAAGAAGTCCGTCTCAACTTGGCGAACAACCCGAGTCACCTCGAGTTCGTCGGGTCGGTCGTCGAAGGATATACACGTGCCGCACAAGATGACCGTTCTGAAAAAGGATCGGCTGTACAGCACGACGATTTGGCAGCCTCAATCTTGATCCACGGAGACGCGGCCTTCCCAGGACAAGGTATCGTCGCGGAGACACTCAACATGACGAACTTGACGGGTTACCGTACAGGTGGGACGGTTCACGTCATCGCCAACAACACAATCGGTTTCACAACGGACCCGAACGATTCGCGGTCGACGCGTTATGCAAGTGATATCGCCAAAGGCTACGAGATCCCAGTCTTCCATGTCAATGCGGATGATCCGGAGGCATGTGTTGCCGTCGCGAAGTTGATTAGTGAGTATCGTGCCAAGTTCCATAAAGATATCTTGGTCGACTTGATCGGGTACCGTCGTTACGGTCACAATGAAATGGACGAACCGATGAACACGAACCCGGTCCTTTACAAAGCCATCAAAGGACACCAGTCTGTCCGTCACGTCTATGCTGCACGACTTGAGGAAGAAGGCATCATGACGAAAGATGAGAAAGCGCAAATCGAACAAAAAATCGAACAGGCCTTGAAGGCAGCACGTGATCTCGTTCCTTCTGAAGAAGAAGATGCAGATATCGTATTACCGGATGCGGTCCATAAAGGATTCCCGAAAGTCGACACGAGCGTCGAACGGGAATTCCTCACGCAATTGAACGAAGAGTTACTGAACTGGCCGGAAGGCTTTGGTGTCTTCCATAAGCTTCAAAAAGTGCTCGACCGTCGCCGTGACGCGTTCAGCGAAGGTGGGAAAATTGACTGGGGTCATGCGGAAACGCTCGCCTTCGCGTCGATTCTTTCAGATGGTACGCCGGTCCGCTTGAGCGGTCAAGATTCAGAGCGTGGAACGTTCGCCCAACGGAACATCATGTTGAACGATGTCGAGTCAGGTAAAAAATTCTCGCCACTCCATGAGTTGTCGACGGCGAAAGCATCATTCTCGGTCTATAACAGCCCGCTCTCAGAAGGTTCGGTGCTAGGATTTGAATATGGCTACAACGTATTCGCACAAGATACACTCGTCCTGTGGGAAGCACAATACGGTGACTTCGCGAACTCGGCGCAAGTCATGTTCGACCAGTTCATCTCGGCAGGACGCGCGAAATGGGGTCAAAAATCAGGCCTCGTCATGCTCTTGCCGCACGGTTACGAAGGACAAGGGCCGGAGCACTCAAGTGCACGTATGGAACGTTACTTGACACTTGCCGGGGAGAAAAACTGGACAGTCGCAAACCTTTCGTCTGCGGCACAGTACTTCCATATTCTTCGTCGTCAAGCAGAGATGCTCGGGAAAGAAGAGATTCGTCCGATGATCATCATGACACCGAAGAGTCTGCTTCGTCATCCGCTCGCCACGTCACCAGTCGAGGCGTTTACGGAAGAGAGCTTTAAACCAATCGTCGAACAGCCAGGTCTCGGGGAAAACACAGAGAAAGTCGAACGTCTTGTTTTCTGCACAGGGAAAATGGGAATCGACCTCGCGGAAGCGGTCGGCAAGTCAGAAGAGTCACTCGACTTCTTGCATATCGTCCGGGTCGAAGAAATCTATCCGTTCCCGGTTCGTGAGATTCGTGACGTCATCAGCCGTTATCCGAACGCGCGTGAAATCGTCTGGGTTCAAGAAGAACCGAAAAACATGGGGGCTTGGACATATATCGAGCCTCGTTTAGAAGCGGTCACAACGAACCGACTCGATGTCCGTTATATCGGCCGTCGCCGTCGTTCGAGTCCAGCTGAAGGGAATCCGACAGCTCATAAACAAGAACAAGCACGCATCATCCGTGAAGCACTCTCTCGTGACGTCGTCTCGAGCGGTGCAGGCACGAGCACATATCAAAAAGATCGTAAATAAGTTAAGGGGGAACTCATTGTGATCGAAATCAAAGTACCGGAGTTAGCAGAGTCCATTACGGAAGGAACGGTCGCGACGTGGCTCAAACAGCCAGGCGATCAAGTCGAAAAAGGGGAAGCCATCGTCGAGCTCGAGACAGATAAAGTCAATATCGAAGTCCCGGCTGACGAAGCGGGTGTGTTAGAAGAGCAACTTGCCGGAGAAGGGGACACGGTTCAAGTCGGTGAAGTCATCGCACGTCTCGGTTCAGGTTCAGGTGGTGGTACGGCTGTCGCGACGAAGACGAAGACGGAAAACGCGACTGAAACGAAGACGGAAGCACCGACTGAGAAAAAGACGGAGTCTGTCGAGGAAGGCAAGAAAGTTGAGAAACGTGAAGAACACGTTGCGAGCCCTGGTAAAGGACCAATTGCGACACCGGCTGCACGTAAACTCGCTCGTGAGAAAGGCATCGATCTCTCAGCCGTTCAAACGAATGATCCAATCGGGCGCATCAACGTCCATGATGTATCGAGACATGAAGAGAAACCGGCTGTGAAAGAGCAGAAACCAGCGGCGGCAGCTCCGGCACCACAACCAGCTGCAAGTGGAAAAGAAGAAGAGCGCATCAAAATGACACGTCGTCGTCAGACAATCGCGAACCGTCTCGTCGAAGTGCAACAGACAGCAGCGATGCTCACGACGTTCAATGAAATCGACATGTCTGCGGTCATGGCACTTCGTAAACGTCGCCAAGAGAAGTTCGTGAAAGACAACGATGTCAAACTCGGCTTCATGTCGTTCTTCACGAAAGCAGCAGTGGCGGCTCTCAAACGGATGCCTTACTTGAACGCTGAAATCCAAGGCAACGAAATCGTCTTGAAGAAATATTATGATATCGGGATTGCCGTATCGGCTCCAGATGGTCTCGTCGTTCCGGTCGTCCGTGAAGCGGACCGCAAAAACTTCGGGGAAATCGAGAAAGATATCCTTCACCTCGCAGACAAAGCGCGTAACAACAAGCTCGGGTTGAGTGATTTGACAGGTGGTACGTTCACGATCACAAACGGTGGCGTGTTCGGTTCACTCCTCTCAACACCAATCTTGAACGGACCGCAAGTCGCTATCCTTGGGATGCACTCGATTCAACTCCGTCCAGTCGCCATCGATGCGGATACAATGGAGAACCGTCCGATGATGTACGTGGCACTCTCGTATGATCACCGAATCGTAGATGGTCGTGAGGCTGTGACATTCCTCAAGCACATCAAAGACATGATTGAAGATCCAGAACAATTGTTGTTCGAAGCGTAAGAACAGGAAGTACTCGCTCCTATTTAGGGGCGAGTGCTTTTTTATGTCAGGTTTTTTTGTTGAGTAAATATTTATGATGAAAATCAACGAGAAAAGACAATCGCGTCGATGCAATGCATCTGATCACCCATCAAAAAGTCTTGGCGACAGAAAAAGCGGGTGCCATCTCGATGACACATGAAAATCTGAAAGAGGTTCGTGACTATTTGGAGTTGTTGCGCGACAAGAATAAAATCAAAAACGATGACTATCTTCAACTCGGCGGAATCATTGAACGATGGGGACAAGCCATCTTCGATGAAATCGATAAAGAACAGGACGTATTGTTAGAGGAAATGTATGCTGTCATTGGATTCTTGAACGGACTGGCGACACGTGCAGAAGAAAGACGTGGATACGGAAACGGAAGAATAAGCAAAAGGAGTTCATGATGAACTCCTTTTTGCATGGGGAGACGATGTCATGAGAGCGACTCATGGAAGGAAAGTTGGTGTTTCCCGTTCGCTTTTGACCGATATAACGCTTCGTCCGCTTGTTCGATAGCGATGTGCGGTGGTTCCGGTGGACTCCAAATGGACGCCCCGATACTAGCCCCGACTTTTACCGATACGATGTCTAGCGTAATCGGCTCAGAAATCATCTCGATGAGTGTGCTTCCGACCTCCCGAACCTGTTGGGTCGAGCGCTCAGTCCTTGGGAACATGAGGAAGAACTCATCTCCGCTCAATCGGACGGGGTAAACCTCCTCGATGGGGAGCGCCCGTAACCGGTGTGCGACCTCGACCAATACCTCGTCCCCGACCGCATGACCATATGTATCATTCACCGCCTTGAAGCCGTCGAGATCGAGATAAAAGAAGACGTACGGTTCTTGCGAGGTGTGTAGTTGATTCAGCTGTTCACGTAGGGCGACCCGGTTTGAAAGACCGGTCAGTGCGTCACGGTTTGCTAGTTTTTCAAAGTGTACCCGTTCCGACTCTGACTCCGTAAGGGAGGTGACGAGCGATTCGAGCGCGAAAGCGAGCGACTCAATCTCTTCGATGCCTGATTGATGGGGGAATGTGTTCGCTTTCCCTTGTTCCATGAGCGAAGCCGTTTCGGTGATTCGCTTCAACGGTTTCGTCACGATCGAAGCGAGTAGCCAACCGAGTACAGCCGTCACAAGTGAGGCCAATAAACCAATCCATAGAATTCTCGTTTCAAGTGTCTCGACTGGTGCAAACGCGACTGCCGTCGGCTGACGGACGACGACCTGCCAACCAAGTCCAGGATATTCATCATATCCTTCTCCGATTGACATGCCTGTCAGATAGTCTTGACCGTCATCCCACTCTTTCACGGAGGCGTCTTCTGTAAAGGATACAGGGAGTGGTTTTCCGACCATGTCGTCTGGACCGAGGAGCACGACACTGTCTCGTTCACTGATGACGAATAAATCCGTATCATCGACTTGTTCATGAAGCGTTCGATTGAAATGTTCGAGTACTTCTTTCCCCCAGGCCCAGCTTAAATGAGTGGCAAGTACCCCTTGAAACGAGCCGTCCTGGAAAAGCGGGACACTGATATCGACGAATTGGAGCGGTTCTCCCGTCGGATTCGGCAATAATTCAGCTAAGAGAACTGCCTCGTGGACATCTCCGATAAATGGGGAATCTTGCGCTTCAAGATAAACCGGTCGTTCCGCAATCGATGCCCCTTCGAGAATCCCGTTCGTCGAAGCGACGACGGTCCCGTCCGCATCCGTGATGCCCATCCAAGAGAAGGCGGGGATGTTTGATTGGACTTGGTCGAGGAGTCGACGTGTCTCGTCTCGGTCTTCTAAATCGAGGCCTTGTAAGAGTTGGACTTCTTGATAGCGTGACCACATATAAAAATCGAGTTTGTCCGCCAATTGATGTGATGTCGTCGAGAGGCGTTCCCCGATTTCTTTCTCGAGCGCGTCAGATGCCCGGTGACTGATGAGGGAAGTGAGTGCGATCGTCAGTAAAAAGACGAGCGTGGCAATGCTGAGCGCCAAAATGAGTCCGAGGCGCATCGTAAAAGACTTGATCATGCGTAAATAAACCTCCTAAAGCTTGAATTAAAGAGAATTATGAAAAACGAGTCGATATCATGATAGGAAGAAGAGCTTCCGCTATAATGAAAGACGAGTCGAAAATAGATAGAGGTGAAGAGAATGAAAAAGAATCAATTGTTGGTCATCTTGACCATCGTCGCGGTCGCATTAATCGCATTGGTGTTCGTCTTACTCAACCAAGATGAGTCGACGACAGCTGAGCGTGGCGATCACGTCTCGATTGAAGGACAACCGACACTCGGAAACCCGGACGCAAAAGTATCGGTCGTCGAGTTCGGAGATTACAAGTGTCCTTCGTGTAAACAGTGGGGTGAAACGATTTACCCGCAACTGAAAGCGGATTATCTCGACAAGGAAGACGTCAGCTTCAGCTATATTAACGTCTTGTTCCACGGACAAGAATCGATCTTGGCATCCCTCGCTTCCGAGTCGGTATACGAGCAAGACCCTGAGTCGTTCTGGAAGTTCCATAAGGCGCTCTACGATGCGCAACCGGAATCACAACAACATGACAATGCGTGGGTGACCGTCGAGAAGCTGAAAGAAATCGCAGGCGAGACGACATCGGTCGACTTGGCGAAGTTTGAGCAAGACCTTGGGGAAGAATCGACCGTACTTGAAAAAGTCAGTACGGATGACGGTCTTGTAAAAGAGAACGGTGTTCAATTCACCCCGTCCATCATGATCAACGGCGTGATGCTCGAAGACCCGTTCGATTACGAAAAAATCCAAGAGCTGATCGAGCAGGATTTGTAAGATGAAATCATTTCTCGAAAAGTATGGGTTATACCTCGCTTGGCTCGTCTCGTTGACGGCGACGCTCGGCAGTCTCTACTTCAGTGAGATTCGGGAGTTCGTGCCATGTGAGCTATGTTGGATTCAACGTATCTTTATGTATCCGCTGACCATCCTCTTGGGAATTGCCGTCTTCACGGACGATCTGGCGGTTCGGAAATATGTGTTACCGCTTACTATCATAGGCGGTTTCGTATCACTTTACCATTACTTGGTACAGAAAGTGCCAGGTTTTGCAGAAATTCAACCTTGTGCACAAGGAGTTCCGTGTAGCGGTCAATACATTAACTGGCTCGGGTTCATCACGATCCCGTTCCTCGCATTGACGGCTTTCACGCTCATCACAATCCTCATGTGGAACGTCAAAAAGCGATAAGGAGTTGGCACGTGTGAAGAAATGGTGGATGATTGGTTTGACGACGATGCTCATCGTCCTAGCAGGATGTGGTCAAGAGATTGAGGATCCGCTCAACTGGGAAGTCGAATCGTTCGAATATACGAATCAAGATGAAGAAATGGTCAGTCTTGACGATTTAAAAGGGAAAGTGTGGATGGCGGATTTCGTTTTCACAAGCTGTGAGACAGTCTGTCCACCGATGACATACAATATGACAAAGCTGAATGAAGCGCTTGAAGAAGAGGGCGTCGAAGACGTGCAATTCGTTTCCTTCAGCGTCGACCCGACGGTGGACACTCCGGAGAAGATGAAAGAGTTTATGAGTGGCTATGACCTTGCGAAAGCAGATTGGCAGTTCCTCTCAGGCTACTCGCAAGACGAGATTGAAACGTTTGCCCAACAGAACTTCAAGGCGCTCGTCCGGAAGCCTGACGAAGGTACACAAGTCGACCACGGCACGTATTTCTATTTGGTCGACCAGGAAGGAAAAATCATCAAGGCGTATCCTGGTTTCCAAAACGTTCCGACCGAAGACATCATCAACGACATTAAAATCTTGCAAAAATCTTAACCGAAGACCTGCTCCACCAAACACGGGTGGGCAGGTCTTTTTGGTTTAAGAGAACTGCTATAATGGAATAAGCAGAATGCTCAATGAAGAGCATGCCATTTTTTGAAAGATAGGCGAATCAATATACTTTCTCGTATTGAAACGGCGAAGGCACGCTATAATCAATTCAACGAACTATTAGAAAAGAGGATCTACATGAAAAAGACGATGTTGCTCTCATTGGTTGGAATGGCGGCTGTCACCGGAACGATTCTGACACAGTACAAACCACTTGGACGAAAGCCAAAATCGCTTCAATCTCCGAACCTGATCAACGGAAAGTTCCGTAATCAATATGAGACGCCGATGAACTTTTCTGCGCAGGACATGGTGTCGATGGCGCGTGACTATCGTGATGTGACGTCACTGCGTAAGCCTACCGAACGTCTTCCGATCGTGCCGATCGATTTCGAGGAGAAGACGGGGTCGAGCTTCACGAGAGTCTATTGGCTCGGTCATTCGGCGCTCATGGTACAAATGGACGGGAAGACGATGCTCGTCGATCCGATGTTTGGACGTAGCCCATCCCCACTCCCGTTCGCCAAAAATGAGCGCTTCAGTGAAGACTTGCCGTTCGAACTCGAGGACTTGCCCGAAATCGATGTCGTCTTATTGACGCATGACCATTACGACCATCTCGATTATGGAACGATTCTTGCCATCAAAGACAAGGTCGCCATGTTCATCGTACCGCTCGGGGTAGGGAGTCATTTGAAACGATGGGGTGTCGGGGCAGAACGAATCGTAGAACGGGATTGGGGCGAGTCGTATGCGTTCGGGTCGTGGACATTCGTCTGTACGCCGGCGCGTCACTTCTCCGGTCGCTCGTTGACGGACCGCAACAGCACACTCTGGGCATCATGGGTCGTCCTCGGTGAGACGGACCGACTCTTCTTCAGTGGGGATAGTGGCTACGCTCCGCATTTCAAGATGATTGGCGAACAGTACGGGCCGTTTGATTTTGCCGCACTTGAATGCGGGCAATATGACGTGCGCTGGCCAGACGTCCATATGCAACCGGAAGAGACCGCGCAAGCGTTTCACGATTTACGGGCCGACCAAATGATGCCGATCCATTGGGGGGCGTTCACGCTGTCGTTCCACGATTGGTTCGACCCAGCGGAACAGATGGCGTCTCTTTTACCGAAAGAAGTCGTCCTCACTCCGAAGATTGGGGAGCGGATCACGCTCGACGGTCGGAATGATACGACGACGTGGTGGCGAGAGCTCGAAGACGCAAACAAGCGATGACCTCGGTCACCGCTTGTTTTTTTGTTAGGAAGACATCTTCTCTGTGGAATCTTCCTCGATATGCAATTGATGCTTTCTCGTGTATACAAGAAATGCGCCGGTCATCGCAATCGAACTAATTCCAAACAAGACGACCATGAGCTGAAGTCCAATCAAATCGAGGAAGAATCCTGTCACGAGAAGGACGACTTGGAAGATGATCCGGTCGAGCATGTTTCGGAACGAGAAGAAACGACCGTGATATTCTTTTGGCATCCGTGTTTGGAAAATCGTGACCGCCGTCGGGAAGAAACATCCGACCGAGAAGCCGAAGAGAACGAACGCAGCAATGGACATGAACGGGATGTCCGCAAAATAGAGCATCAGTTGGGCGACACCGATTAAAAACGAGAACGAGAATAAAATCGAGAACGCCGAGAATTTTTCTCCGATCCGTTTAATCATAAAGGCACCTGTCATGAAGGCGAGTCCCTCTGCCGTATAAATCCATCCTTTAATCGCCGTCGAATCTTGCAACTCACTGATATTGATGACGAGCAAGTTGAATCCTCCGATGAAGAGGAGCGGGATGAGCGTCATGACGAGTGTCATGAAGATGACGGGAATCGATTTGATGATTGGGAAGACGTCTTTGAAACCGCTCGACGCTTTCGCATCGACCTTTTTCGCCGAGGGCGTTTTCGTCTCATCGAGTTTCAAGAAGAGCGTCGCGACCGCTAGCAACAGGTAGGCGACGAGCGAGAGCGCGTAGACGTTACGGAGCGAGATCAGTGTCAAAAGGACACCTGCAATCGCCGTCCCGATGACACGCGACAAGGTAGACACATTCATATGAACGCCGTTCAAGGCAAGAAGCTCCCGTTCCTTCACGATGAGCGGAATCGCTGCCTGGAGGGCAGGGAAATAAAAAGCGGCCGATCCCTGTAAGATAATCAAGAAGATGACCATCCACACGACCGAATTCGTCTCGATGGCGACGAACATGAAGATTACGCTGAGCGCCCGGACGATGCTCGAGATGAGCATGATTTTTTTCTTAGAACCTTGGTCGGTCAAGCGACCCGCGAGCGGACCGATGGCGACCCCGGCAAGTAAGCCGATGGCGAGAATGACCGCCTTCACAAAGTCAGAGGGGACACGGTCTTGCATAAATTCCAAGTTCCCGATGATGCCGAGCCATAGACCAAGACCGGCGACGAATTCGCCCGTCAAGATGATCCAGACGTTCCGATTTTTCCACATAAATGTATTCCTCGATTCTTATCTGTTGATAATAATTATGCTTGAGAATGATTCATTTAGCCACAAAAAAGAAGCCGAACGTCGGCTTCTTCATCAATCAAAAATCAAATATCACAGTTGTCGTCGGTGCACGTCGCGCCGTTCGAAAGGACTTGAATCGTCGGATTGTTCTCAGACCAGACTTTTTCGAGCACTTGCGTGAACGCTTCTGTCGGCTGAGCACCGGACACCCCGTACTTGTTGTCGAATACGAAGAACGGCACACCCGTGATGCCGAGGTCGCTCGCGCGCTTCTCTTCTGCACGTACCTCTTCCGTATACACGTCAGTCGTCAAGACGTCACGAACCGCGTCAGAATCGAGTCCGACGCTTGTCGCGATTTCAAGCAGCACATCGTGATTCCCGATGTGTTTCGCATCGACGAAGTACGCCTGAAGCAACGCTTCCGACAATTCTTTCTCTTTCCCGACCGTCTTCGCGTAATGCGTCAAGCGATGCGAGTCGAGCGTCCCCGTCACGACCATGTTCTCGAAATCATAGTCGAGACCGACTTCGCGAGCTTGAGCAGCAACTTGTGCCGTTGTGCCTTTCGCTTGTTCAATCGGCATCCGATATTTCGTTGCGAGTGCCTCATAGATGGTACGTGAATCATTCGTCGGGGCGTTCGGGTCGAGTTCGAAACTCTTGAATTCGACTTCCACTTGGTCTGCCTGTGGGAACTGTTCGAGCGCCTCTTCTAGACGACGCTTACCGATATAACAAAACGGGCAGACATAATCTGACCATACTTCAATTTTCATGATGAATCCCTCCTGTCCTTAGTGTAGGAAATCTTGAATTCAAAGTACAGGAAACGGCTCATGAAAAAAAGCCCTCCACGAGGAGGACTTAAAAGACGTACCAGAACACACAGACGAAGTGGGCGAAGCTTCCGAACAAGATGAACAGATGGAACACTTCATGGAATCCCCACCCCCGCCAATTGACGAATTTTGGCTTGAACCCGTAGATGAGTCCGCCAATCGTATACATGACGCCCCCGAGGACGAGCCAGAAGATGCCGGCGTTGCCGATCACGTCATGGAGCGGTCCGATAAAGAAGACGGATAGCCAGCCCATTCCGATATAGAGCGCGGTCGACAAGAAACGCGGGGCATGGAACCAAACGAGTTTGAAGACAATGCCGAACAAGGCGAGTGCGTGTACGGTACCGAAGAGGACCCATCGCGTCGGTCCTTCGAGCGCGAGTAGCGTGAGCGGGGCATATGTACCCGCAATCAATGCGTAAATCATCGCATGATCGATTCTCCGGAAGAAGGCGATGACGTTCGGTGAGGCGATGATGCTATGGTAGAGACCGGACGATAAATAGAGAAAGACGAGGCTGATCCCGAATAGAATCGCTGCCATAATCGCGAGTGGCGAGCCAAGTAGTGAGGCTTTGACGACCATGGCAATCAGCGCGATGAAAGCGAGTACCGCGCCGGCGAGATGCGTCAACGCGTTAATCGGTTCTCGGAAAATCGAATTCATGTAAAACACTCCTTATCACATCATGTAGTATCGATAACTACATGATATACTGAAAAGGGACAAACAGCAAGGTATACCTTTCGACAAGTCGCAGTTTTCATTATACTGAAGAGGTGAGGTGAGACAGATGAAAGCAAAACAGATTACCGAGACGGAAGGGACGCTTCCGAGAGAAGTGTTACCGACAATCGATTTATACATGGATCAGGTCATCCAATTGTTCGAGCAACATTATGACAAGATGAAGCGGAACGAAGATGAGACCATTTTGACGAAGACGATGATCAACAACTATGCGAAGGGTAAGTTGTTCCATCCTGTCAAAAATAAGAAGTATACGAATGAACATCTGATGTTGCTCAGTTTGATTTATGAGATGAAAGGCCTTCTGTCAATCAGTGACATCAAGGAGACACTCCGCCCGTTGAACGAGTCGGACGAGACGTTTTCACTTGAGGACTTCTACGAGGCGTATCAGGCGCAGAAAGTGAAGAATTTAGAAGCGTTCGAAGTTCAGGCGGACACGCTTTTGAATGCATCGGTCGAAAAAGAGAATGGTATCCAGCGGTCGCTCGCTATTGCGTCTGCCGTTCACATGAGCCACTTGTATCAGCGGTTGGCCGAGCAATTGATTGATGAGAACTAAAAACAACTCCTCCGAGGACGAATCGTCTGTGGAGGAGTTGTTTTTTAGTTATTGATGTACTTCTCGTAAACCGTACCGAAGTCTTTACGGTTCCATTCATGATAGTGACGTTGTAGCCAATCGAACGATTGCTCGTTCAATTCCTTGAACGTGTTCGGGACGTTCATGTCACCTTCACGGAGTCCGCTCAAAATCGACACCGAGTGTGTAAGCGACGTATTCGCATACTCCATCATGCGACGGCCTTCTCGCTGAATCTCTTCAATCGCAAGGAGTGCCTTGTACAAATCTTTCACGTGCTCGATTTGCTTCTTGTTGATATCGATTGAGTATGGCTTGTCGCCGATTGTGAATTTGACTTCGACATCGAGGTCGACGGTGCCGGCTGTCTCGAACATGACGTGCTTAATCGGATAGTGTGCGTAAGGGTAACGATACAGAACTCGTTTCGAACTCATCGCGCTCGTCCCGTCAAGGTGAATCATTCCTAAGTTTGTAAAGCAGTACTCATCCGATTTTGATTTGATCAAGAAGTAGATCTTTTCGTTATCCTCATGGAGGACGTAATCATCCGAGTCCGCCTTATCGAAATCGGACGGGTCGATCACCTCACCGATGTCGCTGAAGCCAGTCAAATCAGAAGCTAGTTTTTTGAACATGTCATTCACTCCTCAGTAATGGATTTTATGCATCTCTTTCGGGTCGGACCCGGTCCGCTCGTCACGATTGAGCGCATCGATGGCCGCCATCTCTTCTTTCGTCAACGTGAAGTCGAATACCTGTATGTTTTCTTTGATTCGACTCGGTGTGACCGATTTTGGAATCACAGCGACTCCGTTCTGTAAATGCCAACGCAAGATCACTTGAGCCGGTGACTTGCCGTGAGCGTTCGCAATCTTGACAATCGTCTCATCTTCGAGCGCTTCGCGTCCTTTCATGAGTGGACTCCACGCTTGAATTTGGATGTCATATCGTTTGCAGAATGCAATCAGTTCTTTCTGAGACAAATATGGATGGATCTCGACCTGGTTCACGGCCGGGACAATCGAGCAAGATTGAATGATTTGTTCCAAATGCTCGATCTCAAAGTTCGAGACGCCGATTGCTCGGACGCGTCCTTCTTCATACAACTGTTCGAGTGCTTTGTACGTTTCGACGAACTTGCCAAAACGGGGCATCGGCCAGTGGATGAGGAACAAGTCGACATACTCGAGACCGAGCCGGTCAAGACTATCCTGGAACGCTTGGAGCGCCTCATCAAATCCGTGGAACTCGTTCCAAAGCTTTGTCGTCACAAAGACGTCCTCCCGTGGGATGCCTGCTTCACGAAGCGCTTGTCCGACACTCTCTTCATTTTGATAAATCGCAGCCGTATCGATCAATCGATAGTCTGCATCGAGCGCAGCTTTGACCGTATCGACCGTCACCGCACCATCTTCGACCTTATAGACACCGAGACCGAGCATCGGCATCTTGACGTCATTATTCAACGTCGTCCATTCCATAAGTAATCCCTCCCTCTCGTCTATAACGTTACCGAAATTTTGGATGAAGGGAAAGTAAAAACTACAGACGGATGCTTTCCCCGTGCGCCTTGATCACAATTTGGTCACGGTCGAGTTTTGCGGCCGCGACGAGACGGTGATACGGCTCCTCGACAGGTTCATATGAAAGAACGAACGTATCCCAATGCATCGGGAAGAAACGCTTCGCTCCGCTCTCTTTGTACATCATCCAAGCCTGTTCCGGAGTGCAGTGCGCTTCCTGGAACGAGTCCGGTTGATAGGCACCGATTGGGAAGAAAGCGAGGTCGATCGGTTCACGGTCGGCGAGTCCTTTGAAGGAGTCGGTGTACGCCGTGTCTCCTGCGAAGAGCATACGAATCCCTTTGTATTTGAGCAGGTATCCGTTGTACCCCATATGTTTGTCCCACGGGAAACGATTGCCCCAATGCTTGACGGGAATGGCGCGGACATCGAGTCCATTCGCAAGTTTCACTTTGTCATGTGGATGCAGTTCAAGCGTCTGCAGACTCGGGTATCGGCGCAACAGCCGGCTCGTCCCAGGAGCAGAGACGACAATCGTCTCGCGAGTGATGAGTCGCTTCAAACTTTTATGGTCAAAGTGGTCCATATGGGCATGGCTGAGTAGGATGACATCGACCGGGCCGACCTCCTCAATGGAGAGGGCCGGAGCGGTGTGACGTTTCATGCCGACTGTCAGCGGTCCGAGATGGACACCGATTCGTTTTGAGAAGACGGGGTCTGTTAAAATCTTGAGCCCATACCAATGAATGAGGACCGTCGAATGCCCGATCCACGTCGCCTGCACATGCGTCTCATCAATGGTTGTCAGTTCTGGACGTTCAGGCCATTTAAAACGCGGACGGGGGAGCCGTCGTTTGAATCGTGTATAGAGAAACGTTCCGACGCTCGCCAAGACGGCACTCGGAACGAGGATGCGTCGACGCATCATGCATCACCTCACTGTTCGAATATACTGTCATCATATCGCGAGGACAGGTGCACCACATCCGCCTAAAGGAGTAGAAAAAATGGGAGATTGTGGGGTACACTCTTGCGAATCCGCTTTCAATTTGATAAGGTGGCAGTAACTTAGGAAAGAGAGGTATACCGTGCCATGAAAAATACACGTTCACTCCAACGATGAGACGAATCATCACTGTTCGCTTGAACAGTTACGGGTGAAGTGTGTCCATTTTTTCAAATACGGGAAGCGCTCGTTTTCCTCTTTGAACGGATTCCTTCACACCACCGCTTTGAAGCGGATGGTGTTTTTTGTTTCATCGCGTATCGGATTCATAAGCGAGGTGAAACAGATGTTAGCAGTAAAACAAGTCCGGTTTGACTATGACCGGAAACCATTATTTGACGCGGTCTCGTTCGAGGTCGCGGCTGGAGAGCGTGCCGTATTATTCGGACTGAACGGGAGCGGGAAGACGACGCTCTTCCGACTCGTGACAGGGGAGTTGACCCCTCAAGCCGGGAAGATTGAACGTCAAGGAGAGGTCGGACTCGTCCGACAGACCATCGAATCGACAGACATGACCGTACTTGAGTGGACGATGCGCAGTGATCCAGAACGATATGCGCTCTATGAAGATGTTTCTTCTGGTGACGAGATGCGTGTCATGCGGTCCTATGAACGGGCGCTCGCACTCGATGTGTACAACTTGGAACAAGAGGCGACAAGAGCATTGACTCGACTTGGGCTGGAGGAGCACCTCTTCCGAAACATTAACGAGTTAAGCGGAGGCGAGAAGACGCGAGCTCAGCTCTCAACACTGACGATGAAGCGGGTGGACCTCGTCCTGCTCGACGAACCGACGAACCATCTCGATCTCGAGTCGATTGACTGGCTCACGAAGTGGTTGAACCAGTTCAAGGGGACAGTGCTCATCATCTCACACGACCGTCAACTGATGGACGATGTCGCAACGACCATTCTTGAACTGTCAGGCGGACTAGTCACTCGATACCCGGGAAATTATACGGCGTATAAGCATCAAAAAGAAGAAGAACGCGTGCGTGATGAGCGAGCTCGTGCTCGATACGAGAACCGAAAGGCAGAACTGCTCGAGATGATTGCCCAATACAAAGGGTGGCATTTGAAGGCGAAAGCGACAGCGAGTGTCCGCAGTCCAGGAGCGCAAAAGGGAGCGGCCAATCTCGCAGTCAAAATGAAGGCGAGAGAACAGAAGTTAAGGCAGCTCGAAGACAATCGTCCACAAAAACCAAAAGAGGAGAAACCCATCTCCGTCCGTTTTGCGGCGGATGAGCTCGAAGCAAAGACGTGGCTGACGTGTGAGGATGTGACGTTTGGATACGACAATCCGTTTTATGAACCGTTTTCCTTCTCGATGAATAAAGGAGAGCGGATCTCGATTATCGGACCGAACGGAAGCGGAAAGACGACGTTATTAAACGTGCTGATCGGCGAAAGATTACCATACTCGGGCGTGATTAAGCGACATCCTCGTCTGAAGATCGGATATTTCTCTCAAACGCTCGAGCGTCTCCCGGAGACCGGGACGTTACTTGAGGCGTTACTCGCCAATAGTGAGATCGGAGAGACGGAGGCGCGAACGTTGCTCGCTCACTTCTTGTTCCGGCGAGATGAAGTGCACCGACCGATTACCGAGGCGAGCATGGGGGAAAAGTGTCGAATCGCGTTTCTCATCTTGTACTTCTCGGATGCCCATCTGTTGGCATTAGATGAACCGACGAACTATTTAGATGTGGCGACACGCGAACAAATCGAGGCGGCCTTATCCGTCTATCCGGGTGGATTATTGTTGATTTCCCACGACCGCTACTTTCATCGTCTGACTTCGCGCACGATTGAATTAGGAGAGCACATTGTCATATGTGAGAACGATGAGCGCGATGAACCGGTCGATGTCGAACAAATGGTCAGAACGATGGACGAATTGACAAAAGATGAATTGAAATTTTTTGATGAAGCAGGAAACCTCCTACCATTTGACGAAACGAGTGAAATGAATCGAATCGAGTAGGAGTGAAGAACATGAATGGAGGAAGATTGTCGCGTGCGACGACGCGGAAGCGTAAACGCGTGTTCCGTATCACGACGGCATTGGCATTAATGCTCGCCTTGGTCGGGATCATCGCGTTCGCGGCACTGATTGACAAGAAACAGGACTCGGCTTTACCGGAATCTGATGAGATTGCCACGGAAATGGTCGACTCCGAGTCGGAACAACCGGCTGATGCTGATGCTGATGCTGAGACGGAATCAGCAGATAAGATTTATATCGGGCAACCGTATACGAAAGTATACGCGGATGACCGGGTCACGGTCGTTTATGAAGCCGACTTGGGTGATCGATTTGAACGGTTGGAGACGGTAAGTGGATTTGTGAAAGTTCAGTTGAACGAGCGGTTGACCGGCTGGGTCACAGAAGAAAGTGTGACGACAGAGGCGACAGCTTTATCGGATGACGAGGTGATTGCCGCTTGGCAACAAGTCGTCCCAAACGCTTCGGAGTCCGTCCTCGACTGGATTGGGAAAGATCTCGAAACCGTCCGTGCGGAGCTTGGCAGTCCTTCTGCCGTTCAACGTGACCAAGTGAACGAGTATCATTTCTATGATGGATTCTTCCTCATGGTCCGGGACCAAAAAGTACGGGCCGTGGATTGGGACAAACAAGTAACCGCGACGCCAGACTTACAACCGACTCGCGAACAAGCGACCGGAATTTGGTTCGAGGGTGAGACGGTCCAATTGAAACTGTTCCCTTATAGCGGCGTCATGCGTGTCCGTCTGGAGCAAAAATGAGACAAAGCGGGAGAGTTCATTCTCCCGTTTTTTTATTGTTTTTCATTCAAATGAACGTTTGAATGTTTGGTTAAAATGGAATAAGATAAACAGTAGAAGGAGGAGTCAGTTATGGGACATCATCATGATCACGACCACCATCACCATCATTCGACGAATCAGCGGGCGCTCTTACTCGCCTTTCTCTTGATTGCGGCGTTCATGGTCGTCGAAGTGATCGGCGGACTATGGACGAACAGTTTGGCGCTATTATCGGATGCGGGTCATATGCTAGGAGATGCGGCTGCGTTAGGACTCAGTTTCCTCGCTGTCCGATTTGGGGCGAAAGCGGCGACACCGAACCGGACGTTCGGGTATCGACGTTTCGAGATTTTAGCGGCATTCATTAACGGGCTGACACTACTCGTCATCTCGGTCTATATTCTTGTCGAGGCATACCAACGAATCAGCGCGCCACCAGAAATTCTAAGTGGTGGAATGCTTGTCGTCGCCATCATCGGGCTACTCGTCAACATCCTTGCCGCCTGGATTTTAATGCGCGGGGAGAAAGATAATTTGAACGTGAAGAGTGCGTTGTTACACGTATTCGGAGATTTGCTCGGCTCGGTCGGAGCCATCACGGCAGCAATCCTCATCATGTTGTTCGGATGGACGTGGGCGGACCCGGTCGCAAGCGCCTTTGTTGCGATTTTGATTTTAATCAGTGGTTATCGTGTGACGCGTGACGCCATTCATATCTTGATGGAAGGGTCGCCGGAACAGATTGACGTCCGGGCGATGCAAGAAGAGATTGCTAAAGTTGACGGGGTGAAAGAAGTGCACGACTTGCATGTCTGGTCCATCTCGTCGAGCGAACATGCGGCTACTTGTCACGTTTTAATTGGAGAAGAGACGGATGATCAAGACGTCTTGAGACAAGTGACGGAACGAATCCGGAAATACGGGACGTTCGAACGTTCGACGGTCCAGATTGAACGGGAACGACAATGTTGTGAAGAACGAATCATCTGGTAAGAAAAACGGACACTCGCTTGAGTGTCCGTTATTTTCCGTTCACATCGATCACGACAATCTCTGGTGGATTGTAAATACGTGGAATGTTGAAGCTGTAATTGAATCCCCGTCCAATCACATGGGTGAACGTCTCATGCTCATAGAGTCCGCCGGCGTATTCAGGAAAGAATCCTTGGTCAGGTGCGAATAATCCGTTCATCAAATAAGGGATTCTCACTTGCCCGCCATGAGCATGTCCGGACAAGACGAGGTCGAATGGAAGTTTAGCATACGTATCGACTTGTTCGGCACGGTGCGAAAGAAGTACCTTGAACGTCTCATCGGGGGCGATGTCCTGCATCGCCGCAGTCGACTCCGCATCCCAATCCGTATAAATATTTTCTCTGAACCCACGAAGAGGATCTTCTAGCCCGCCGATGACGAGGTCGATTCCATTGATGGTGACCGTCTCCCATTCGTCTTCGAGAACGTTGACACCGTATGAGCGAAACACGTCTTTCACATTGTGACGGACATAGTCATCCGATCCATCGATTTCATGGTTGCCGGTCACGAAATACATCGGCGCAATCCCTTCAAGCCCTTCGATTAGTTCGAAGGCGGGTTCAGGTGAACGATATCGGTCGAGTAAATCGCCCGGTAAAGCGATGAGGTCCGGTTTCTGTGCACGAACCTGGTCGATCAAAATCGACTGTTTATAACCGTATGAGGCGCTGTGTAAGTCGGAGAGGAGCACGATGCGGAGTGACTCATCTGCTGACAGTTTATCGGACGTCACGTCATACGTCCGGACGGTCAACCCATTGTACGTCGCCGTGAACAACAAAATGCCGAGTGCAACAAAAAGAAGAGTCGATTTATGTTTCTTCATCAGTGCTCCCTCCTTCCTTAATCGTGTCTTTAATCTTACTCCGATAGGCAGGGTTAAGCAAAAAAAATCCCGCTCCTACGAGCGGGATGGAAGATTATGCTGCTTTCGCTGTCAATTTGACGTCGACATTGCCGCGCGTCGCTTTTGAATAAGGGCACACTTGGTGTGCTTCTTCAACGAGACGTTCTGCTGTTGCTTGGTCAACACCTTTGATTTCGACTTCAAGTTCAACTGAAATGAAGAAACCTTCATCGTTTTGGTTTAATGTGACGTGACCTGTGACGCTTGAACCGTCTGTCTTCACACGTTCTTTTCCGATGATGAGGTTGAGGGCACTACCGAAGCAAGCCGCATAGCCAGCTGCGAAAAGTTGTTCTGGGTTTGTCGCACCGTCGACGTGTTTCGCGCCAGGCATCGAGACGTTCATGTCGATGACGCCGTCAGTTGATTTCACGTGACCTTCGCGGCCACCGATTGCTGTTGCTGATGCTGTGAATAGTGATTTCATGATTGAATTCCTCCATTTCGTTTTTAACAATTAAGTTGTGCACAATTTAAATTATAGAGCAGTCAAAAAGTTTCGCAAGTGATATGCTTGGCTAAAGAAGAGTACGGAGGATTAAGTATGGACCAATCGTTAAAGTTAGAACATCAAATCTGTTTTCAATTGTATACCGCCTCAAAAGAGCTTACCCGGTTATATCGCCCAATTTTAGCACCGCTAAACCTGACGTATAGTCAATATCTCGTGATGCTTGTCTTATGGGAAGAGGATGGAATCGATTTGCGACAACTCGGATCGCGGTTGACCCTCGACTCTGGGACATTGTCGCCGCTCGTCAAACGGCTCATCCAAATCGGCTATGTGGAGAAAAGTCGTGCGACGGACGACGAACGAAAAATCATCGTTCGTTTGACCGAAAGCGGTAGCGCGTTGCGTGAGCAGGCGGCGAATGTACCGCTACAAGTAAGTGGTATGCTGAATATAGACGAAGCGACGTATGTCGCATACATGGAGATGCTTACCGATATCAAGACGAGACTACACGATTTCGGGGAGCGTCAGCGCGAGCAGTAAGGAAGGAGGAGCCATGTTTCGAAAATTGATCATCCTCTTGATGGGGATTGGACTTTATATGGCTTGGCAATATGAGATGCCGAACGTCTCTGCCCCGACGAGCATTCAGGTTGAGTCTGAGGTGGCGACCGAACGAGCGACAGACGCGCCAAAGTTCGCAAGTCAGTATGCCGGGCATGACTGGTATTTGGTCGAACGTGGCGGTGACCGCGGACTTGAACTGATTGATGAGGACGGTGCGAAAAAAGGATTCTATCAGTTCGAGACAGGCAGCACGTATCGAGGTCTCGTACTGAATGAAACGACCCGTGATCAAGTCGAGGACATCGGCTTCGAGGCGGTGACTTCGTATAATAAAGGATTGAATCGATACTTGATTCCGGACGATCCATCGTTTTCCGTTTTTGCAATCGATGGTCAGTATGTCACTTTCTTTTTTGACCAGCATGATGATGACCTCCTGAAAGGGATCTTGTCGGTCGACCGCCGTGTCGAAGAGGCGAGTGAGGGGTACTATGGTGATTTGTCGAAAGAGGGAACGGTCGCCAATGAGCAGTTGATGCGCATCCTCATGAACTGGGACCGTGAAAAGTTTGAATTGAACGCTTTAGCCGACTATGAACCGCTCTATCCGGTCGTACGGGCGCATAGTCAGAACATGGCGGAGAACGACTTCTTCAGCCATACGGACCCAGAAGGACAAGACCCGTTCGATCGAATGGACGAAGCGGGACTTTCGTATTCGATGGCCGGCGAAAACTTGGCCATGGGACAGATGAGCGTGTTCCATGCGCATTGGGGACTCATGAACTCGAAAGGGCATCGTGAGAACATCATGCAGCCGCGCTTCACCCATGCTGCCGTCGGGCTCGCTTACAACGACGACGGTAGTCCTTTCTATACAATTAATTTCATCACACCACGTTAAAAGAACGCGCTAATGACGAATTTAGCGCGTTCTTTCGTTTGCTTTATTCAGTGATTGTGAATTTTTGAAGTCGTTCGTTTAGTAGTTCGGCGACAAAAATTGTTCCGTCCTCTTGTACAGTGAGATCGTGGGGGATGCGCAATTGACCCATCTTGTTCCCCCAAGAACCAAATCGTTCAATGACTTCTCCCTTCGGACTTAAAACGACAATTTGACTGTTAGGAGTTTCACGTTCCCCGTTCAGATAATCGCCACCATCGACAAGATAGATGTTGCCATCGTTCCCTGCATCGATTCCGTAAGGTCTTCCGATTTCGGTGTCATCCCATGTGGAAAGGTGTTGTCCATCCTGGTCAAACACTTGAATGCGAGCATTATTTCGGTCAGCCACATATATGTTCCCTGACTGATCGTGAGTGATTCCGTGAGGCAAGTTAAACTCACCATCGGAAGAACCATAAGCATTAACTTCCCATTGGATGTTCCCATCACGATTGAATTTTACAATACGATGATTTCGGTATCCATCAGCCACAATGAATGAACCATCTTCCATTACGGTCACATCAGTTGGCCGTGCGAAAGTATATTCATTCATCGGGACAGGGAAGTTAGGCAGTTCATTTCGAATCCGTAAGCTTGTCTCAGTGCCGAGGCGATAATCGTCCCCAAACGTAACGAGAACATTTCCACGTTCATCCAGCTTGAAAACTTTATTCAACATGATATCCGTTACCCAAATGTTGTTTTGAGCGTCCACTTCGATCCCGTGAGGAGATTGAAACAGGTTGTCCCCAAATTCATCGACAATCTCGTTTGTGTTTGGATCAAACACTGTGATTGTAGGGGTCGTGATTAATTCTTCATTCGCATAGCTTCCATCTCCGCGGTGTAAGTAATAGACATATCCTGAAGGGGAGGTAGAGACACCGCTACCTTCTCCTCCACGATGTGAGACACTGTCCTTCTCGGGCCAAACCCAACTAGATGTATATCGAGAACTTTTGGCTTTTTCATCATATTCATCTTTGAAAATGGGGTCCGTTCTTCCTTGGGCAAGCCATACAAGAGTTACTGAAAGTGCGAGGAGTACGCTGACTCCCAGCACTATTCTTTTTTTCATTCTATACAAGTGTGACACTCCTTCACGATTTACTGTGCATAGAATATGATAGATGGCTTAAGTGTAAACGCCAATTAGACCGTAGAGAGAAATCAATCTACGCCTTCAGGATGAGGTCAAATCAGTTTCTTCACCGCATCCTCAATTTCAGCCGGTGTCGTCTGTGGCGAAAAGCGCTCGATGACGTTTCCATCACGATCGACTAAGAACTTCGTGAAGTTCCATTTGATCGCCTTCGACCCGAGAAGCCCGGGCGCTTCTTTTGAGAGATAGGTGAAGAGTGGGTGGGCATCCTTGCCGTTCACGTCGACTTTCGCGAACATCGGGAACGATACCCCGTAATTCAGTTGACAGAACTCTTGAATTTCTTCATTGGAGCCCGGGTCTTGATGACCAAACTGGTTGCACGGGAAACCTAAGATTTGTAGGCCCTGTCCTTTATAGGTGTTGTAAAGTGACTCGAGGCCTTCGAGCTGCGGTGTGAATCCACATTTGCTCGCCGTGTTGACGATGAGTAAGACGTCGCCTCTATATGTAGCTAACGGTTGTAATTGTCCTTTCATGTCTACTGCTTCAAAATCATAAATCATGATAATTCCCCCTTTTTTTGTAGTATACCAAGAGAAGGAGACAGACTCGAACTTGAACGCGTTGCGTGCAATCAAATTGTTATGAAATCATGATGTCGCTGTTACATCATTCCGAAGAAAGAATCCGTATAATGAAAAACGTTGTAGAAAGGAACGGTGTTATGCGATTTTTAAAAAATGAATTTATATGGATTGCGCTTATTTTAATCGGACTCTTTTTATCAAGTGCGACGCCTTACTCGGACCAGTCTATCGTTTCGCCACTCGAGCGATTCAATTGGAGCTGGATCGAACCAACGCTAGCGAACGTGCAGTTCGACTATGCAGGAAAGGAAATCTCGCTCGATACGTTGGGGACGACAGGATTGATTGAGTTCTTTATGCGGAAGACGGCACATGTCGTCACGTTCCTCGTTCTCGGTGCATTATTCGTGAAGGCCATCTCGCGAACGAATCTTCATGCGGGACTGAACTTACTCTTCGCCTGGGCACTTGCGAACACGGTGGCGATTTTTGATGAGTATCATCAGAGTTTGACTCCTGAACGGACCGCGCTGTTAGAAGATGTCCTTTTGGATAGTACAGGTGCTGCCGCAGGTGTCATCTTATTCGGTGGGTTGTTATTACTTCGTTCGAAACGGAAAAATAGCAAACGGACCGGTTATGTTGCCTTAAGGTAGTCAAAAAAATGAATGGGTTACTATGTGAAAAGCGCTTTCTTGAAGTGCTTTTTTTCTTTTTAAAACTATTTTGTGACAACGAACCAAACAAAATATTGTCTATACCCACGTTTTTTAAAGGATAAAACCTAAATTAGGTCAATGTCATACGAATGAAATATAAGTGTAAAATAACTTTTGGTTTAGATTGCTATAATGAGTCACAGAGCGAACGAAATGTCGCGACTTATCTTATAAAAAATAATTGCACGACTATAGATAAAAACTACACGGGAATCAGCGGAGGGAAGCACATTGGGTAACTTGAAGAAATTTGCAGCAACAGTCACTCTAGGCGCACTCTTGATCGGCGGAACGTCACCGACTTATGCAGCCTCACTTACAGAGAAGCAGAAGAAAGTACAAGAACAACGACAAAAGAATAGCAGTGAACAGTCGAAAGCAAACTCTTCGATTCAATCACGTGAGCAAGCCATCAGCAAAGAGCAACAAGAGATCAACAAGTTAGATGCTGAACTCCAAGACGTCATCAACGATGTCGCTCAGAAAAAAGCTGAGATTCGTGCAACTGAAGAAAAGATTAAAAAGCTTCAAGCACAAATTAAAAAGTACGAAGCGAAAATGAAAGCACAAGAAGATCTTATGAAAGATCGTATGGCGACGATGCAAAAGAACGGTGGCTCGTCAGTCAACTGGGCTGAGTTCATCTTCGGTTCTAAAGACTTCGGTGATTTGATCACACGCATGATCACAGCTGGTACGATCCAAGAGAACGACCAACAAATCTTCGAAGAATACGAAGCAACGAAAGAAAAACTCGCGAAAGCGCAAGCTGATTTGAAAGCAGAGCGCGATTCACTCGTGAAGCAAAAAGAAGAACTTGAAAAACGTCAGAAAGAGCTCGATCAAAAAATGAAAGAGCGCGCTGCGAAAATCAAGAAACTTGAAGCTGAAAAAGTGAAGTTCGAATCGAAACTCATGAGCCTTCAAGAGATGGAAGATACGCTCAAAGCTCAAGAACAAGCGATTCAATCAGAAATCGAAGCGCAACGTCGTGCTGAAGAAGAAGCACGTCGTGCAGCGGCAGCAGCTGCGGCGGCGAAAAAGCAACAAGGTTCAAGCTCGAATAGTGGTTCAAGTGCTTCAACAGCACCGGTAGCGTCTGCACCAGCAAGCGGTGGCATGTTCCAACGTCCAGCAAGCGGTCGCCTCTCACAAGGGTGGGGTCCAGCAAGCGGTGCGAACGGCTACTCGTTCCACAACGGTCTTGATATCGCAGGTCCAGTCGGTACACCGATCTATGCAGCACAAACAGGTACGGTCCTCCGTGCAGGTTGGGGTGGCGCATACGGAAACCATGTTATGATTGCACACGTGATCAACGGGCAAGTATGGACGACAGTATACGCTCACATGAGCTCGGTATCAGTTTCTGCGGGTCAACGCGTGTCACAAGGACAAAACCTTGGCGGCATGGGTAGCACAGGGAACTCGACAGGTTCACACCTTCACTTCGAGATTCACCGTGGCGGCTATTCGTACTCTTCATCGAGCGCGGGAAGCACAGTTAACCCAGCATCATTCTTCTAAACACAAAGACAGTGATCGACGAACGCGTCGATCACTTTTTTGTTGCCTGATAGACGATGAACGTCAAGAGTGCGGCACCGATGACGCTGAGCCATAGCGTATCGAAGTTTGGGTCATCGAGCATGCTCCGGCCCCCGAGGAACACCATATAGCCGAGTATCGCGAGCGTGACAAGTGTCAAAGCGGGCACTCGGATTTGTCGCGGGATACGTAGCCACCAACCGAATAATCTGTTCATGAAAAATCGCCTCCTCTATTAGTATAGGGGAGGCGATGTGTTTCATCTAGCGAGTCGGACCCAGGCAGAGTCCATGATTTGTTGGTAACCGACTTCCCGATAGATTTTGTTCGACGTCGGGTTCGTCAAGTCAGTGTAGAGGACGCAG
The DNA here is from genome assembly GCF_031844365.1 of Exiguobacterium sp. BG5(2022). GTDB lineage: Bacteria > Bacillota > Bacilli > Exiguobacteriales > Exiguobacteriaceae > Exiguobacterium > Exiguobacterium profundum. The sequence goes on from NZ_JAUZVB010000001.1 coordinate 140,642, forward strand.
AATGATTTTGTCTCGAGTAACTGTCGGCTGAGATCGGCGACGAGACTTCGTGCATACCCTTTTCCTCGTGCACTAGGTGATGTGTAGACGAACGAAACAGTGATTCCGTTCTCTGTTGGACGTGCGTGTTTCGCACACGAGACGACCTGTCCATCGACTTCCCAAAAGACAGCTTCTTCCCTTTCAAGCATCGTCTGTACGGCTTTTGTTACTTTCTCTGGTGGAGATGAACGGAGACCTGATTCGGCTTCGAAGGCACTATACCAAGCCTCAAGCTGCGCCTGATCGGCAACCGTCGCTTCTCGCATCCTCCCAGTCGCCATGTCGATGTCTTCCACGCTGTCGAGGCGATAAAGACCTTGGGACATGAACATCTCGCTCGTCCCAGATGTAATCTCTTGCCACGCTGTCGCAAACCGTTCCGCCTGTTGTCGTTCCGATACGACTTCCGAGAAGGGGACTTCTTCTTTCAAAAGGTGGGGGATGATGAAAGACGGGAGAAGGTCCAAGCGCTCCTTCTTCACGACGATATAGTGAAGTGGATGCGGTGGTGTCACTTGGAGGATGGCGAGAAGCTCTCCGTCCTCTTCGACTGTGAACTGATGAAACGTTTCATAAATTCCTTGTTTGACGTTATTCAAGACGCCAATCATGAGGCTATTCTTTGCCTCCTCGTCGAGTAATGCCGTCATGACGCGGTCTGAGAAGTGATCAGGGTTCTTCCATTCCATCCATTCCATATGGTTCTCTCCTTTATTATATGTAGACAAAAACGGACAAACCTGATGGCTTGCCCGTTTATAAGTCGTTCATTATGCGATATCTTCTTGTTTCGATGACGTGTTGTCGAGAAGTTTTGTGTTGTGTTTGAAGTAGTGGATAATCTTCGCGATGGCACCGTCACCCGTGACGTTTGTCGCTGTCCCGAAGCTATCTTGTGCCAAATAGAGCGCGATGACCAAGCTTTGCATCGTTGCGTCGAACCCGAGGATCGAGCCGAACAATCCAAGCGATGCCATGACGGCTCCACCCGGTACACCTGGTGCTGCAATCATCGTCACACCGAGTGCAAGGATGAATGGAAGCACGATGGCGTAAGACATCGGCATGCCATTCAAGTACATGAGCGCGACACCGACCGATGTGAGTGTGATCGTCGACCCTGACAAGTGGATCGTTGCCGAGAGCGGGATGACGAAGTTCGCGACACCTTCGTCCGTGTTGTTCAACTTTGCTTGGCGAAGCGTGACTGGAATCGTCGCGGCCGATGATTGCGTCCCGATGGCTGTGAAGTAAGCCGGCATCATCGTCTTGAGCAACTTGAACGGATTCTCTTTGTTGAGACCACCTGCGATTGAATATTGAATCATGAGCATCGTCAAATGAAGGACGATGATTGTGACGAAGACGAGCGAGAAGACCGATAGGATCTCAGCGACTTGACCAGCGTACGTCATGTTCATGAAAATTCCGGCGATGTGGATTGGAAGTAATGGAATAATGACTTTACTGATTAAGAGTTCGATGATATCGCGGAAATCCATGGCGAGGTCGAGTGACCGTTTGCTTTCGATCGCGGCAATCCCGATTCCGATGACGAAAGCTAAGATAAGTGCGGTCATGACACCGAATACAGGTGGAATCTCAAATTCCATGAACCCTTTCAACAAGGCTTCTTCTGGATTTTCGGCTCCTGTCGTCGACCGTGTCAAAATTTGCGGGAACAAGTTGCTTGTTGCAAAGTATGCTAATGTTCCGGCGATGATGGTTGATGCGTAAGCGATGAGTGCTGTGAGTCCGACCAGCTTTCCTGCTCCTTTTCCAAGTTCCCCGATACCCGGGATGATAAAAGCAAGAATAATCAATGGAATAGCGAAGCCTAAGAACTGCCCGAAGACCGTGTTGAACGTCACGAACGTCCGAACGATCCAGTTCTGACTTTCTGGTACGATGCTCCCGAGTAAAATACCGAAAGCGATCGCGATGATGATGCGACCTAAGAGGCCAATACGTAATTTCAAATCAATCACCCTTTCTGTTTGTTTGAATAGTTGATATTTTCGCACATTTTACGGAATGTTGCCACCTTCTCTTACAATTTTTCTAAAGAAAGACGTTTGACAACTGTTTAGAAGGGTATTAGAAAATGTTGTACATATCAAGGGAAGGGGCTTCTCCTTTTCCTAATATAAAAACGATGTTATGATTAATTCTGACAGACGTAAAGGAGGGGTGCGCGTGCAGTTACAACGAACAACGATTCACATTGCGGGTCAAGACTATACGATCGTAAGCGAAGAACCCGCTGACCATGTGAGGGAAGTAGGCTTTTTGGTCGACAGTAAGATCCGCGAAATTCGTGAACAATCCCCTCATCTAGATGCTCGTCAGGCAGCGGTCTTGGCTGCGATTCAAATCGCGAGCGACCACGTCAAAACTAAACGAAATATGGGAGAATAAATCAATCCATGGTTACGCTACTTATACTGTTTTTCTTGTTTATCGGAATCGTCAACGGCTTCCGTCGTGGCGCGATTCTACAGCTCGGCCATTGGGTCGCGCTCATCATCAGTTTTCTCGTCGCCAATACGTACTATAAAGAGTTAGCCGAAGCGTTCAAGCTGTGGATCCCGTATCCGTCTCAGCTCGACGGAACGCTCCCGGGTGGCGTGTTGGACCTCAATTCCCTTTCAGGGATTGAGATGACATTTTATAACGTCTTTTGGTTCGTCGTCTTGTTCCTCATTACGAAACTCGTCTTGCATCTCATCTTGGCGATGCTCGACTTCTTGACGGACTTGCCCATTTTGCGCCAATTAAAAGGTGTGATCGGAGCTGTCCTCGGATTCTTCGAGGCATATGTCATCACATTCTTCATCCTTTGGGTGATTGCGTTCGTGCCGATGGCGAGCGTACAAAACGCCGTCGACAACTCGTCGCTAGCGACATATATCATTCAAGACACGCCATATCTATCAGATTGGTTTTCAAATAAGATGTTGTGACACGACAGGCCGGAATGCAAGCTAGTGCTTGTGTCTCGGTCTTTTCTGTGTGAAGAGGGGGAAGCATATGAATAAAGTAGAAGCGATGATGTTGCTCGAAAAAATCGCGCAATATATGGAGATCAAAGGGGAGAACCCGTTTAAAATCAATGCGTTCCGCAAGGCGGCGACAGCGCTCGAGAACACGGACCTTGAACTCGAGGACATCGACGACTTGACGTCCATCTCAGGAATCGGGAAAGGGACGGCTGCAGTCCTTGAAGAGTATCGAGACACAGGACGCAGTGAAGTACTTGAAGCACTGCAAGAAGAGATTCCGTTCGGTTTGATGAAGCTCTTGAAAATTCAAGGGCTCGGTGGGAAGAAACTTGCTAAACTCCGTGAAATCGGTGTCGTCGACTTGGAGTCGCTCATCCGTGTACTCGAAGACGGGACGGCTGCATCACTACCCGGTTTCGGGGCGAAGAGTGTGGAGAAATTACTCGCCGCCGCGAAGAACCTCGAATCACGTCCAGAACGATTGGCTTATGCAGTCATGCGACCAATCGTTGAAGAAATCAATGAGGTGTTAGAGAAGGAGACGCTCGTCTTGCGTCATTCGGTCGGAGGAAGCTTCCGCCGTGCCGAAGAGACGTGTAAAGACCTTGACTTCATCATCGCGACCGAGGAGCCGATTGAGCTACGTGAGAAGCTGCTCGCTTTGCCGTTCATCAACGAAGTGATTGCGGCAGGCGAGACGAAAGTCTCGCTCGTCCTCGAACGTGAAGAGATGGTATCGGTCGATTTCCGTATGGTCGAGCCAGGCGCGTTCGCTGCGACGCTTCACCATTTCACGGGATCAAAAGACCACAACGTCCGCATGCGCCAACTCGCGAAAGCAAAAGGAGAGTCCATTTCCGAATATGGGGTCGAGACAGCAGACGGATTGTGGCAACCGGAAACCGAAGAAGAACTGTTCGAACGGTACGGTCTCCCATTCATCCCGCCTGAACTTCGGGAAGGGCATGCAGAGTTTGAACACGACTTATCGAAGCTCGTCACGCTCGATGATATCAAGGCTGACGCGCACATGCACACGGTCTGGTCGGACGGGAAGTTGACCGTCGATGAGATCGTCGTGGCGATGAAAGATCGCGGCTATGAATGGATGGCCATCACCGACCACGGGAAGTATTTGACGTTCGTCAATGGCTTGACCGAGGAACGACTCGAGGCACAAGGGGAAGAAATCCGAGAAGCAGCGAAGACACATGACATGAACGTGTTACGAGGCGTCGAGATGGATATTCGTCCTGACGGGACACTCGACTATGAATCCGAGTTTCTAGAGACGCTCGATTACGTCGTCGCCTCCATCCATTCGAAGATGGACCAATCGGTCGACGAGATCATGGCACGTCTCGAGAACGCCTGTCGTTCCCCGTATGTGAACGTGATTGCCCATCCGACAGGTCGACTCATCGGTCGTCGGGACGGTTATCCGATCGACGAGGACAAGTTGATCGCACTCGCCAAAGAGACAGGGACGGCGCTCGAATTGAACGCCAACCCGAACCGGCTCGACTTGACAGCTTCTACGCTGAAGAAAGCGAAAGCAGCGGGCGTCAAAGTGATGATCAACACCGATACGCACCACCCAGATATGATGGAAGACATGGCCCTCGGTGTGTTGCACGCACGGAAAGCCTATCTCGAACCATCGGATATTATCAACTGCTTCACGTTTGAAGACGCCAAGGCGTTCTTTGCGGCGAAGCGATAGAAAGGAACATGCTAGATGGACCACGCGTTACGCGTATTAGAATATGAAAAATTGCGCCAACAGCTTGCCGGTCACGCGGCGAGCTCGCTCGGAAAAGATTTGGCGCTGAAGATGCAACCTGACTACTCATACGACCGGGTGCTCTCGAATTTGAACGTGACGAAAGAGGCGACCGAGGTCGTTCGTCTCCGTGACCGTCTGCCGCTCGGTGGGCTCACGGATGTCCGTGCGGAAGTGAAACGGGCCGCAATCGGCTCGGTCCTCTCGACGAGCGAATTGCTCGCCGTCGCCGCCGTCATGTATGGCGGACGCCAAGTGAAGAACTTCTTCGAGAAGCTTCATGAGGATAACGAAGAGATTCGTATTCCACGCCTTGACGAGTATGCGGATAAGTTGACGAAGCTCATCGAGGTCGAACAGGCGATTCGTCATGCGATTGACGACCAAGGGACGGTCCAAGATTCGGCGAGTTCACAACTCCGTGGACTTCGGACACAGCTCCGGAGCTTTGAAGGCAGTGTCCGGTCACGCATCGACAACATCCTCCGCAACAATGCGAAGATGCTCTCGGACGCCATCGTCACAATCCGGAACGACCGCTATGTCGTGCCGGTCAAACAAGAGTACCGCCAGGCGTTCGGCGGGATCGTCCATGACCAGTCAGCTTCTGGCCAGACGCTCTTCATTGAGCCGCAGGCCATCGTCTCCATCAATAACGAGATTCAAGAAGTTCGTCTGAAAGAACGTGCTGAGATCGAACGGATTTTAAGTGCTCTCTCGAACGAGGTCGGTGGGGTCCATGATGCCATCATGACGAACCTCGACGTGTTGGCCGGACTCGACTTTATCTTTGCGAAAGTCGCATACGGACAAGAGATGAAAGCGACCGAGCCAAAGTTGAATGACAATCGAGAAATCAAGTTGAAACAGGCACGTCATCCGTTCATCCCGAAAGATGAGGTCGTACCGATCACGGTCGAGCTCGGAGAAGACTACACGTCACTCGTCATCACCGGACCAAACACCGGCGGGAAAACCGTCACGTTGAAGACGATTGGACTCCTTCAGTTGATGGTACAATCAGGTCTCTACGTGCCGGCAGAGTTCGGTACAGAGCTTTCCGTGTTTGACGCGGTCTATGCCGATATCGGGGATGAGCAATCGATTGAACAGAGTCTTTCGACGTTCAGCTCGCATATGACAAACATCGTCGGCATGCTCGACAAAATCGACTTCATGTCACTCGTCCTCTTCGATGAGCTCGGTGCCGGGACGGATCCACAAGAAGGAGCTGCCCTTGCCATCGCCATCTTAGATGAAGTGAAACGCCGCGGGGCACGTGTCGCTGCGACGACGCACTACTCGGAACTGAAGGCATACGCTTATAACCGCGAAGGTGTCATGAACGCCTCGATGGAGTTTGATATCGAATCGCTCAGCCCGACGTACCGTCTCTTGATTGGCGTACCGGGTCGCTCGAACGCCTTCGAGATCAGTCGTCGTCTCGGACTGTCTGAGCAAGTCATCGACAAGGCACGTAGCCACGTCGGTAGTGATGCAGAGTCAGTCGAATCGATGATCAATGAGCTTGAAGCAGCGAAACAACGCGCCGAGCAGCTCGAGCAAGAGCTCATCGTCAAGCGCCATGACTTCGAAGAAGAGCAGGCGGCGTTTGAGGCGAAGATGACCGAATTCGAGCGCGAACGCGACAACTTGTACAGCGCGGCCGAGGCGAAAGCCGAGAAGGCCGTCGAGCAGGCGAAGCGTCAGGCGAACGAAGTCATCGACCGCTTGAAGAAACTCCGAGAGCAAGGAATCGTCAAAGAGCACGAGATTATCGCGGCGAAGAAAGAGCTCGAATCGGCAAAACCGACGCTTCAAGAGAAAAAGATCCAAAAAGTGAAACAAAAAGCCCAGCAGAAACGTACGTTCAGTAAGGGTGAAGAAGTGAAAGTGACGACGTTCAATCAAAAAGGCTACATCGTGAAACAAATCAATGACAATGAGTATAACGTCCAAGTTGGCATCATGAAAGTGAATGTTAAAGCGGACGACCTTCAGAAGATCGGTCCATCGAAAGAGAAGTCGCTTCAGTCGAAAGGGAGCTCGCTCAAACGTCAGAGCTCGACGAAGTCCGAGCTCGACCTCCGTGGCGTTCGTGTCGAAGAGGGGCTTATGCGTCTAGACAAGTATATCGATGAAGCACTCGTGTCGGGCTATGACAACGTCCGCATCATCCACGGATTAGGTACCGGAGCGATGCGTCAGGCGACACAAGAATTTTTAAAAGGACATCGTCACGTGAAGAGCCAGCGCCCGGGAGGAATGGGCGAAGGTGGACTCGGTGTCACGGTCGTCGAACTGAAGTAAGGGGAGTCGGGAATGGGTACGATTACGTTTGCCGTTATGCTGGAGTCGTTCGGCCTCTATTCGATGGCGGGACTGATGATTGTCGTCGGTCTTGCCATCTTCGAGGTGACAACGCCGTACAGCAACTGGCGTGAGATTCAAAAAGGAAATATTGCCGTCGCCTTGGCGACAGGCGGGAAGATTGTCGGTCTCGCCAACATCTTCCGGGTCGTCGAGAGCCATCATGATAGCACAATCGACATCTTCGTCGGGGGTGGTTTCGGATTCATTTTGCTCCTCGCGACATACTGGTTGTTTGAATTTTTGACACCGACACTGAAGGTGAACGATGAGATTCAACAAGGGAATATCGCCGTCGGGTTGTTGGCATTCTTGCTGTCGATTGGGGTCTCCCTCGTCGTCGGCGCGGCATTGGTGAGGTGAAGACATGGTATACGAACGATTGGCAAAGATTTTGTTCATCGGGGCCGGGCTGTTCTTAGTGGCAGCGGCACTATGGTATATCTTTTATTGAGGGAAGAGGGAGAATCCGTTTGGATGCTCCCTTTTTTTGATTTCAGGGACCTTGAATATAAAATATATGGGTGAAAGGAAATTTTTTTACAATTCGTGTGAGGAAATCGATATACTAAAACTAGATTATGGAACGAGATACATAAGAAGGTTGAGGTGTAGGTCATGGCGAACGGGTCAGAAGTGTTTGAAGTCTTGATGACGAATGCAGTGAAATTGCCTGGAGTGAAAGTAGATCGAAAAGAATTTTTAGCCCAAAGTTTCAGTAAGTACGTGCCAGCGACTCAGTTGGCAGAGGTTGTCGAGAAGGGACCGCTTGAAGCAAAGGTCCCTCTTTCAGTCATCAAAAAAGTAGCGAAGCGAAATATTACCAATCAGACGATGAAAAGTTCGAGTGCATCGTTTGCAGCCGGGCTACCTGGAGGCATCGGTCTTGCTGCAACGATTCCTGCCGATACAGCACAATTCTTCGGTTTCGCCCTCCGTTTGGCGCAAGAAATCGGGTATTTGTATGGATACGATGATTTTTGGGAAGATGGGAAACTAGATGTCGAACGGGTGAATGGAGAATTGATTCTCTTTTTAGGTGTCATGTTCGGAGTGGGCGGCGCGACGGCTACGATCAAAGCGTTATCTGCACAATTATCGAAAGAAGCTTTGAAAAAGATCCCGAACAAAGCATTGATGAAAACGGTATACTATCCAATCATCAAGAAAATGTCAGCTATGATTGGCGTGAAGATGACGAAAGACACGTTCGCCAAAGGAATCTCGAAGATGATCCCACTCGCAGGTGGTGTCATCTCAGGAGGGATCACATACTCATCGATGACGAAGATGGGTAATCGTCTCATGAATACGCTTGAAGAAGGCGTAAACATGACGGAAGCGGAGTTTGTTGAAAGTGTGGAAGAAGTGAAACGAGAGAACCTTGAGATTATCGAAGGGGAATTCATAGAAATCGAAGAGATTTTACGTCAAGAAGGGGAAATCATATAACAAGTTGTTGTGTTTTTAAGGGGGGATCTCATGAAACTAGATTTACACTACTTGATGTCGACCGAACGCTACGTACTCGACATGGAATCGTTTCAGATGAAGAATGAGGCGTATTACCCGTTAGAGTGGACATTTTATGGAGCGGCGAATCCGACGATGCTCCTCACATGGGATGCCGAGCGCGACCGCATCCGAGTTCGCTTCGAACAGTACGCCGTCTTTTTAGGGACACAAGAAGAGCACGGAATGAAAGAAGACGGATTATGGAACGAGCATCCGATTGTAAAACTGTCCGCATCACGCCTGATGTCATTCGCCAGTGAACGGATGGCGATTCATCCGGTGAACCGTAACCGTGGCGCGCTCGCGCATTATGTCATCCGTACGATCGAGCAGGAGTTTCATGTGTTGGCGTATGAAGACCCGACCGTAGAAAACCTAGGAAAAGTCGGGGACACAGGAGTACGTGTCGAAATCGTGAAAGAAGCCGAATGAAAAACAACGTCGCCTCGACTCCGGGGCGACGTTGTTTCGTTTACGGCACGTCAATTTTGACGGTATACACTTTCGGCATGGCGTCACTTGACGCATACAAGACGAGCGTCTTTTCTTTCTCTGGGACGAGGAAGACTAAATCAATTTCGGATTTCTCGCCTGTGAAATAACGAAAACCATTCTTGAACGCTTTCTTATTGTGGTTGACCAGATCGACTGGACTATATTTTGTCCCGTCTGGTGTGTACATACGGAATCCGTTTGGACGATATTCCATATAACCACCTTGACCGTCATCTGAATGGAAGAGGGAGAGCGGGAGACTCACGAATCGCTTACCATCTTCCGATTCAGTTCCATCCGGTGAAGCGAAGACGGGTTGTCCAACTTGGAATTCACGCTTCTTCATTTGTGGATCTCCAATAAACGTTTGGAACGTGCCGAGGTTCATGATTTTTTGAAGATCATCTTCTTTTGGTGTTGTGTCTTTTGCTTCTTTCGGTTTATCAGCTTTTAAATCAGCCTGTTTCGCACCCGTCGTCTGCGCAGTCGGGACCGGTGTCGCTTTCGCCTCTTCCGTGACCGGTTTGACTTCTGGTGACGTGAAGACGAACAAGCTGATGATCCCAACAACGAGTGCCGTCGCCGTCGTCCCGAGGACGAAGCGGAATCGTTTCTCGACTTGCTTTTGGTTGACGACATGCCCACCAATCGCTTCAGCCGGTGTGATGCGTACGGCACGTTCAGCCGGAAGCAGTGCACCTAAGACACCTGTCACGACCGGGATGAAGATGGTCGCAAACAAGAATGGCAGCTCTGACGTCGGGAACTGTTGATACATGATCGTGACGATGACGATGGTGAACGTCACACCGAGTAGTCCGGCGAAGAATCCGGTTAGCGCACCTTCCGTCAAGACGAGACGACGGATGGACGTGTTCTGCCAACCGAGCGCTTTCAAGACGGCGAGTTGCGGTTTTCGTTCGGAGACGTTTTGCCACATGATTTCGGTCGTCGTGAGCATCGCAATCAGTAAGGCGACCCCCATGGCAACGTAATGCATCGTCCCGACTTCTAGTGCCACGAACTCCCCGATCCACGTCGTGTACAAGACGCCTTGGAGACGGAACGTGACGAACAAGAAGAAGCCGAACAGACTCGTCGGTAAAGCGATGGCAAGAATCGACAACAACGTCCGTGGCCAATACGTCACGAGTTGGTTCAAGCTCATACCGACGCTTGAGCGAGAGCGGCCGAGACGTCGTCCTTTTGAGACTTCACCGGACTGCATCGTCTCATATGGCTTGATGCGACGGACGAGCCGGATCGGGATGAGTGTCCCGAGCCAGTATATCAAGAGTCCGGCGAGTCCAATTAATAAGATACGGGTGATCGATGTCGAGCCAGCCGCCGTCCAAAGGAACGTTCCGAGAATCATCCACGAGATGAGCGCTACCATCGACCCGAGGATCGTGGCTTCTAAGAATAACAGTTTCGACAGCTGACTCGGCCGCCAACCGAGCGACAAGAGGATGGCGAACTCTTTCTTCCGTGCGTACAGCATGATGATGTTCGAGCTGAATACATATAGCATCGCGACGAGGATGACGCTCGCGACGACACCGGAGAAGCCGAGTTTCGCTTCCTGGAAAATCGTGATTGACGACCCGATTTTAATCCATGGCTGCTGAATCCAACCGAGCGAACTTTCTCCTTTAAGTCCAGGGAGATAGGTGACGGCGTATTGTGGAGACGAACCGAGCGTGACGTCCGTGATGAGACCGGTCTTGTCTTCAATCTCCTTCGCGACTGCTTGGAGCTTCGCTTCACTTTCTTCGTTCAAGACGTCCACGCCTTTCACGTTGACGCGAATGGCCGAGATGGCCTTGTCACCGGCGATGGCGAACGCCGCGTCGAGTGTCGTCAACATTGACGGTGGTTTCGTCAAGAAGCTATATGGGTTATTCGTCGGTTTGACAGTCGTCGGTGGGTTGACCGGCTCATCCTTCGAGTTCATGACCCATTCGGCGCTTGCCGGGAAATACGTCTCCATCGGGAGTTCCGTCAACGGATCTTTTGACAACTTCAGTTTCGATGGGTCGAATAAGCCGATGTAGTTATATTTTACTTTCGGTGCATCGTTAAGGTCTTCTGCGTATAAATTGGACTTACGATACATACTTTCTTGACCATACTTCACTTGACCCTCAGCGAGGAACGGTTTGATTTGATACGAATACGGCCAACGTTTCGGGAACGGGCTCGTCACGCCTTCATAGACAAGAGGTGATGCCTTCTCGGAAAGCCAAGTGTATTCCACGGTGAGACGAGGATCTTGTGGCTGCGGTTTTCCCTCTAAAATGTGTTTCGTGATATTGTCGTGCATTTGTTGGGCTGTAAAGTCGTATGAGGCGACTGTCGTGCCTTTCAAGCTATCTAGATACTCCCCTTTCCCTTTCTCGAGATAGGTTTTGATAAACGCCTCTTGGTCGCTCGTATCGGCATCGACTTCTTCGATGGTGTAGTTGATCGAGGCATCGACGTAGTCTTTTGTACTCATCAAAATCGGGATTGTCGTGATGTCTTCATCGTAAGGCTCTGGGACATCCTCTTCATTGAAGTAACGACTGAACGCTGTCGCTTGTACGGCATCGTCTAACCCGACGAGTTTCGCTTCGGCGACCGGGTCAATCCCGGCGAGCATGACATCACTTCCGTAACTGAGTGGGAATTCTTCATATAGGGCGGTCGGACCGATGCCGATGTGAGTGGAATCACCGTTTGGCATCCAGCCGACCCAAAAGTAGGCTTTCAAGTCTTGGAAGTCATTGATTTTTTCAATGCCTGTATCGATGAGTGTGTTCATCTTAAGGCGATAAAGACCCGCTTTATCAAACGTGTGCGTTTGCGTGAACGAGCTCGAATAAGTCGACCCAATCATGGCGATTGGTGCCGCGACATCAATGTCGGCAATCTGTTGAATCGTTTCGTACTGTTCGCGCGTGATCCCGCCTTCGAGTCCGCTCATATAGTTCGGTTCGAGCAGGTTCAAGTCCTCGGTCACACTCCGGCTGCCTTCTGGACGCACGACGATGTGATAAGACGAGTCCCAACGTTTTTGCAGCTCGTTGACGACTGTCCCATTATTCGCCTGGGTCACGCCGAGAAGATAGCTGAGCCCGGTACTGACGATGAGCATCCCGACCATGAGCAGGATGAATCGTTCTTTATTCCGCCACCATGAATTCCAAATGAACTTAAGCATGATGGACGTCGCTCATGGCGACGACCTGCCCGTCGCGCATCTCGATTTTTCGGTTGGCTCGATCGGCGAGTTCCGGGTCATGGGTGACGAATAGGACGCCACATCCGTTCTCGCGATTCAAGCGGATCAATAGGTCGAAGATGACGTCACCCGTGTGCGTATCTAAGTTCCCCGTCGGCTCATCGGCGAGGAGCCATTTCGGACGGTGGATGAGGGCGCGGGCGACGGCGACACGTTGTTGCTGACCCCCGGACAGTTGGGAGGGCAACGAATCGACTTTGTCAGCGAGACCTACTTCCTTCAATAATTCGAGCGCACGTTCGTGAACGTCGTAATCGACTTTTCGTCCGAAGAGCGGGGACATGACGTTCTCAAGTGCTGTCAGTGTCGGGATGAGATGGAACTGTTGGAAGATGAAACCGATATTCTCGAATCGGAAGTCCGCGAGCTGTTTCGCAGATAGCGTCGAGATGGGTTCGTCGTTGAAGAGCAACGTGCCCTCTGTCGGGCGGTCGAGTGTACCGATCAGACTTAGGAGCGTCGACTTCCCAGACCCCGATGGTCCGATGATGGAGATGAAATCTCCGTGTTCGAAGCGAAGGTTGATGTCTTTTAAGGCGACCGTTTTGACGTCACCCGTATCAAAGCGTTTTGTTAAATGTTCGCATGTGAAGTGATAAGCCATACCGTTAAATCTCTCCTTTACCTATGTTATAGTGAAAATATGTAAGAGGACGTAATATTCTGACTATTTTCAGATTAGAGGAAAAACATTCCAATGTATAGCTGTATTTTTTTCAAATGGGGAACGGGTATAGAAGAGTGAGGAGGAGAGAAGATGAAATCATTCGAAATTGAATTCCATTTAATTAACGAAGAAGTGCTGACGTATATGGTGGAGGCGGATACGCGATATGAGGCATTAGAGTCGATCTTTCAAGTGTTTCGACATGCGAGCGATGGCTTCGTACAGTTTGAGGATGAGTTGATTGTGATGTTGGATCATGTGGCGTATGTGAAGGCGTTTGAGGTGGATTGACAAAATAAAAAGAAAAGTGAAATGATATCACTTTTCTTAAATACATATCTTAAAGAATTGATAATGAAGTTGGTCATTTGTTAGTGAGGACTGCTTCTAAGTACGCTGCAAGTTTTTCAGATCGCTTCAGAATTAATTCTTTTGTCCAATAAACACTTGAAGAAGATTCATCCATAAACAAATAGCTATTAATTTTTTCGAATTGTTGTACTTCTTTTCCAGACTTCATCGAAGAGATTAAACGACCTGCTAATACTTGAGTGGTCCAAATTGATGAATCTGCATATACAGATCTCTTCTGATCAAATTGTTTATTGGAAAGTGAAGAGTTTTCATCGTTACCGATAAGTGCAAAATTACCAATTCGATTCACGTATTCTTTATATTCTTCTAAGTCTTCAAAGCCGGAACCTTCTATCAGTTCATTACTAATTGGTGTTCTTGGCATGATGTGTTCCAAAGTGACCTTTTTATTTCGGTTTGACGTTAGAAGAACGGTGTTATCGGAATGACCATAAGCTTCGATGAAACGGAGCAAGTCGTAACCTTTTTTATTGTAGTTTCCTCTGGTGTTCTCAAATTTTCTAGCAAATACAGCTTCTTTTGCAAGCTTAGCTTTCTCTGAAATTCTTCTTTCTAACTCACTTACGAATTGATGATAAGCTTGGTCTTGCCCTTCTCGCTTTAAGTTTGCATTATATTTTTTTATCAACGAAGGTATTTCAGCTTCAATATAGTTAGTTTGCGTATAAGAGAAAATAACACTTGCACCCAATCGAATTGCCAAATCAACAATCTCTGATTTTCTTTGTTCTGATTCATTGTAGAATGGAATGAGGATTGTTTGTGCCTGTTTTAAGTTCAAAAGTTTGAATAAAACATTGAGTAAATGAGTATTTTTAATGAATCCTTCAAACTCTTTACGTTCTAATTTTCCGTAAGTGTATGAAACATCATGCATCTCTGAAACGATTGATAAAACTTCTTCCTTAGATGGATTTAGTTCTGAATAATAGTTAAAGAGTTTATCTTTACGAATGTTTTCTCCAGTGGTTCCTACTAAATAATGCTTTAGGAAGGTTGAAGATTCAACTTTTCTTTTGGGACTGAGTACGAGGTTGTTGTTAAACTTTTTCCACATCTCAGTAAACTTATCTCGTTCATCGTCACTATAGAAATCTTTAGCAAGATTTTTTAAAAGCATGTTTTTTATTAAATCTAGTGGTTCTAAATCTTTCCCCCTGTTATTCAAGATTTCAAATAATTGAAATGCTTTAGATAATGTCGGTGCAGTAGTTACAATTAACATGACTTTATGTTTTATGTAGTTTACAAATTTCAATAATTTCTGATCATCTAATTTAGCGAGTTCTTCTTTTAATACATCATATACTTCTTCAATTTGAGTAGAAGTTTGAGATAGGTTTTTCGAATTAGAATCTGGGCGAATAATGTGCCGATAAGTACTACCAAATTCTAAGCTTTTGTGATGCTGTATTTTAGAAGTTTTAAAATTTGCATCATCGTCAAATAATCCATACCCTTTGTTTAATTCACCTCGGACATTCATCCATTTTTGAATTGTATCAAAGCTGCTTTTATTCTGATGTAAACGATAATCAATTGTTTCTTCTAGAACTTTATATAGTAACGAAAGGGTTGTAAGTCTCTGTTGACCATCAATCACAATTTTGTTTGCAGGTTGGTGATCATTGTTAATCAACACGATATTTCCCAACAAATAGCCGTCTAATAACGAACTTTCCTTTGTAAATTCTTCTGTGTCTTCATTAAAATCTTTAAAGAGCTGTGTAACTTCTTCTTCCCCCCATACAAAATCTCTTTGGAAATCAGGAATTTCGTAAATAAAATCATTATTAAATACGTTAAATATTGATTGGATTTCTGAAGTAATCAATTAGATACAGCCTCCTATTTCATAAAACAAACCTTCAAATAATTGGGTATAATGAAAGTATAGTATTTTAATAGAAATTGATCTACCGCAATGCATGCAGAAAGGGTTGAGAATAATGAGGAAAGAGTACAATAAATTAATCCGTGACCGCATTCCTGAAATTATTCACGAATCAGGAAAAATCCCGATTGTGAAGCAACTTACTCAAGCCGAACACTTTGAGCAAGCACGTTTGAAACTCTATGAAGAAATCAAAGAGTATGAAGAGACGAACATTGATGAAGAGTCTCTTGAAGAGTTAGCTGACATTTTGGAGTTGGTCTATACACTTGGAAACATGCATGGGGCAGACTTCGATGAATTGAATCAGATTCGTGAAGAGAAACGCAAAAAACGTGGTGGTTTTGAAAAGGGGCTATTTTTAGAAGAGGTCCTTGATCATGAGTGATTTACGACTCCATACGAGCAATCTGGGCATCCCTTTACAAGAACACATAGACGCGGCGACTGAAATTTATATGGTCGTCGCGTTTGCTCAAGTGTCGGGAGTGAAGGAATTATATTCTTCATTAAAACAAGCGAGTGAAAGCGATGCTCAAATCAGAATTTTGGTAGGAGACTATCTGTACCTCACCGATCCTGATGCACTGGATATTCTATTACAAATACCGAATATTGAGCTCCGGCTATACCGCTCAAAAGGAAGGTCGTTCCATCCAAAGGCATATTTGTTCCGAACAATGGAAAGCGGTACATTTTTTGTTGGTTCCTCGAATTTATCGCATAGTGCGCTAAATCATGGTGTGGAGTGGAATGTTGAGATTCCTTCAAGTGTATCAGAGGAGGTTTTTGAGGAGTCAGTCGCTGCGTTCCATGAGTTATTTTATAGTGAATATGCGCAAATGATGAATCCAGTCTCGTTACAGTCTTATCGCGAAGAGTATGAAGCGCGAAAGGATCGAATGAAGGAGCTGGAGGTCGCTGAACACTCTCCCGTTTACATAGAAGATGATTCGATTACACCGACGTCTGTCCAAGATGCGGCATTGTTGGCACTCCGAGAGACGATGGCGGAAGGTCGAAAAAAAGCGATGCTCGTTTTGGCGACTGGATTAGGAAAAACGTATTTAAGTGCATTTTTTGCTCGTCAATTCAAACGTATCCTTTTCGTTGCGCATCAAAAGGAACTTTTGTTACAGGCAGAAAAGTCATTTCTCAATGTGGCAACGGATTGGAAGACAGGATTACTCCTTGGAGGTGAATCACGAAATCAAGAAACTGCTGATGTCGTGTTCGCCTCGATTCAAACGTTAGCTTCGAAGCAAAGAATGGAGCAATATGACCCGGAGCAATTCGATTTGATTATCGTGGATGAGTTCCATCATTCGGCTGCTCCTTCCTACCGTCGGGTGCTAGATTATTTTCAACCAAAGTTCTTACTTGGTTTGACTGCAACACCTGACCGATTAGACGGAGGAGACGTATATGCACTTTGTGATGATAACGTCGCTTTCCAGATGCACTTTACGGAAGCGATTGAAGAATCGTTTTTAACCCCGTTTCATTACGTTGGAATTTATGATGAAATCGACTACTCTCAGATTCGTCTTATCAATGGACGTCGTTACGATCAAGAAGAGTTATTGGCAGAACAGTTAAAAGAAAGTGTTGCCGAGAAGATTTACAAGGCTTGGTCAGAACATCATCAATCGAGAGCACTAGGATTTTGTTCTTCCGTTGTACAAGCTGAATATTTGGCGGATTATTTTAGGAGACAAGGAGTGCAGGCGGTAGCGCTTCATAGTCAGGCCGAGTATGATCGCACCGAAGTGATTACTCAGTTAAAGCATGGGCAATTGGACATCATTTTTGCAGTGAATTTATTTAATGAGGGTGTCGATATCCCTGAAATCGATACGCTATTGTTCTGTCGTCCGACAGAATCATTGACAGTGTTCACCCAGCAAATCGGACGAGGACTACGTCTATCAAAAGGAAAGACGCATTGTACAATCATCGATTTGATCGGGAACTATAAAAATATTGATAAGAAACTGGCGCTATTGACGACAGACGGTCCAGATTCACTGAAGAAGGTTCCAACATCAAATAGCTTACCTACTTCGTGTACAATCGAATTTGATTTAGAGACTGTCGATCTTTTGAAGAAAATGATGATTCGTTCTTCGACACGACATCAATTATTAGAACGAAATTATTTCATGGTGAAGGAAGAGCTAGGGAGACGACCGACCTACCTAGAACTAATTCAACGAGGCGAATATTCATTGGAGGCGTATCAATCCGAAAGGAAGCACTTTAGTGGCTTCTTCGGCTTTTTAAAGAAGATTGGTGAGTTAACAGACGGTGAGTTAAGTGTTTTTGAAAATATGTATCCTCTTTTGTATGAAGTGGAGGATACAAGAATTACAACAAGTTATAAGATGGTTGTATTATCCGTCATGTTAGAGCGGGGAAAACAAATGTGGTACACTCCTTTGAAAGCATCTGATGCAGCTTATCCGTTTTATGATTACTTGACGAGTGTGCCTTATCGTCAACAGATTGATGGAAAGACAAAAGACTTTCAGCAACCTTTCCATCAACAACGGATTGAAAAATTGTTGGTGCGGATGCCATTCGATAAAATTGCCAAAGGACCGTTTTATGTAGAAAATGAAAGCCTACATATCGAATTCAATGAAGCGCTCCGCAATCCGGTAGTTTATGAATGGGTGAGCCAGATTGTAGAAGTTCGCTTACATTACTACTTCAGTCGGAAAGCACAACGATCATCAGATTGATTGATTTAGTGATGTTGAATGAAAAATTAGAGAGGTGGGGATAAGGTGAAACGCCTGTTACTACGTAAAATCCAATTCGCCCTCCAACACCACGGTGGGACAGCATCTTTAAAAGACATTTATGCGTATGTCGAAAAATCATACTATCAACTCGAACTCGATCGATATAAAGATTGGAAAGGGCACATCAATAAACAGATTCGTGCGCATTCCAGTGATTCGGCGAGCTTTACCGGAAAAGAAGACCTCTTTTATTCCACGGGAAATAAAGGCATTTGGGGTCTTAGACAATCCAATAACTAACGAAAGCGGGACCAATTTCACTTGGTTCCGCTTTCAATGTTTACAAAACATCACACCCTATTGTCACACAATGTTCATTCCTGTACACTTCGATATTGTGTGCTAAAAATTATGTTAGGGGTTAGTCAATGGAACTTGTACAGCAATTATCTCAAATGCAACTCATCAACCAATTCTGGTTGCTTATGGCCTTCGTCATTCCAATGGTCATTTTATCTCGTATGGTCGTGGCTGGGACGCGCTTCTCACCGATCCTCGTCATCGTCATCTTCGGTCTCGGTCTCGGATTCGGTATGGTCGAGCTCGGTATCGCGACGCCGGGTCTTCCTGAATTCCCGCTCGTCGACTTCTTGTCACGGACGACGATCATTGCGTTAGTCGTTTCATTCTTCGTCGGCGGACAAGAACTTCGTAAAATCTTGAGTAAACAAGAGCTCGACATGGAGGACATCGTCATTCCTGCCAAAGAGGAAATGTTCCTCGGGACAGGACGTACGCAGTTCATCTTCATCCTTCGTTCGTTCTTCTTGCTCGTCGGTTTGGAAGGGTTCTTCCGTATGGCAATCGAGCCAGGTACGGCAGAAGGGATTGCGCTTTACTACCCAATCCTCGCACTCCTCGGTCTTGCCGTGTCGTTCTTACTCATCGACCATAAAGCACAAATTCAGGACAAGAAAGTATACATGCAAAAAGGTCTTATCGAGACAGTTCTCTTGCTTGTCATCTTGTTCGTTTCGTTCTTGATTGCGACAGCGATTCAGCCAATTATCGCACTTCCGCAAATCTTCTTCGCGATGTTGATTTCGTCAGCACTCGGTGCCATCTTCCATAACTGGACGTATGGACCGACTGTCCGCGCGCTTCTCTTCGCAGGGATTCCGGTCGTCTTGGCTGCCAACTTCATGGTCGGGGGTTCAAGAATCGGTGACGCGTTCGCAATCGAAGGCATGAATTCGATTCTCGTGTACGGTTTCTTCGGTCAGTTGTTCTGGATGTTCGGTGGAATCGCACTCATCATGTGGTTCGCTCGCACGGGTCACATCCGTAACCTCGCACCAGGTATGGCAGGTTCACTTTCACACAGTGGTCTTACAGGAGCGTGTACGGCTGGTGACTTCGGTCAAGTAGCAGCGAAACGTGCGCCAATCATGATCAACATCCCGTTCTTCGGACATATCTTCGTATTCTCCATCCTCGCGGTCAGTGCCGACAACGGTGCTCTCTGGATTTGGCCGACAGCCATCATCGTCTTGGTCGGTCTCGTACTCACTGCGCTCGCGTTGAAAAACTTACGCGCGGCGAACGGGGAAGACTTCAAAGAAGTCAAAGCCCTTATGCAGTTCTCGTTCGGGTGGCAGATGATGGCCGTCTTCGGTGGTCTCGTCATCTTGACGTTCAGCACGATCGCATTTGACTACACGACGATGGCACAATCGTCAGCGATCTCGCACTTCGGCTTGTTCGCAGCGGTTCAAGGTGGAATGTTCGGGACGGAAGCCTCGCTTCTCATCCCGCTCATCTTCTCGATGCCGTTCCTCGTGCACCCAATCGTCTTCTATATGTTCGGGAAAGCGCTCGACAACAATGGCGAAATGCCACGTGTGCCGGTATATGCGATGGCGCTCGTTGGTGTCGTCGGTGTATCTGCAGCGATTTTCGCCTTATAATAGGACTCCGCTCTGACTTCGGTCAGGGCGGTTTTTTTGATGAAATCGATATGATGAACAATTAACTGTGAAGAGGGGGAACGTGTATACATAGTCGCTCATTACTTTAGTTGAATGAATTGTAATTAGAGTGTGGATTTTAAATAATCTTATAGATGAGCTTGACTAAGCAGTCATAATCTACTTCAAAGAACTATATTTTATTCAATTTATAGGTGAAATTGTGACTTGCGCAAACAAATTAAAGTTGTAAAGAAATCTCGTTTACTATGAAAAAATATTTTATTTGTACAAGACGAAAGAACATTTCGATTTTCTATACAAATTAGTACTGAATCCACTGTAAAAAGTAAAACAGAGAACCATTCATTGTTTGAGGTGATGATTTTCTGTTGAATAGCATTTAAAAAAATAATAAGTCACGATACTCTGATTAAATGCAAGTTAGATAATAATCATTTTAATATTTTTAAACGCACTATAAAGTGTTTTTAATTTTCGATGTATTGAATCAATCCATTTCCATACTGATTAATTGGACCTAAATTTATAGAGTTTTGCTCTAATTTTGCTATTAAGTTTTTTCTTTCTTCATTGTTGAGTAATAAGGAAACAACAGCAGTGGCATATGCGGTTGAAAAAGATGTTCCTGATTGAGATTCGATTTTACCGTCTAGGTTTAGAACAGGCACTTCCACTCCTGGTGCTACAAAATCGACTTTTCCTTTAGCGGCATATGCATAGATTGATTTATTTTTATCAATAGCAGAAATAGATAGTACTTCTTTATAGCGGGCGGGGTAATCTGTCGATAAACCGAGTGTATTACCAGCAGCTGCTAAGATTATGATTCCGGCATCGTGGGCCCTCTTAATAGCATTCTCTAAAGTTTTATCATGATGGGAAAAACCGTAGCTCATGTTAATGATATCTACGTTTTGTTTTATAGCCCAATCAATTCCTCTAACTGTATTATCAAGTTCTCCGTTTGCTTGGTCATCTAAGGTTTGAACATCATACAAATGTATATTCTCGTTGATTCCAATCTTTGAATTTTCAAAAGAGGTAGCGGCGATGATACTTGCAATCATAGTTCCGTGAGGATGTATAGCTGAAGTATTCGAAGAACTATCTAGCGTATTATACTGTTTGATAACGTACTTATGTAATTGAGTAATATCACTATTGATTCCTGTATCCATTATCGCAATCTTAATTGGTTGTTTAGAGGATGATAATTTGTTTTTTGTTAACGAAAGAGCACAATGCGTCCAATTTTGTTCACACTCCATTCCTTGCTTGATATTCGTTGAACGATCACTCCCTGTTACGATTGTTGAAATCAAAACTACTACTGCTAGAGTGCATATTTTTAGTTTGATCATATTGATTTTCCTTTCTGAGTAAAACTTAATACTGAATAAAAAAACGCTATTTTAAAGTTTATATTGAGTCTTTCTTTTCTTAAATTACTTCTTTATATTTTTTTGATAATTGTTTGTTTCATTCTTAATTTAAAGAATCTGAATATACCAAGGCTACTACACAATTTGATAACGTGTTTTACCAACTATCAGTTCGTACGATGAGATTCATGAAAAAGTAAGAGAAGATAGTTATTTTAAACACTAGATATAATAAGTAGAGTGGATATTTTTAATTAAAGCCATTAAGGATAAAAACGTAAGTAATAAACGATGTTCGTCTGTTCTTTTCATAAAAAAAAGTACTGCTGCCAACGTGATAAATCCGAAAGGCGCAAGAAAGTAACTTGCGACAATGGTCAAAACCAATGCACAGTGTCTCATCTCAGATCGAACACTATTTTTTCGGACGTTTATTTTCTCTTCAGTAAGAACTGAATTTTCAAGAATATTGTCTAAAGAAACGTTATAGATTTCACAAAGTAATTTCAAATTTTCAATATCTGGTATAGATTTACCATTTTCCCATTTGGATACTGCTTGCCTGGTGATGTTAAGTTTGTCAGCAATTTGCTGTTGTGAATATTTATTTTCTAATCGTAACTGTTTTAATCTCTTTTTCAATTTACAGTTCATAACTCTTTACACCCCTTAAAAGACTGATACGACAACAATGCCACTATTAGTTTACATTAAAAAAACCAATGAGGAACCGATAGTTTCTTTTTTGAAAAGCTAGTATAGTTCAGAATGATTATATGATTTGTAAGATAAATACATTGAATAAAGATGGGGGAGGGAGTAATTTTATTGGAAATAGTCACTGCTATTTTCTTTTCTTATTTTGTCAAACAAATCAGTACGATTATTTATTAGGGTTATTCGATTTTAGAAAACAGGGGGATATATTATGAGAAGTTTAATAACAAAATTAATTGTAATTACATTAATATTTAGTTCAGTAATCAGTGGTTCCAACGTTTCGGCATCAGATTCAAAAAAATCAGAGATAAATATAATCGAAGAAAAAGTTCAAGAAATCCAGAGTAATCCGTCTTCTACAGAAGATATTGATGTTCAAGAAGAGTTAGGGTTGAATGATGAAAATTTGGACATGAAATTATTAACGTCAGGTTCTCAAGATGTCCTAGTAAATTCGAATATTGAAATCGATAATCAAAGTATTGAATCGAATATTATTTTTAATGAAGAGGATTTAGAGATTAAGGCTACTATCTCTTCAAATGATACTGAAAATAGTATTAAAGAAGTTTATACTGTAGAAATCAATAGGATCGAAGGGGAGAACTTCGAGGGGGAAATCAGGAGCTTAAATAGTGGTGAAACATTTTCTGTAAATACGATTGAAGCTTCTGCATCTGTACTTCCGGCTCTAATCCCGCTTATTCTTAGAGCTGGTCTGCAATACGTGATTAAGCATTACGGTAAAAAAGTCGCTATGCAGGCTATGATTGATTTAGGAGTTTCACAAATTACAAAAGCGTATGGTGGAGTAGTTAAAGATGCTAAAAATGGTAAAGGTAAGGTAATTACGATACCAAATAAGAAGCAAGAAATTGTTATTCGATTAATGGAAGCTGGATCCGGTGGGCGTAAAGAAGCATATTGGAGAATGTCTGTCGGTAACAAGGCGTTAAACCGAGCCGGTAACTTTTCGAATAACGCTTCTGAAACTCACATTACATTGCAAGAGTCATCTCCATCAACCATTATTTCGCTTATAAAAAAATTTAAAAAGTGAATGAGGTAAGGGAAAATGAATGAGAACGAAATCAAAATGAATGAGTCTTTAGAATTCTTGGTCAACGGTTGGGAAATTGCAAAGTTAGATATCGATTACTTCAATGAGACGATTACACTCTTGGTAGAAAGTGTAAAACAGCAATCTATATTAAAAACACGAGTTTCTTTCAAAGAGGTTCTTTCATACTATGTTTATCAAGAAGAAGTCGTTTATAATGAAGATCCTTATGAAACGTATAGACTTAACAACCGTGAGAAAGATGATAGTTCCTTCGTCAGCGAGATTGGTTATCACCCAAATGGATTTGCACACATAAAAATTAAGAGCTTAGATTCTGAATTAACAGCGATTGAAGAAATAACATCAAAGACTAACTTATATTTTCAAGTGAACAACAAAGATCATTTCTTTATCGAATGCAATGTCATTGAAATCAATGACGAGACTTTTGAAGACTTGATTCAAACGAGCGATAGTTTAAGAATTACTTAATACTTTTCCAGTCATACAAGGAACGGATGTCTACTAATGATGGCTATCTACCTTTTCTTGAAGAAATACCTGTCGAAACTGTTGTTATCAAGAATCTTTCCATTGTACTGGAACGATGACACTCAATAAAAAAGCGTCCGACCATTTCTCAGGTCGGACGCTTTTTCTGTCATAAGATCACCATCGAGATCAACGTCAAGATGGCAAGCCCACCTTGTGTCAGAATAATCTTCTTGTCACTCGTGATACTGCCATATAGGGCAACGAGAATGATATAGGTCAGCATCATGGTGACAATCTCGACCGGGTTGGGGGAAAGATAGAGTCCGTACAAGAGCCCGACTCCGATCAATCCGTTATAGACGCCTTGATTTTTGAACAAAACCGACACCGAGTCTCTCGTTAGCTCGTCTTTCGACATACGGAAGACGCGTGACGTCGACGAGGATGCCGTCGCAATCGTCTCTAAATAGAAGATATAGAAGAATTCGATGGCGACAAGCGTTCCGAGCACAAGGGTGAGCATCGACATATTAGTTGACCGCTGCTACTTGCACGACCGGTTTCGCTGACACGTAGTTCGCCACGTTTTGTGCGAAGTTGATGAGGACTGGGTTTTGGTTGTGCTGCTCGAGAGCGGCTTGGTCTTCCCAGTTCTCGATCATGACGAAACGGTTCTCGACAGATGTTGACTCGTATAGGTCATATCCGACACAGCCTGCTTCTTGTTTTGATGAGTCGATCAAGACTTGGATGTCACGCAAGAAGTTCTCGCGTTGTGAAGCTTGGATATCGAATGTGGCGTTGACTAAAATCATGGTTGATTCCTCCGATTGTTTAATGAATTATTTGAATGATGTGACCGTTTGAGCGTCAAGACGGACTGATTCGTAACCTTCTTCTGCTGCTTTTCCGACAGACAAGATCATGACAGGTACATAACGGTCTTTGTCGAGACCGAACGCTTCAGCGAGCTGGTCTTTCTCGAAACCACCGATTGGGTTCGTGTCATAGCCGTGTGCACGTGCTGTGAGCATGAATTGCATCGCTGCGAGACTCGCATCGATTTTCACGATGTCGTTCATTTCTTGTTTCGAGAGGTTTTTGTAGTAAGGGATGATTGCGCCGAGCTGTTGATCACGAACTTCTTGTGGCATTTTGCCTTCTGCGACCGCTTGATCGTAGATTTGTTCGCCGTACTCGTAGCACTCCATGTCTCCGAAGATGAGGAGCATCGCAGAAGATGAATCGTTTTGACGCGTGTTGAAGCGGATGAGCGGCTTGAGCGTCTCTTTCGCTTCTGGGCTTTCGACGACGACGAAGCGCCATGGTTGCATGTTGACTGATGATGGAGCTGTCGTTGCTTCTTGAATCATCTCGAGCATCTCTTCTTGTGAGATTTTCACGTTCTCGTCATAAACACGAATTGATTTACGACCGAACATAACGTCTGTAAATGTATTGTTTTCGAATGTAGTTGCCATTGGTGAATTCCTTCTTTCTCTGTTTAGGTGTGACTGTTCAATTTTTGAAGCAGTCCGGATAAGTGTTGAATCTCTTCAGCGGACAAGGCTTGTAAGACGAGGTGGTTGGCCTGTTCGTCTCGTTCGCAGTGCCCGAGGTCTTGCTCTGCTTTCTCTGTCACGCGGACGAACATCTCGCGATGGTTCTCCGCGTTCCGCTCTCTGACGACATATCCTTTCTCTTCAAGGATTTTCAAATGTCGGGTGATGGCGGCATTGTCGATTTTCATTTCTTCTTTAATAACGCGTTGCGAACAAACGCCTCGTTCTTTGACGACTTGTAGCATCTCGTAGCGGGTCAGGCTGAATCCTGTCTCCCGTTCGAACGACGATGCGACGTTTTGTTCCGCCAACTTGATTTGGTAAAGTAATCGGCTGATTTCACGTAGATCCATTGCGTCCCACCTTTCTCAATTGACTTATCAATCGTTGACTTGTCAAACGATACAACGTTTTGGATTGCCTGTAAAGTCAAACGCTCAAAAAAAGACGACACCGAAATTTATCGTGTCGTCTCCTCTTCGATGGGAGTGCCATCAAATCGATATTCTGTCGTGAATGTCGTCTCGTCGAATCCATACATTCGGTCGAAGGCATTCAAGTCCTCAATCGTCCGCACGTCGAGGAAGGATGGGTCGATGTCAGACGCTTTGCGCGTGAACATCATGTACCGTTCTGTGTAATCGTCATTTCCTCCAGGCTTCCCGTCGAACGAGAAGTGAATCCAATAGACATCGGATTCCACTTCTCGCATGACATCGAGAATCCGTTGTTTCTGTTCGTCCGTATTGTTCCAGTCTTCATGAAACATGATCGAGACGTCGAGATACGTCTTCGGATTTGTTTCATAAATGGACGTCGGGGTCGGGGAGACGTTCGCTTGCGCATCATCCGACACACCAATCGGCACCTCCGCACGGACGGTCTCTTCCTCTTTTAGGATTCCTTCCGATACGAGCCGCTCGTGAATCGTTCGTTCAGCCTCACGTTCCCAATACGTCTCGAGCACGTTGTCATGGATGGAGCCGTCACTGTACGTCTCGAGAAAATAAGTGCCGGCGAATGGTTCGTTCGTCAATGTCACTTTCCCGACATAACCTCCCATCTTCCAATCGCGTGACAGCTCGATATCGGGTTGTTCGTTGTACGTTTCCTTCACATACGCGGTATAAGTCTCCCGTGCCTCTGACTTTTCAAGAGTCGTATACACGAAGAGGCCGCCAGCGAGAAGACCGACAATCACAGCTGCTATGATTCGTTTTTTCATCATTTCGTCACCTCTTTCCCAATGTACCTGATATGTTGAGAATAAACCTCGGTCCAAAGTCTTATTCAAATCATTTCCATTTCGCTGTAAACTAAAAGTGCCCTCAAAGAACTATTGTAATTGCGTGTACTAATACATATAATACACTTAAAGAGTAACATTGATTATGAGAGGGTGTGACCCATGTTATACAAAATCGATATGAAAAGTTCAGAACCGCTATACGAGCAAATCGTCAATCAAACGAAAGAACTTGTTATCCGTGGAATTTTACGACCAGGAGATAAGGTGATGTCCGTGCGTGAACTCGCCACCGATCTCGTCATCAATCCGAATACGGTCAGTAAGGCGTATCAGGAGTTGGAACGGCTCGGGCTGCTCGAGATGCGACGTGGACGTGGGACGTTCGTCTCCGAGGACTGGGTGGACGATGATGCGGCACGTGAGCCGGTCATCGCCTCGATCAAAAAGATTGCGATCGATTGCCACTATGCGAACGTGCCGTTAGACGAAGCCATTGACGTATTGCGAACGGAATATGAGAAAGTAGGGAAATCCAATGCTGAAAGTTGAACAGTTAAGTAAAAAAATTGACCGTCAAACGATACTCGATGGCATCGACTTTACGGTCGAATCTGGAGAAATCATTGCGCTCGTCGGACGTAACGGTGCCGGTAAGACAACGCTTCTCCGCACGATGGTCGGCATCATTCGCCCAGATATGGGCGACGTGCTCTATGGTTCGAAAAGTATCTTTAAAGATGCGGGATTGAAGCGTGACGTCATCTTCGTACCGGATTCAGCCGATGCGCTCAAAAATTATACGGTGAACGAGGCGACGGACCTGTATGAATCGATCTATCCATCCTTCAACCGTACCGTCTTCCGTGAGACATTGACACGATACAACATCGACAACAAAAAGATCCGCCAGCTTTCTAAAGGACAAAAGGCACTCGTGACGTTATCACTCGCCTTCGCCGTCCAAGCGAAGTACTACCTGCTCGACGAACCGACGGACGGACTTGATGTCGTCGCCAAATCCGATGTGTTAAAACTGATGATTGCCCAAGTCGAGAATCGGAACTGCTCGATCATCGTCTCAAGTCACCAACTCCATGAACTCGAACGCATCGCTGACCGCATCATCATGATTGAGAATGGACGTGTCAAAGCGATCTTGTCACTCGAAGAGGCACGTGCCCTCAGCATCAAGTGGCAAGTCGTCTTCAACGACCATGTCCCGGTCGAACTGCTCGAACGAAAAGATATCGAAATCATCAGCGTGACGGGACGTGTCGTGCTATTCATGGCGAAAGAACGGACGGAAGAGCTCGAGACGTTCATCGATTCATATAATCCGATGCTCATCGAAGAGATTCCGATGTCTCTTGAAGACGTCTTCCGTGTCCAGTTAGGAGGAGAAGCCCATGTTGTCTAAAGTATTGTTAAAGAAAGATTGGAAACAAGTGTCGTTGCTTTGGATGCTGCTCGTCTTCTTAGGCGTCGTCGCCTTCACTGTGCCGGCTTGGACACAATTCGAACAGTTTGATGAGCAGATTAAAGATGCACGAGCGAATTCTGTAGATTACGGGATCCCGTTTGAAGAACGAGATCGCCTGACGGTTGAGTCCTTCTTCGACCCTGATTCGAGTTTAGCTTTCTATCTTGGTGACATAGGTGATGTCATTCCGGTAGGACCAGTTGTATTCTTATTCGTCGTGTTTAGTGCGCTCATGGCCACGTCGCTCATTGGTGCCGAACGAAACAGTCAAATGTCGGACTTTTCGATGTCGCTCCCCTTCACCCGCACCCAGCTGTACATATCAAAATGGGTGTTGGGGGCAAGTGGGATTATCATGTCCACGCTGTTAGGAAGTATCGCGATGTTTGCATTGGTCGCCACTTCCCGTTATTCCTTCTTATTAGAAGGGACCGTATTTAAATCGATCGTGATCGTCCTGTATATCGCCTTGATTGGGATCTCGTTATTCTCGTTGGCTTTATGGATGGGATCGTTCGGTGGGGAATCGATTTCTCAATCAGTGTGGTCGTTTGTCGCCTTGATTTTCCCGTTAGGAATTCTCGCATTGATTCAAGGATCAGCTTACTCGCTGACTGGTCGAGGTGATGCGTTGAGTTGGTTAATCGATTCAGCTTATGAAAGTGTATTTATTCAAGCCATCTCACCACTCGGTAACTTGATGAATTTATCTTTATATGAATACATTCGATCCGATCAGTATTGGCAAGAGTTCGTCACGATTAGCATTCCATCGTCTATCGTCTTTATCGTCTTGTCATTATGGTTAGGAGCTTGGATGTACAATCGTGCACCGCAAGAAAACAACGGTCGTTTCTTCATGTTCAACAACTGGTTATGGCTCGTCCACATTATCATCGTTGGATGTATCGCGATGTTCACAGGAATTGTGTTCACGACATTCACGTATCAAGCGAACAGTATGTTGTACATCGTAGGCTTTGTGATCGGAGCGTTCTTAGCACACTTACTCGCTAAGCGTT
The DNA here is from genome assembly GCF_031844365.1 of Exiguobacterium sp. BG5(2022). Taxonomy (GTDB): domain Bacteria; phylum Bacillota; class Bacilli; order Exiguobacteriales; family Exiguobacteriaceae; genus Exiguobacterium; species Exiguobacterium profundum. The sequence continues at coordinate 169,779 of NZ_JAUZVB010000001.1, forward strand.
TGCTTTACCGCTTCAACTTGAGACTCAAATCGTAAGGAGGGACACCTATGAAACGCTTCTGTCTGTTGCTCGTACTCGTCATCTCACTGGCAGGGTGTATGAACCCCGAACCGGACGCCTTTGAATACAAAGGGGCGAAAGTCGGGGACAATGCGGCCGTCGTCGGCATTGCCGGAAGTTTGCCGCTACATGAATGCTATCGATCGGTCGAACTGCAGACGAAGAAGCGTCCTTATGGGTTGACCGTCCGTTACGAAGACCCGGGTATGGAACGAGCGGAACAAGAACATCTGGCGATTAGGAATGCGGCTGCCTATTTCACTCTCATCCCGAACGCCGAAATCGTCCGTTTTGCTTTCCCGAACCGGACCTATGCCTTCTCTCGACCTGAAATGGAGGCATGGTTCGGGACTGACTTCTCAAATATTCGTCATGAAAAAGAATTGCAACAACTCATGAATCAGAAGCTTGAAAAACTGGATTCGAAAGATTCCTATTTTAGGCGGGTATGACAGCGATTGGATGACAAATCCAATCGCTTTTTTTGATATTTTCTGAAAATTATCGGGTAAAGGGTAGATGAAAGCGTTTTCTTAGCATTATAATAGGGTTAACTGAATGAGTATTCATTTCCAAGGAGGAACAGCGATGAACAAACCGTGGTTACAAGATTATCCAGAAGGAATGCCCCAGTCAATCGATTATGAGGTAAAGCCGCTCTATGAGGCGTTGTCTCGCGCAGCAAAGGATTATCCAAATCGTACGGCCGTCTCCTTTATCGGAAAGGAGTGGACATTCGCGGAAATCGATGATGCCGCACGTCGACTCGGAACGATGCTTCAAGCGAAAGGGCTTGAAAAAGGCGACCGCGTCAGCCTCATGCTTCCAAACTGTCCTCAATACGTCATCTCGTTCTATGCCGTACTCTATGCAGGAGGGACGGTCGTCCAGACGAACCCACTCTATACGGAACGTGAGCTAGAAAACCTCGTCACGGACGCAGGTGTCAAAATCGTCATCACCCTCGATCTGTTATATCCGAAAACGCTTCGCGTCAGTGAGAAGACGGAGATTCAAACCGTGATCACGACGAGTATCGCTGATTACTTACCATTCCCGAAAAACAAACTGTATCCAATCAAAGTGAAACGTGAGAACAATATCGTCATCGATACGACCGGATCGACGCTGTTCAAAGATTATAAAGACTTTAACCCTATCACGCCACTCGACATCGAACCGAAAGAAGATGTCGCCGTTCTTCAATATACAGGGGGGACAACGGGACTTCCGAAAGGCGTCATGTTGACCCATTTCAACTTGACCGCGAACGCCGATCAAATCACGAAATTATTCTATAAGTACAATCGCGGGGACGAGAAACGCGTATTGTGTGTCGTGCCGTTCTTCCACGTCTATGGGATGTCTTGCTGTCTGAACTTTGGGGTCACGAACGGCTATGAGCTTGTCCTCGTGCCACGTTTCGAAGTGACGGATGTCTTAAAGACGATTCAGAAGAAAAAGCCACACTTCTTCCCGGGCGCACCAACGATGTATGTCGGAATCTTGAACGACCCGAAACTGAAGAAGTACGATTTGTCTTCGATCGAGGCATGTATCTCGGGTTCGGCTCCGCTTCCAATCGAGGTGCAAGAGGAATTTGAGAAGATCACGGGTGGTCGCATTGTCGAAGGGTACGGTTTGTCTGAGACGTCGCCGGTCACGCATGCGAACTTCTTGTGGGATAAACGGATTGTTGGCTCAATCGGTGCCCCGTTATCGGATACTTCTGCTAAAATAGTAAAAGCAGACGGAGAAACAGAGGCGGACATCGGTGAAATCGGGGAGATCATGCTGAGCGGTCCACAAGTCATGAAAGGCTACTGGCAGAAACCGGAGGAAACGGCAGCCGTCTTGAAAGATGGGTGGCTCGCAACCGGTGACCTCGGCTACATGGGCGAGGACGGGTTCTTCTATATTGTCGACCGGAAGAAGGACATGATCATCGCAGGTGGCTTTAATGTCTATCCGCGTGAAATCGAAGAAGTCCTCTACGAACATCCGGCCGTGAAGGAAGCGGTCTGTATCGGTGTCCCAGATCCATATCGGGGTGAGACGGTCAAAGCGTTCATCGTCCTTCGCGATGGCTCGAGTGTGAAGGAAGAAGAACTCGACAAACATTGTCGTGAGAAGCTTGCGGCCTATAAAGTGCCGAAGTTGTATGAGTTCCGCGACGAGTTGCCGAAGACGTTCGTCGGTAAGATTTTACGTCGTGTCCTCGTCGACGAAGAGAAGGCCAAACAAGTGAAACAAAGCAGTTGACACCAAGCGTACGCATGATAGAATAATAAATGAATGAACCATCATTCATTTTTCTGCAACGGTAAGGAGCTTGGGGTTAATGACAAATCATATTTCGAAAAGTGACCGAATCATTGATGCGGCGGTCAAAGTAATTGCCAATCATGGCTATCACGGTGCAAAGGTGACAGCCATCGCCAAAGAGGCGGGTGTCGCGGACGGCACGATCTATTTGTACTTCAAAAACAAGGAGCATCTCTTAATCGAATTGTTCCAAGCGAAGATGGGGCTGTTCATCGACTACTCGAAACAACAAATCGAGAGCGAGACGTCAGCTGGGAGTAAGTTGTATCAGTTGATTGAATCACATTTAAAGCAACTGTCGGCAGATTACGACCTCGCCGTCGTGACACAAATCGAACTGCGGCAGTCGAACTTGGTACTTCGCCAAAAAATCGGAGAAGTGCTCAAACCGTATTTGAACTTAATCGATTCTGTCGTCAAACATGGAATCGAGACAGGAGAGTTTGACAAGGATTTAGACTATCGACTCGCCCGTCAAATGATTTTCGGCACAATCGATGAGGTTGTGACGAGTTGGATGGCGAGCGGCTTCAAGTATGATCTGTTGTCGACGCTTCCAAATGTGCACCATATGTTGAAAAAAGGGCTTACGTAACAGTGAGCCCTATCACTAGCTCAAAAAATGAATGCTGATTCATGAATGATGGAAAGAATTGACTAAAGGGGGATCAACCATGAATATTTTTGTTTTGCTGAAACGTACGTTTGATACTGAGGAAGCGATTCAGCTCGAGAATGGGGAAATTCAAGAAGACGGCGCTGAGTTCATCATCAACCCGTATGACGAATATGCGGTCGAAGAAGCGATTCAAAAACGTGACGCACTCGGGGGAGAGGTCACGGTCGTCACGGTAGGACCAGAAGATGCGGATAAAGAATTACGTACAGCGCTCGCAATGGGTGCGGACAAAGCCGTTCGCATCTCAATCGAGGACGATGTCGAGGATGCGGACCATGTCACGATTTCAAAAGTGCTCGCCACATACTTGAAAGAACAGGACGCAGACCTCATCTTCGCAGGAAACGTGGCAATCGATGGCGGTAGCGGACAAGTCGCACCACGTGTCGCAGAACTTCTCGACATGAACTACGTGACGACGATCACGGGTCTTGAAATCGATGGTACAACGGCTACGGTCACACGTGACGTCGAAGGGGATACGGAAGTGATCGAAGTCGCACTCCCACTTCTCGTGACGGCACAACAAGGGTTGAACGAGCCACGTTACCCGAGCTTGCCAGGAATCATGAAGGCGAAGAAGAAACCGCTCGAAGAACTCGAACTCATGGACATCGATCTCGATGAAGATAAAATCGAAGCGAAAATCGAGACGATTGAACGATTCTTGCCAGAAGAGAAGAAAGCGGGCCGTATCCTTGAAGGCGACATGTCGACACAAGTGAGCGAACTCGTACAACTTCTTCGCACGGAAGCGAAAGTCATTTAAGGGGGAGATCATAGATGAAAGCTTTAGTACTCGCAGAAGCGCGTGAAGGCGCGTTACGTAACGTATCATTCGAAGCCATCGCTGCGGCGAAGCAATTGACAGACGATGTGACGGCAGTCGTGATTGGGGATCACGTGCAATCACTCGCACAAGAACTCGGGGAGTATGGTGCAAGCCGCGTCCTCGTCGTCGAAGATGATCGCCTCAAGCATTATACGCCTGACGGCTACGGTCAAGTGCTCCGCCAGTTGATCGAGCAAGAAAATCCGGAAATGATTGTCCTCGGACACACGGCTCTCGGGAAAGATATCGCACCGAAACTTGCAGCACGTCTTGATGCCGGACTCATCAGTGACGTTGTCTCTATCGAAGGAACAGGACGCGACGCAGAGTTCGTTCGCCCAATCTACTCAGGGAAGGCGTTCGAGAAAGTGAAGTTCAAAGATTCCGTCATGTTCTTCACAATCCGTCCAAACAACATCGACGCACTTGCACGTCAAGCGGGCGCGAGCGTCTCTGTTGAAACGCCGGCGGTCGAATTGAAAGACCTCGCGATGATCGTCAAAGAAGTCGTGCGTAAGGCGACTGGGAAAGTGGATTTGGCGGAAGCGAAAGTCATCGTCGCAGGTGGACGTGGCGTGAAGAGCGAAGATGGATTCAAACCGCTTGAAGAGTTGGCTGAGCTTCTCGGAGGAGCAGTCGGTGCTTCACGTGGAGCATGTGACGCTGACTACTGCGATTACGCCCTTCAAATCGGGCAGACGGGTAAAGTCGTCACACCAGACCTCTACATCGCATGTGGAATCTCAGGAGCGATTCAGCACTTGGCTGGAATGAGTAACGCGAAAGTCATCGTCGCCATCAACAAGGACCCAGAAGCAAACATCTTCAGCGTGGCAGACTATGGCATCGTCGGCGACTTGTTCGATGTCGTCCCGATGTTGACAGAAGAGTTCCGTAAGCACCTCGTCAATAGCTAATAAGCAAAACGTTTTGGGGTTGTTACCCTCCGTGGTATACTCTGAACATGAATTGCATGAGAGTTCTCTATCAGGACTCTCTCATCTTATTGGGGAGGTTTTTACAAATGGCTATTAAACATGCAACGACTCAATCGTTTGAACAAGATGTAAAAGAGGGCGTTGTCCTCGTAGATTTCTGGGCAACTTGGTGTGGACCATGTCGCATGATCGCGCCAGTTCTTGAAGAACTCGATCAAGAAATGGGTGACCAAGTCCAAATCGTGAAACTCGATGTCGACGAAAACCCTGAAGTCGCAGGTGCTTTCCAAATCCAAAGTATCCCGACACTCATGATGTTCAAGGATGGCGAGCCTGTTTCGAAAACAATGGGCTTCCAACCAAAAGAAGCATTGAAAGAGTTTATCGCGACAGCACAATAATTGCGTAGCAGCCGATTGAGATCGGCTGCTTTTTTGTTTTACTGAGTAGAAAAGAAGGAAAAGGACAGGCAAGTAGGGAATAGGATGAGTTATTCCACGCACCCTCAATCCGGTCATATTCCGATACATAACGTCTGATTTCAAATTTTTTTTGAAGAAATTCCGTCGGCTTCCTTCATATTTAACAGATTCGAAATTTTGACGGGGGAGCGCTTGAACTGGAAGCTTTTATCATGGAAACAGACTGAAAATTTACGCTATACTCATGAGGAAGACATGATGGAGTCAAGTGACCTTACTTTACGGCTCAATCTATTGTACGACTCTGTTCGAAGGAGGAATTTTCTTGTCGCTGTTACATTTAGCTATTTTGTTGCCGCTTCTTGCGGCACCATTCATCCCACTTTTGTTCCGGGGGATGAAACAAATTCATACAGGCTGGTTCGTCTTGATCGTTCCGGTCGTGCTCGTCACCTACTTCGCCGGATTCATTCCGATCACGAGTGCAGGGGACGTCGTGACAGAGACGATTGCGTGGATGCCATCCCTCGGGATTAACTTCACGGCATACGTCGATGGACTCAGTCTCTTGTTCGCCCTTCTCATCACGGGAATCGGCGCACTGGTCGTCCTTTATTCGATTTACTATTTGAATAAGGACAAAGAGTCGCTCGGGCATTTTTACGTGTATCTCTTGATGTTCATGAGTGCGATGCTCGGGGTCGTTCTCTCGGATAACATGATTGTTATGTATATGTTCTGGGAGCTCACATCGATTTCATCATTCCTGTTGATTGGATATTGGTATGAGAAAGAACGTTCCCGCTATGGGGCGCAGAAGTCGATGCTTCTCACCGTGTTCGGCGGATTGTCGATGCTCGGAGGGATCGTCTTACTCGAATCGATGGTCGGCTCGTACAGCATTCGCGATATGGTCGCGAACTCGGGCGTCATCGCCGAGAGTCCGTTCTTCCTCGTCGCGATGATTCTCATCTTGCTCGGGGCGTTCACGAAGTCAGCGCAGTTCCCGTTCCACATCTGGTTGCCTGACGCGATGGAAGCACCGACTCCGGTCAGTGCGTACCTCCACTCAGCAACGATGGTCAAGGCGGGTCTCTACCTTGTGGCCCGCATGAGCCCGGTGTTCCAAGAATCATCCGTCTGGCTATGGACGATTGCCGGAGTCGGGATGTTCACGATGTTCTGGGGTTCATTCAATGCCGTGAAGCAGACCGACCTGAAGGGAATCCTAGCGTTCTCGACCGTCAGTCAGCTCGGGTTGATCATGTCACTCCTTGGACTCGGAGCGGCGGCGCTCCACTATGACGGCATGGATGACAACATCTTTATGGTCGCGACGATTGCGGCGATCTTCCATTTGATCAACCACGCGACGTTCAAAGGCTCGCTCTTCATGATGGTCGGGATTGTCGACCATGAGACGGGCACACGTGACATTCGTAAACTCGGTGGTCTGATGACCGTCATGCCGATTTCATTCACGGTCGCCGTCATCGGTTCGTTATCGATGGCTGGTCTTCCGCCATTTAACGGATTCTTGAGTAAAGAGATGTTCTTGAAGGCGACGACGAAAGTCTTCTCGGCAGACTTCTTCGCGCTCGATACGATTGGGATTCTACTCCCGATCATCGCCTTCGTCGGAAGTGTGTTCACGTTCATCTACAGCATCATGCTGTTCACGCGGACGTTCATGGGCAAGGCGAAGTTCGATCAATTGCCGAAACAACCGCATGAGGCACCGATCGGCATGTTAATTTCGCCGGTCATCCTCGCGATTCTCGTTGTCGGTCTCGGGTTCTTCCCGAACGTGTTGTCGAACTCGCTCATCAAGCCAGCCGTCGAGTCGATCTATCCGACACTCGTCGCGCAAGGGCAAGATGTTAAAGTAGATATTTACTTCTGGCACGGTTTGACGCCTGAACTATATATGACAATCGGGGTGATCCTTCTCGGTTCATTGCTGTTCTGGCAAATGGGTAAATGGATGGGCATCTACAACCGCATCCCACATCGTTTGACGCTCAACGGGATGTACGATGGTACGCTCGTATGGTCGAACAAGGCGGCATATCGCTTTAAAGACAACTACATGACTGGTTTCATCCGGTCGTACTTGATCTATATTTTCGTCTTCCTTTCAGGTATGATGCTCTTCAGCATTTGGTGGTTCGACATGTACCGCTTCTCGTTTGAGAACCTGGCTGAGATTGCACCTTATGAATATGTGCTCGGAGCTGTCGTCATGCTAGCGGCGCTCGCGATTCTCTTCATGAAGTCGCGTCTCCCGTCTATTATCCTACTTGGGGTCGTTGGATACGGCGTGGCACTGTTCTTCGTCTTCTTCGGTGCACCGGACTTGGCGCTCACGCAGCTCGTCATCGAGACGGTCTCGGTCGCATTGTTCTTGCTCGTCTTCTATCACATGCCGGACATCAGCAAGAAGGAAGTACGGATGCGTTTCAAAGTCGGGAATGCCATCGTGGCTGTTCTCGTCGGGACGACCGTGACGCTTCTCAGCTTCATGGCGCTCACAAACAAATCGCTCACTTCGATCTCAGAGTATTACAAAGAGAACGTGTATGAGCTTGCAGCAGGTAAAAACATGGTTAACGTCGTTCTCGTCGACTTCCGTGGATTTGATACCTTGTTTGAAATCGTGGTTCTCGGGATTGCGGCTTTCGGGATTTACACGATGATTAAATTTAGAACAACACGACGTACGAAAGGAGAAGGTGAACATGAAGCAAAACAGCAGACGCGTCAATGACGTCATTTTGCAGACGGCCGCGATTATCATTTTCTTCATCATTGTCATCTTCTCCATCGACTTGTTCTTTGCCGGTCACTATTCACCAGGTGGAGGATTCATCGGTGGATTGATGACATCCGCGGCACTCGTCTTACTGTTGCTCGCATTTGATTCGAAAACGCTCGCGAACGTGCTCCCTATTGACTACCGTCTCATGACGGCGACCGGATTACTGATTGCCCTTGCGACAGGTCTTCACTCGGTTTTCTTGGGTCGTCCGTTCTTGACGCACGCATACGGGAAGTTTGACTTACCACTTCTCGGTGAACAGACCCTTCACACGGCGATTGCGTTCGACTTAGGGGTTTACCTTGTAGTCATCGGAATCACGTTGACGATTATACAAACGATTGGAGAGAGTGAATAATGGAAATCTTCGTTAGCATCATCATCGGTGTCCTGACGATGTGTGCCGTCTATCTTGTTCTCTCAAGAAGTTTGTTACGCATCATCATCGGCACTGCCTTGTTCAGTCACGCGGCACACCTTCTCGTCTTGACGACGGCAGGTTTGAAGACAGGGGCTGCCCCTGTTCTCGTCGACGGTGTGACGGAATTCACAGACCCGTTACCGCAAGCGCTCGTCTTGACGGCAATCGTCATCAGTTTCGGGGTGACGGCGTTCTTCCTCGTACTTGCCTACCGCACGTATCAGGAGCTCAGCACGGACAATATGGAAGAAATGAAAGGAACAGAATCGTATGATTAACTTACCGGTCTTTCCAATCGTCATTCCTGCGCTTGCGGCCATCCTTATGATGTTTATGCCAAAACGGGTCCAGCTGCAGCGCGCAATGGCTCTTGGAGCTTTAGTTATTACGGCGATCGTGTCACTCTTTCTCGTGCATACGGTCTCCACGGAGGGAATTCAAACCCTCAACCTCGGGAACTGGCAAGCACCGTTCGGCATCACGCTCGTATCGGATATGTTGTCAGCCCTACTCGTGACGACGTCGACTCTCCTCACGCTCTTCATCGTGTGGTTCGCCGTCCATTATTTCTCTGACTCATATGAAGGAAACTACTTGTACATCTCGATGCTCTTCTTGCTCGTCGGGGTGAACGGTGCCTTCACGACAGGTGATATCTTCAACTTGTTCGTCTTCTTTGAGGTCTTCTTGATGTCCTCATACGTATTGATTGTACTCGGTGGACGTGGCGTCCAGTTACGTGAGTCAATCAAATACTTGCTCGTGAACATCATTGCCTCGGCGCTCTTCGTCATGTCGGTCGCCTTGCTTTACGGTGTCACAGGTACACTCAACATAGCGGACTTGGCGATGAAGATCCCGCTTGTCGATAACCCGGACGTCATCACCGTCATCGGTGTGCTATTCGTCATCGTCTTCGGGATGAAAGGGGCACTCGTCCCACTTCACTACTGGCTCCCTGGAGCGTACGTGGTCGCACCGACCCCGATTCTCGCCATGTTCGGGGCTCTCTTGACGAAAGTCGGGGTGTACTCGATCTTGCGGACGTACACGCTACTCTTTGATGGGAACGGTGAGTTTTTACAGACGTTCCTCATGGTGCTCGCTGTCCTCACCATCTTCATCGGGATGACAGGGGCCATCGCCTATAACGACGTGAAGTTGATCATCATCTACAACATCATGATCGCAGTCGGGGTCATCTTATACGGGATTTCGGTCAACACGCAGACGTCCCTTGAAGGGTCACTCTACTACTTGATTCACGATATGATCATCAAGGCCGTTCTCTTCATGCTCGTCGGGATGATGATCGGAATCACCAAATCCGGTCAACTCCGTGATATGGGTGGACTCATCACTCGCTTCCCGTTGTTCGGATGGACGTTCTTCGTCGCAGCGCTCTCGCTCGCTGGGATTCCACCACTCAGTGGATTCTTCGGGAAATTGTTGATCGTCTCAGGTGGGATGGACGAAGGCGAGCTGTTCGGACCACTTCTCGTCCTCTTGTCGAGTCTCTTCGTCCTCTATTCGGTCATGAAGATTTTCTTGAACGGGTTCTGGGGCGAGGCGAAGCGCGAGTATGATGGACCGCTCGTACCGTATACGAAGCGTTTGATTGTACCGGTCTTCTTGTTGCTCATCATCGCGGTCGCATACGGATTTGGGGCAGAAGCCATCCATCCGTATATCACGCAAGCGATTGAGCCGCTCGTCAATCCAGAAATCTATATCGATGCCGTGATAAAGGAGTGAATGACAGATGGCTTATCAACTATTGATTAACTTTTTCTTGGCGTTCATCTGGATGTTCCTCACGGGATCGTTCACAACGAGCGGATTCTTCGTCGGGTATCTACTTGGCTTACTCATCTTGTTCATGATGCGCCGATTCTTTAAATCTAGTGGGGGCGGCTTTTACTTCACACGCGTCTGGCGTCTGTTTAAACTGCTTCTCATCTTCATCCGTGAATTGTTCCTCGCGAACTTTGAGGTACTGCGTCTCGTCCTTAGTCCGAAGTTGAAAATCCAACCAGGGATTTTCCGCTATGAGACGTCGCTCGACAAAGGATGGAAAGTCAGCTTGCTCTCGATGCTGATCACGCTCACACCAGGGACGCTCGTCGTTCAGGTGTCAAAAGACAATTCCGTGCTCTATATCCACGCACTCCACATGCCGGATAAAGAAGCGCTACAAAAAGACATTTATGATAACTTTGAATCAAGCATTAAGGAGGCGACAGAGTGATGGATTTACTAGACATTCTCATCTACATCTCGCTCGCCATTCTCTTGCTTGCGATGTTGATGATGTTGTATCGTGTCGTCAAAGGACCGACGACGGCAGACCGAGTCATCGCGCTCGACTCCATCGGGATCGCGCTTATCTCGGTCGTTGCGTTACTATCGATTCTGCTCGATACGACTTTGTATTTTGAAGTCATCTTGCTACTCAGTATTTTGGCCTTCATCGGAACGGTGGCGTTCTCGAAATTCTTAGAGAGGGGAGAGATTATCCAACATGACCGCGACAATGATCTTTGATCTCATTACCGGCATCTTCACGATCATCGGCGTCTTCTTCACGGTCGTCGCCGCGATCGGTCTCATCCGTCTCCCAGATATTTATTCGAGAACACACGCTGCCTCAAAGAGTGCGACACTCGGTGTCATGTTCGTCCTCTTTGCAGCCGTCCTTCACGTATATGTCGATGAACGGGTGTTTGATGCAAGACTCTTGCTCGGTCTCTTCTTCGTCCTCTTGACAGCTCCTGTTGGGGGTCACCTTATCTCGCGTGCGGCGCACGCGAAAGGTGTTCCACTTTGGGAGAAGTCGTTACAAGACGCGCTGAAAGAAGACAAGGACAAAGGAATCGAATAAGAAAAAGACGGGATTTGCCAAGAGGCAAGTCCCGTCTTTTGTTTAAATGAGATAGCTCAAGTCGGAGGCGGCGGTCGGATAGGCGACTTCTAAGTGCTTCACGTGTTGATGCGACAGTTTGTTCTGTATAATGAAAGAGAACAGATTGATGAGTTCAGGGGCGTGGTGACCAATCAAATGAGCCCCGATGACGTGCCCTTCTGCACTCAGTAACACTTTTGAATAGGCGGTTGCGTCGTTGATTCGTGAATAGGTGAGGAAGTGCGACATGTCCGTTTCTTTCACGTCGAAGTCAATGCCCTCAGCTTCCGCTTCCTCGACCGTAAGACCGACTTTGGCAATCGGTGGTGTCGCATAGACGATGGTCGGGGCCGGACGTTCAGGGAGTGACCTTGTATTCCCGTGAAGCATATTGAGTGCGGCGAGGCGCCCTTCCTGACCGGCGAATGGAGTGAGTGCAGGATTGGGACTTTTGGCGACGTCGCCCGCGGCGTATATATTCGGGTTACTTGTTTGCAGATGCTCGTTCACATGTACACCGTGATGATCAGCTGTGACACCTGCCGCTTCAAGCCGAAGTCGCTCGATGCTTGGAATTCGTCCTGTAGCGTTAAGGACAACTCCTTCTAGGGTAGAGTCATCTGATAACGTTAAGACGTTGCCATCGATTTGTATTGGCTCGACGTCATGTCGGACGGTGATGCCGATTCGCTTCGATTCTTCGATGAGCCGGTGGACGACGTTCGGGTCGAATGCCTTCAACGCATGTGAACGAATGAGGAGTGTCACGTCGCTTCCGAATCGTCGGAAGATATGGGCGAATTCAAAGGCGATATAGCCTCCCCCCACGATATGAATCGATTCAGGCAACGCGTCGAGGTCGAACACATCATCGCTAGTGAACGCCAGTTCGCCACCTGGGATATCGAGAGGGCGGGGCGTTTGACCCGTAGCGATTAAAAATTGATTGGCAGAGAGCTCGTGACCATCGATGACGATTGAATCCTCATCGATAAAGTGAGGCTCTCCCTGATATAAGTCTATGTTCATCTCATCCCAATGCTGTTTTTTGGATGTTGGGATAGAGAGGCGGTACTCATCAATCCGCTTTTTAAAGGACGACCAATCCAGTGACAGGCTTCCTTCGACGCCAAGCTCACGCATACGTTCCGTTCGGGCAAGGAGTTCTGCTCCTTCGGCAAGCATCTTCTTCGGGTCACATCCGCGTTGAGGACATGTTCCCCCGAACGTCCAATTCTCAATGATGGCGATCTCTTTACCGGCTTCGCGTAAAATGGAAGCGGCTTGACCCGCTGCGGAGCCGCTACCGACAATGATGACGTCGTATCGTTTCATAATATAAAATCCTCCTCTGACGAGATATCACACTCTTTTTCCCGTCCAGGAGGAAGCTAAACTGAGGTGAATGGAATTGAGTCATACCGACCACATTAAACATAAATTAGCGCTGCTCCCGGATGAGCCGGGTTGTTATCTGCATAAAAACGAATATGGTGAGGTCATCTATGTAGGGAAGGCAAAAAACCTCAAGAATCGGGTCCGTTCTTACTTCACGGGCGCACACGACATCAAGACGATGCGCCTCGTCGCAGAGATTCGTGACTTCGAGTACATCGTGACGGCGAGCGAACTCGAGGCGTTATTACTTGAAATGACGCTCATTAAAAAGCACGACCCGAAGTACAATATTCGCCTCAAAGACGACAAAACATATCCGTACATCAAAATTACGAACGAACCGTATCCGCGTCTATTGACGACACGGAAATTGAAAAAAGACGGCGGACATTACTTTGGACCGTATCCGAACGCCTATGCGGCGAACGAGACGAAACGTCTGCTTGATAAACTCTACCCGCTCCGTAAATGTCAGCCGATGCCGAAAAAGCTCTGTTTGTATTATCACATTGGGCAATGTCTGGGACCTTGTGAGCTCGCAGTCGATACGGATTCGCAAAAAGAGATTGTCAACGAGATTCGCCGCTTCTTGAATGGTGAGACGAGTGAGACGCTCGCGAAGCTGAATGTCGAGATGGGACGTGCCGCTGAGGACATGCAGTTCGAGCGAGCGGCTGAACTGCGCGACCAGATTCGAGCGGTCGAATCGATCATGAATAAACAGAATATGATTACGGCCGACCCGACGGCACGAGACGTCTTCGGTTATACGCTTGACCGTGGCTGGATGTGTGTCCAAGTGTTCTACATGCGAGGCGGCAAGATGATCGAGCGAGATGTCTCTCTCTTCCCGATGCACGGAGAGCCTTCGGAAGAACTCGAAAGTTTCATCGTTCAGTTCTATGAACAAAACGTCGTGCCGAAAGAGATTCTCGTACCCGAGACGGTCCGGCTCGATTTACTGAATGACGCCATCGGAACGAAAGTGATGCAGCCGAAACGAGGGGCGAAGAAACAGCTGCTTGATTTGGCGACGAAGAATGCGACAATCGCCTTGAACGAGAAGTTCGAGTTGCTCGCCCGAGATGAAGAACGGACATTGCTTGCGATGCGTGAACTTGGTGAAGCGATCGGGATTCCCAACTTGTCACGTGTCGACATCATCGACAACGCCAACATTCAGGGCGCGGACGCCGTGTCGGCACTCGTCGTCTTTGAAGACGGGAAGCCGCTCAAGAAAGAATATCGGAAATATAAGATTCGTACCGTCCAAGGACCGGACGATTACGAGACGATGCGTGAAGTCGTCCGTCGACGATTCCGCCGTCTCTTGACGGAAGACAAACGATTACCCGATCTCCTACTGATTGATGGGGGGATTGGGCAATTGAATGCGGCGCTCGACGTCATTCAAAATGAGTTCGGGCTCGACTTGCCGGTCGGCTCGCTCAAAAAAGATGACCGACATCGGACGAGCCAACTGTTGTTCGGAGAAGGTGGGGGCGTTGTCGAGCTCCATCCACGATCGAGCGCCTTTTATCTGTTGCAGCGGATGCAAGATGAGGTCCACCGTTTCGCCATCACGTTCCACCGCAGCCTACGGACGAAGAAGATGACGAAGTCGATACTCGATGAGATTCCGGGTGTCGGTCCGAAGCGTCGTCAACAGCTCATCCGCCATTTCGGGTCGATGAAACAGATTCGTCTGGCATCACTCGAACAATTGAAGGAAGCGGGGTTGCCGGAAAAATTAGCGGAGACCGTGCTTCAATACGTGCATGAGGAGACGGATGAATGAGACAGATTACGACAGACGTGGAGAATACAATCGCTTCATTCGTGAGAGCGATTGATGAATTTCTACCAACCGTTCAGCATATATATATTCATGGATCATTAGCGATGGGTGGTTTTCATCCGAAACGAAGTGATGTAGATTTGTTGCTCGTCGTATCAAACGCATTGACTCGGGAGGAACGACAAAAACTCATCGACTGCTGTCTCTCGTACTCCAACGAACCATATCCGCTCGAACTGAGCATCATGACGATGGCGCAGCTAAAAGATTGGTATCATCCAAGTCCTTTTGAGTTTCACTATAGTGAAGGGTGGCGTTCACGTTTTGAAGAAGCTAGTAGGGAAGAAAGAACCGAATTGCAACAAGGATTCACCGATCCTGATTTGGCGGCTCACGTCCAAGTGATTTTAGAGCGTGGTATCACATGGCGAGGGCAACCACTTCATAAACTCCTTTCTGGATTCGATTCAGCTCATTTTTCTGATGCGATTCGAGCGGATGCGCTCGATTCTCTTGACTCGATTGAAGAACAGACGGTGTATAGCGTATTGAACTTGATACGTGGCCTGGCCTATGAACAAGAACGTGTTCTGCTCTCAAAACAAGAAGCACTCCATTGGTTAGTGAATAACGGACATTTTCCAGGAAATATTGTCGAAGTTGTTCGTAAGGCGACTCGGAGCTATGAAGGGGGAAGTGTGACGTTTCATCGACAAGAACTCAATGAATTCCGTCGCTACATGTGTCAACAACTTCAGCGGAAACAAAAATAAGAGTCGATGCGTTGGCATCGACTCTTATTTGTAGTCGTCTTTTCGGTCTAGTTGGACGGTGATTTGGACAGCTTTTCGGGTTGGATCGGCGTAACCTTCCGCGACGCACTGGAAACGACCAGCAATCTGTTCGGCTAAAAATCCAGCTTCAAGCTGATAATAACCTGTCGCTTTGGTCTGAGTCGCAGGTGGTGGGATCAATTCATAAGTAAACTTGCTCCCACGTTCCTTCTTGATTGTCAACTCTCCCCAACCTGCCTCTGCGAAGAAAGCAGTCAGTTCATCGTCGGACATCGTCGGGAACTTACGGGCGACCCGTTTTCCTGACCAATAGATGACTTGGGCGTAATCTTCGCCAAGCAAATCCGTCAACACATAGTCGCGAAGCAGTTCAATCGCGAAAGTTGGTTGGCTCATCGTTTCCATTCTATCCCATCACTCCAATCTCTCTATATCATTATAACGACCAATTGGAATTTGGTCATCCTGTAATTTTGAAAAGAATGTGGCACAAATCGGCTAGGTTGTCTTGTCATACAATTTTCACAAGAGTAGAATAGGAGACAGAAAGCTATATCTGCATTTGAAAACGCTTTTATTGACAATACGAGCCAATGCTCGTGAAAAGGGGGAACTAGAATGGCAGCGCATCGTGACTATTTCAGTCGTAAAGTCCATTCGCTACTTGGGGTCATTCCAATCGGTTTGTTTTTGATCGTCCATTTATCGGTCAACTACTACATCGTCGATGGGGTGGAGTCATTCAACAAAGCAGCAAAATTCATGGAGAACTTACCGTATTTGTACTTCCTTGAAGTGACAATTATCGCATTGCCGATGATTTTCCACGGGGTGTACGGCGTGTACTACGCGTTTCTCGGGTCAATCAACTCGAACCGCTATTCATACGCGCGCAACTGGTTGTATCTCTTCCAACGCTTCACAGGAGTTTTCCTCGTGATCTTCATCGCTTGGCACGTTTGGGAAACGCGTCTTGCGAAATTGCGCGGGGTAGAAGTCAATGCGGAGATGATGCAAAACATCGTCGACAACCCGCTCATGTTGATCTTCTACATAGTCGGAATCCTTTCGGCTACGTTCCACTTCGCGAACGGTCTTTGGTCGTTCTCGATCACGTGGGGTATCACACAGTCACCTCGTTCGCAACGTCTCATGAGCTACGTATCAGGTGTCGTGTTCTTGGCACTATCTTTTGTCGGCATCCGTTCGATTTTGACGTTTGCAGGCATCTTGTAATTAGGGGGAATTTTACATGGCAAATCAAAGTTTGATCGTCATCGGTGGCGGTCTAGCTGGACTCATGGCGACAATCAAGTCGGCAGAGATGGGTGTTCCGGTAAAACTATTCTCGCTTGTACCGGTCAAGCGTTCACATTCAGTTTGTGCCCAAGGTGGGATTAACGGGGCCGTCAACACGAAAGGGGAAGGTGACTCTCCTTGGCAACACTTTGACGACACGGTCTACGGAGGCGACTTCCTCGCCAACCAACCGCCTGTCCAAAAGATGGCGGAGAATGCTCCGAAAATCATTCACATGTTCGACCGGATGGGCGTTATGTTCAACCGTACGCCAGAAGGTCTCTTAGACTTCCGTCGTTTCGGTGGAACGCTTCACCACCGTACGGCATACGCCGGAGCGACGACAGGACAGCAACTTCTTTATGCACTCGATGAGCAGGTTCGTCGTTACGAAGCGCAAGGTCTCGTCGAGAAGTATGAGGGCTGGGAGTTCCTTCGTGCGGTCATCGACGAAGAAGGCATCTGCCGCGGTGCGGTATGTCAAGATTTGCGCTCGATGGAAATTAAAGCGTTCCCATCGGACGCGGTCATCTTGGCGACAGGTGGCCCAGGGGTCATCTTCGGTAAGTCGACAAACTCGGTCATCAACACAGGACAAGCAGCGGCAGCGGTTTATCGCCAAGGCGCGGTTTACGCGAACGGGGAGTTCATCCAGATTCACCCGACGGCGATTCCAGGGGATGACAAACTTCGTCTCATGAGTGAATCGGCTCGTGGGGAAGGTGGACGTGTCTGGACATACAAAGACGGGAAGCCGTGGTACTTCCTCGAAGAGAAGTATCCAGCATACGGAAACCTCGTACCGCGTGACATCGCGACACGTGAGATCTTCGATGTATGTGTCAACCAAAAACTCGGCGTCAACGGCGAGAACATGGTCTACCTCGACTTGTCTCACAAAGACTCGAAAGAACTTGACATCAAACTTGGTGGAATCCTTGAAATCTACGAGAAATTCGTAGGCGACGACCCGCGTAAAGTACCGATGAAAATCTTCCCGGCAGTCCACTATTCGATGGGCGGACTATGGGTCGACTACGATCAGATGACGAACATTCCAGGACTCTTCGCAGCCGGTGAATGTGACTACTCGATGCACGGTGCGAACCGTCTAGGTGCGAACTCTCTTCTTTCAGCCGTTCATGGCGGAATGGAAGCAGGGCCTGCGGCAGTCAACTACATGCGTGGTCTCGATCAAGCGACAGAAAGTGTTTCAGAAGCGCTCTTCAACTTCAATGAACGTGAAGAAATCGAGCGATTCAACAACATCCTTGCGATGGATGGAACAGAGAATGCTTATCAAATCCACCGTGAACTCGGTGAACTCATGACGGACAACGTCACAGTTGTTCGCTACAATGACAAACTTGAAGCGACCGACAAGAAAATCCAAGAATTGCGTGAACGTTTCCATAAGATCTCAGCTACGGATACGGCACGTTGGAGCAACCAAGGGGCATCGTTCATTCGACAACTCGACCACATGCTCGACCTCGCACGCGTCATCACACTTGGCGCACTCATGCGAGACGAGAGCCGTGGGGCCCATTACAAACCGGAGTTCCCGGAACGTAATGATGAGCAGTTCATGAAGACGACGATGGCACGTTACAAAGATGGGGAAGTCGATATCTCGTATGAAGACATCGATGTTTCGTTAATCCCGCCACGTAAACGGGATTACTCGAAGAAAGGGGCGAAGACGAAATGACGACGCCAATGCAATCTGAACAAAAAGACATCCGCTTCATTATCGAACGCCAAGATGGACCGGATCAAGCGACGTATACGGAAGAATTCACGGTACCATACCGTCCAAACATGAACGTCATCTCGGCATTGATGGAAATCCGCCGTAACCCGGTCAATGCGAACGGGGACAAGACGACACCGATCAACTGGGACATGAACTGTCTTGAAGAAGTATGTGGTGCCTGTTCGATGATTATCAACGGGAAGCCGCGCCAGTCGTGTACGGCACTCGTCGATAAACTCGAGCAACCGATTCGTCTTGCACCGATGAAGACGTTCCCGGTCATCCGTGACCTTCAAGTCGACCGTCAACGCATGTTCGACGCGTTGAAAAAAGTGAAGGCATGGGTCCCAATCGACGGCACATACGACCTCGGTCCAGGACCGCGTATGCCGGAGAACAAACGTCAATGGGCGTACGAACTATCGAAATGTATGACGTGTGGTGTTTGTCTTGAAGCGTGTCCGAACGTAAACGACAAATCGGACTTCATCGGTCCAGCGGCGATTTC
The DNA here is from genome assembly GCF_031844365.1 of Exiguobacterium sp. BG5(2022). Taxonomy (GTDB): domain Bacteria; phylum Bacillota; class Bacilli; order Exiguobacteriales; family Exiguobacteriaceae; genus Exiguobacterium; species Exiguobacterium profundum. The sequence continues at coordinate 188,729 of NZ_JAUZVB010000001.1, forward strand.
GCAAGTCCGACTCTTCAACTCACATCCAACAGGTGCCTTCCATGCGGAAGACCGCCTCGAGGCACTCATGGAAGACGGCGGCATCATGCAGTGCGGAAACGCACAAAACTGTGTCGAAGTTTGTCCGAAGGGCATCCCGCTCACGACGTCGATCGCTTCGATGAACCGTCAAACGACGCTTCACTCGTTCAAACAGTTCTTCGGTAGTGACAAAGGTCGCACCGGTTCTGCGGTCGAGGCGTAAGCGAGCCGATGACCAAGTACTTTCGAGAGCCAGGTTGGGAAACACGTGTCAAAAGAGGGATCGCGCTCGATGTGAAAGTCCGCTTTTCGGAGTGCGACCCGTATGGTCACATGAACAACACAATTCCGTTCATCTATTTCGAAGATGCCCGGATCGAGTTGTTAGAGGCGACAGGATTCTCCTTGAAGGACGGATTCGTCGTCGTCGCCGATGCGCAATGTGACTATGTTCGACAAGTCATGCCACGTCAACAGCTGACTGTGCATGCCAATATCTTGACGGTCGGAAACACTTCATGTGATATTCATTACGGGGCATATGACGGAGAGCAACTCCTCTTCGCCGGACGGACAAGCCTCGTTCATTTAACGAAGGAAGGCCGTCCTACGGAATGGACTCCGGAATATAAAAACCGCTTGCAGAATTTTTGCGAATCCGCTATCATTTGATAATGAGTTCACAAACAAAAAATATTCTGCTGGTTCGCCTGTAGAATTGAATTTTGAAGGGAGACCATCATCTCATGGAAAAAACGTTCACAGTCGTTGCTGATTCAGGAATTCACGCTCGTCCAGCTACTCAGTTAGTTAACACAGCTTCTAAGTTCCAATCAGACATCAACCTCGAGTACAATGGTAAAACAGTTAACTTGAAGTCGATCATGGGTGTACTTTCACTCGGTATCGCAAAAGATTCTACAATCAAGATCACTGCTGAAGGTGAAGATGCAGAAGAAGCGATCAACACGCTTTCTGACATGCTCACTAGCGAAGGTCTTGCTCAGTAATTCGGGTAAGGGACGAGGCGCCAATGGCGACCTCGTCTTTTTTTGTCATGGGAACGTTTCTTTTTCCGTCCGAGATTTTTTGGTAAGATAGGTGAGAATGGAAGTGATGCAAATGAAACGAGCGATTGGAGTCCTCGATTCAGGAGTCGGTGGGTTGACGGTAGTCAAAGAATTGATGCGCCAACTCCCTAAAGAAGAAATCGTCTATATCGGAGATACAGAACGCTGTCCGTACGGGCCGCGTCCGCACGATGAGATTGAAGCATATACATGGGAATTGATTGAATTTTTATTGAAGAAAGACGTCAAGATGATTGTCATCGCCTGTAATACGGCGACAGCGGTCGTATTGAAGGAGGCACGCAAACGTCTCGACATCCCGGTCATCGGTGTCATCGACCCGGGTGCCCGCGCGGCTGTCAAAGGAACGCGCAACAAGCATATTGGTGTCATTGGTACGAAGATGACGATTGAAAGCGGTTCATATGAGAAGGCGTTACGTCACGTAGCAGGTGAGGTCGATGTGTATTCACTCGCGTGCCCACCGTTCGTCCCGCTCGTAGAGGCTGGAGAAGTGTCTGGAGAGCGCGTGCGACAAGTGGTGGAGGAGACGCTTCGTCCACTTCAACCATCCGAGATGGATACGTTGATTCTCGGTTGTACGCATTACCCACTACTTGCTCCGGTCATTCAAGATGTGGTCGGACCGGACGTCCACCTCATCTCATCAGGTGACGAGACGGCACTTGAAGTGGCAGCGATGCTCGATTATCAGGAACTTGAAAACGGGTTGGATGCAGTCCCGGCACATTCCTTCTATGCGACGGGTGACATCGAACTATTTGACCGACTCGCGAGCGAATGGCTCGGACGTCCGGTTCATGCGGAGAAAGTCGAGGTGACCGGCATTGCGTGATGCGAGACGATTTGATGAACTGCGCGCAGTCGAGATTGTGCCGCACGTGAACAAACATGCGGAAGGGTCCGTTTTAATTTCAATCGGCGATACGAAAGTCATCTGTACCGCAACTGTGGAAGAGCGCGTACCAAATTTCCTTCGTGGAAAGAAACAAGGTTGGATCAATGCAGAATATGCGATGCTACCACGGGCGACGGGAGACCGTACTGTCCGAGAAGCGGTACGCGGAAAACAGTCGGGACGAACGATGGAAATTCAGCGTCTGATTGGTCGGTCGCTCCGCTCGGTCGTGGACTTAGAACGTCTCGGCGAACGAACGATTTGGATCGACTGTGACGTCATTCAAGCGGATGGCGGGACTCGGACGGCTTCCATCACAGGTGGCTTTTGCGCGCTCGTGTTGGCCGTCGACCGCTTGATTCGCCAAGGGAAACTTGAAGATACACCGATTAAAGAAGGTGTGGCCGCAATTTCGGTCGGGCGAACGGACGAGCTTGTCTTAGACTTGGATTACCTAGAAGACGCTGCGGCAGAGGTCGATATGAATGTCGTCATGACGGCAAGCGGTCGATTCGTCGAAGTACAAGGTACAGGGGAAGAGGCGACGTTCACGCTACAAGAGATGAACGAGATGCTCGCGCTCGCGCAACACGGCATCGAATCATTATTCAAGACGGCGGAAGCGGCACTCGGTGCTTCTTGGTGGTACGTCGGAGAACGTTCGGAGGAGACATTATGAAGTTGATCATTGCGACACACAATCCTGGAAAAGTGAAAGAACTCGAAGGAATGCTGACGCCGCTCGGGTTCGAGGTCGAATCACTACTCGACTATCCGGATGCACCAGAGACGGAAGAGACCGGCACGACGTTTGAAGAGAACGCGGCGTTAAAAGCGACCGAGGCGGCAGCTTATTTTGGACATGCCGTTCTGGCGGACGACTCCGGTCTTGAAGTCGACGCACTTGACGGGGCACCGGGAGTATATTCAGCCCGCTTTGCAGGTCCAGAAAAGTCAGACGAGGCAAACAATGCGCTTCTTCTTGAAAAATTGAACGGAGAAACGAATCGTACGGCGCGTTTCGTCTGTGCGCTCTGTCTTGCGAAACCGAGCGGAGAGACGTTGACCGTTCGTGGAACGATCGAAGGGACAATCGGTTATTCCCCACAAGGCGAAAATGGCTTCGGATACGATCCACTCTTTATCGTCCCATCGCTTCATAAGACAGCGGCAGAGTTGGAGCGTGACGAGAAGGCGGTCGTCAGCCACCGTGGACAGGCACTACGAAAACTGGAGGCAGAAATCATACCATTCATGAAAGGATGAAGCTTATGCGTTTTCTAATAGTGAGTGATAGTCATGGTTTGACCGAAGAGTTGACGACGATTTTTGAAAGGCACGAGGCGGAAATTGATGACGCCTTCCATTGCGGGGATTCACAACTCGCTCTTGTGGATGAACATTTGTTACCTTATCGAACGGTTCGGGGGAATTGTGATTTCGGTGGAGACCTTCCCCTTGAACGCATCGAGACGACGGATGCCGGTACGATTTTAATCGTTCACGGGCACCATCATGACGTCAAATTCGATTTGAACCGTCTACGGTATCGAGCGGAAGAAGTGGGAGCGAATGTCGTCTTGTTCGGTCACTCGCATGTGGCGGGTGCGCTGATCGAGGACGGGGTTGTCTACATCAACCCAGGTTCGATTCGCATGCCGCGAGGACGAACGGACAAAACGTATGCGTTACTCGATCTCGAAGCGGGGGAAGCAACAGTGCGATTCTATCGCTCAGAAGACGGTTCTCACGTCGAAGACTTGGACATCTCAGGAAAACTATGAGTTTCGAACGGGAAATCGATTGACAGGAAACCATTTTTCTATTATAGTTTTCATGTCAATGTCCCAATAGCTCAGCAGGATAGAGCAACGGCCTTCTAAGCCGTCGGTCGGGGGTTCGAATCCCTCTTGGGACGCTTCCATTAAAATAGAGACGCTCTCTACGGAGAACGTCTCTTTTTTCATTTTCCGGGAAATCGATTGACAAGGAATCGCGTCCTAACGGAAGATGAAGGGGAATGGAAGAGAGGGTGAGGGAAGATGGAGAAGGAAAAGGATCAGGACTATCCGTTCCCTGGGAATTGGGCGCGTCTGCATAAGATGATTCAGGAGGCAGATGCTTCTGGGGAACGACAGCGGATCGAACCGATTTTATGGGATTGGTATCAGACGATTCCAGGGGACCCGTTTATTTTCATGGAAATCTTCCAATGTGCAATGGAACGACCGGACGATCCGGAGACACTCGAGAAGCTGCAGGAACTCGTCAGCATCCATATGTCCGAGGCGGAAGAACCGGCCTCAGGAGGGTTACAGATTGCGCAGTATTACATCATGCGTGACCAACCGTTTGAAGCGGCGCACTGGATCAACCAGTATCTCGAATGGCAGGACAAGAAGGATACGGTCAACACACAGGCACATCAGGTACTTCAAGTGTTGAAGATGACCGAGTTTCCGGCGGCAATTGCCAAGTTGAAACGAACGCTGACGCGAGGGAGTACGGGGGAACAGATTGAAGCATTACAACATGTTCACTTTCAAATCGACCCGGTGCTCGACAATGTGCTACATGAACTGCTCGTGTCGGAGCGTCCGAAGCTCATCAAACTGATCGTGTTGGAAAAAGCGTTCGCCGAACTAGATGTCATCGAATGGACGGATGGGGACGTTTCGAACAAGATGACACGAACGGAAGCGAAAGCGCAGATTGAAACGTGGGAGCAGACCGTCTTTTCTCTTCAAAAATCAGTTGAAGGCGATGAGATTGGGACCCAGCTGTTGATGAATTACATGTATACGCATTATCCGGATGTGCCAGCCGAAAAAGCGGATGTGGAACAGGCGCTCGTACAGGCGAAACAAGCGATTTTACATGACGAACCGGTCGACGGTTTAGCCGCGGAGATTTTAGAGGCGGATCTTCGCTTTACACAGGCGTTATTAGACTAAATCCTTGTGTGCTTACCGAGGATTTATGCTATAATACGGATTGTTGTACATTTTTGTACGGTATAAACGAATTGTTGGAGGGACTTAGCATGACAGCAAAATGGGAAAAAACATCAGGTAGCCAAGGCGTACTCACGTACGAAGCTCCTGCAGAAGCTTTTGATAAAGCAGTTGACGCCGCATTTAAAACAGTCGTCAAAGACTTGAACGTGCCTGGCTTCCGTAAAGGTAAATTGCCACGCCCAATGTTCAACAAAATGTATGGAGAAGAAGCACTCTATCAAGATGCGCTCGACATTCTCTACCGCGACACAATCCAAGGTGCGGTTGAAGAAGCTGGTTTCGAACCAATCGCGCTCGAAAACATCGATGTAGACGGCACGCTCGAGAAAGGCAAACCAGTCGCTTTCAAAGTGACATTCGTGGTTGAGCCAGAAGCTGAGCTTGGCGAATACAAAGGCCTCGAGTACGAAGCTGTTTCAACTGAAGTAACAGAAGACGAAGTAACAGCAGAACTTGAAGCACTTCAACAGCAAGGCGCAGAACTAGCTGTTAAAGAAGGTGCAATCGAAAACGGCGATACAGCTGTATTTGATTTCGCAGGTTTCGCTGACGGTGAGCAGTTCGAAGGCGGCACAGCTGAGAACTACACACTCGAAATCGGTTCTGGTCAATTCATCCCAGGATTCGAAGAGCAAATGATCGGCATGACTGCTGGTGAAGAAAAAGACGTTGAAGTAACATTCCCTGAAGAGTACCACGCTGAAAACTTAGCGGGTAAACCAGCGACATTCAAAGTCAAACTTCACGAAGTCAAAACAAAACAAGTTCCTGAACTCGACGACGAGTTTGCAAAAGACATCGACGAGTCTGTTTCGACACTCGACGAGTTGAAAGCAAGCATCCGTGAGCGTTTAGAAGCTGGTAAGAAACAAGAAGCTGAAGGTACAATGCGCGACCAACTCGTAGAGCAGGCAACTGCTAACGCGACAATCGACGTACCGGAAGTTCTCGTTGAACAAGAAGTTGACCGCATGGTACAAGAGTTCGGTTCACGTGTATCTTCACAAGGAATCGACCTTAACATGTACTTCGAGCTCACTGGTACTTCTGAAGAAGCAATGCGCGAAGAGATGAAAGAGCAAGCTGAAGAGCGCGTAAAAGCTCGTCTCGTCTTGAAAGCAATCGCTGACAAAGAAGCAATCGAAGTATCTGACGAAGATGCTGAGAAAGAGCTTGAAGAAATGTCTAAACTTTACAACATCGCCCCGGACCAACTCCGTACGATGCTCGCTCCGCAAGGTGGACTTGAGACACTTAAAGGTGACCTCAAATTCCGTAAAGCGATCGACATCCTCGTTGAAAACGGTAAAGCGAAGTAAGCTGATATTCGAAAGGACGACTGCCTAGCGGTCGTCCTTTTTTCTGTCACAGCACATTGCATGTGTAATTCTTTGAAGTCGCAATATGTTCATGCTACAATTATTTCAACGCAGAGATGTAAAATGTCTTTTCGCGGTGCATCGCACCAGAAAATTCAAATCGCGATTTATCGCACTTACATCCATTTTCACCACAGAAGGGGTGTATCGAATGTTCAAATTTAACGAGGAAAAGGGGCAACTCAAGTGCTCGTTTTGCGGAAAATCGCAAGAACAAGTTCGTAAGTTAGTCGCCGGTCCTGGCGTATACATTTGCGATGAATGTATCGAACTTTGCAATGAAATTGTTGAGGAAGAGCTCGGTGTAGAGGAAGAAGTTGAATTCAAAGACATTCCAAAACCACAAGAGATTCGTAACATCCTAGACGATTATGTCATTGGTCAAGACCGCGCCAAACGTGCGCTTTCAGTTGCTGTCTATAACCACTATAAACGTATCAACGCCGGTGGCCGTTCGGATGATGTCGAACTTGCGAAGTCGAACATCGTCATGATTGGACCAACGGGTAGCGGAAAAACGCTTCTCGCTCAGACGATGGCTCGCGTCTTGAACGTCCCATTCGCAATCGCGGATGCGACGAGCTTGACGGAAGCAGGTTACGTCGGGGAAGACGTTGAGAATATTTTGCTCAAATTGATTCAATCGGCTGACTATGATGTCGAGAAGGCTGAAAAAGGGATCATCTACATCGATGAAATCGATAAGATTGCCCGTAAGTCTGAAAACCCATCGATTACGCGTGACGTATCCGGTGAAGGCGTTCAGCAGGCGCTCCTTAAAATTCTTGAAGGCACGACAGCAAGCGTACCGCCACAAGGTGGACGTAAGCATCCGCATCAAGAATTTATCCAAATCGACACAACAAACATTCTCTTCATTGTCGGTGGCGCATTTGCCGGCATCGAATCGGTCGTCAAACGCCGAATCGGGAAGAAAGTCATCGGTTTCGGAAACGACCAAGAGAATCGCGAGTTGACGCAAGAGGACTTGCTCGCCCGCGCACTCCCTGAAGACCTTCAAAAATTCGGCTTGATTCCTGAGTTCATCGGACGTTTGCCAGTCATGGCGACGCTCACGACACTCGATGAAGAAGCGCTCGTTGAAATCTTGACGAAGCCGAAAAATGCTCTCGTCCGTCAGTACGAGAAAATGCTCGAGCTTGACGATGTCGAATTGACGTTCACAGACGAAGCATTGATCGAAATCGCCAAACTTGCGATCAAACGTAAGACTGGCGCGCGCGGTCTCCGCTCGATTATCGAAGAAATGATGCTCGATGTGATGTTCACTGTCCCATCGCGTGACGATATCGAGAAAGTCATCATCACGGATGAAACGATTACGGGTCTTGCCGGTCCGAAATACGTCCTTCGTGACGGTACTGTCGAACAGACAGGGGACAACAAAGAGACAGCATAATTCTTTAACGAAGAAGGCTCAAACACTCGGCACATCCGAGTTTTGGGCCTTTTTGCACAGGAGGCGTTGTATATGGAAAAATTACCAATCCTTCCTTTGCGAGGAGTCGTCGTATATCCGCTCATCGGTGTGACCATCGATGTCGGACGCCCGTTATCCCTTCGGGCGCTCCTTGCCGCAAAGGAGCATGAAACAGATTTGATTGTCGTGACACAGAAAGAAACTGGGAACGAGTCTCCAGAACCGGAAGACTTGTACACGATTGGAACACGTGTCCACATCGCGAAGATGAGCGAATTGTCGAACGAGACGATTCGGGTTCGGATTGTCGGGAAAGAGCGCGTCCGTGTCGACTCGGTCGAATCGACGGATGAAGGTTGGTTCGCCAACATCGAACCGGTCGAACTCGTAGAAGGGGAAGAGGTCGAACGAACAGCACTCGTCCGTCTGTTGAAAGAACAGTTCGGAAAACTCGTCGCAAACATTAAGGGTATGTCGCCAGATGAGCGTCGCCGTTTCGAGATGTATGAGCGGCTTGAATCACTCACGGACTATATCACGTCAAAACTCGATGTCGACGTCGAGCTTCGCCAAGCGATGCTCGAAGAGGCAGATGCCGTCAAGCGAGGACTTGAACTGCTTGAAATCATCGCACATGAAGTCGAAGTGATTGAGCTCGAGCAAGAGATGCGCGAGCGGACGAAGAAGTCAATTGAGCAGTCACAGCGCGAGTACTACTTACGAGAACAAATGAAGACGATCCAACAAGAACTCGGTGACCAGACGCAAGAGTCAGAACCGAACCGCCTTCGTGAGAAGCTAGAGGCGCTCGACTTGCCAGAGACGACGCGGAAGAACGTCATGCGTGAAGCGGAACGATTGAACGTCGTGCCGCAGACGTCTCCGGAGTATGCGGTCATCCGTAACTACCTCGACTGGGTCACCTCTCTTCCGTGGGGCATTGAGACGGAAGATAAGCTTGACGTGAAACATGCGGCAGATGTCCTTGATGATGATCATTACGGCTTAGAATCGGTAAAAGACCGTATCCTCGAGTATTTGGCCGTCCGCCAGTTGACGAACTCGCTTCGTGGACCAATCCTCTGTCTCGCCGGACCTCCAGGGGTCGGGAAGACGTCACTCGCCCGTTCGATCGCCTCGGCACTTGAACGTCACTTCGTTCGTGTCTCACTCGGTGGCGTGCGCGATGAGGCGGAAATCCGTGGGCACCGTCGTACGTATATCGGTGCGATGCCAGGACGGATCATCCGTGGGCTGAAGCAAGCGGAAAGCAAAAATCCGGTCTTCTTGCTCGATGAGATCGACAAGATGGCTTCTGACTTCAGAGGGGACCCGGCGTCCGCGATGCTAGAAGTGCTCGACCCGGAACAAAACGTCTCCTTCTCTGACCACTACATCGAAGAACCGTTCGATTTGTCGAACGTTCTCTTTATCGCAACTGCGAACGATGTCTCACAAATCCCAGCACCGCTTCTTGACCGGATGGAATTGATTCAAATCGGTGGGTACACGGAGCTTGAGAAAGTAGAGATCGCGAAGCGTCACTTGGTGCCGAAACAGTTGACAGAGCACGGATTGAAGAAGAGTCAGTTGACGATTAAAGAAGATGCGCTCTATGAAGTCGTACGTCGTTACACACGTGAAGCCGGCGTCCGGAACTTAGAACGCGTCATCGGATCACTCTGCCGAAAAGCCGCGAAACAAATCGCCATCGGGGAGAAGAAACGGGTCACGATTTCGAAAAAGGCGATCATCACGTATCTCGGGAAGCCGAAGTATCGCTACGGAAAAGGGGAGACCGAGGACTCCATCGGTGCGGTGACAGGCCTTGCCTACACGGCGTTTGGTGGCGACACGCTCACAATCGAAGTGGCGCTCGCTCCAGGGAAAGGCAAACTTCAGTTGACGGGGAAACTCGGTGATGTGATGCAGGAGTCGGCACAAACAGCATATAGCTATGTCCGTGCAAACGCAGAGCGGTTCGGGATTGACCCGACGTTCTATGAGCGACAAGACATTCACATTCACGTGCCAGAGGGTGCCGTGCCAAAAGACGGACCGTCGGCAGGAATCACGATTGCGACGGCCTTGATTTCCGCATTGACCGGGAAGAAAGTCCATCGTGATGTCGGAATGACAGGTGAGATCACACTCCGTGGACGTGTCTTGCCGATCGGCGGATTGAAAGAAAAAGCGCTCGCTGCTCATCGAGCCGGGTTGACGACCATCGTCATTCCGAAAGATAATGAGCGAGACATCGATGATATTCAAGAGACGGTTCGTGAGAAATTGACGTTCGTTCCCGTGACGACACTCGATGAAGTACTAGATGTAGCATTTGGAGGAAATTAAATGAAGATCAACAAAGCAGAGTTTGTGACGAGTGCCGTCGCGCCAGACCATTACCCGGTCCATGAATTGCCGGAAGTGGCACTTGCCGGGCGGTCGAACGTCGGGAAATCGTCGTTCATCAATAAGATTTGCCAACGGAAGGCGCTCGCACGGACGTCTTCGAAACCAGGGAAGACACAGACCCTTAACTTCTTCAACATAAATGATGAGATCATGTTCGTTGACGTTCCGGGATACGGATATGCGAAAGTATCGAAGACGGAACGTGAGAAGTGGGGCGTCATGATGGAACAGTATTTGACGAGTCAAGAGGCGCTTCGTGGCGTCGTCTTACTCGTCGATATCCGTCATGATCCGACGGGCGACGATGTGACGATGTACAACTTCTTGAAACATTATGAGATTCCGGTCATCGTTGTGGCGACGAAACTCGATAAAATCAAGAAGAGTCAGCGTCAAAAACATGAGGCGGCGGTGAAACGCAAGCTTCAATTCGATCCATCTGACCGTTTTGTCGCCTTCTCAGCCGAGACGGCAGAAGGAAAAGACGAGGCGTGGAAAGCGATTTACGCACTCATCACAGAAGGCGAATAAGGAGAAGGCGAAGGGATTCCTTCGCCTTTTTGTTTTTGTCAGCCCGCAAGCGGGTAATTATCGTATAATCATAGTTAGTACATAGTCATCATTGTAAACGGGGTGGAGAAATGCAACGCATGTTTGAAAACAAATGGTATCGTGCCCTCTTTTGGACGCTGACCATCTTTTTAGTCATTTGGGTCGGGACACAGATCTCATTCGTGTTTGAACCGATTCAAGTTATTTTGGCACTCGTCACGGTTCCGCTTATTGTGGCCGGACTCTTCTTTTATTTCCTGGTCGGGATTGTCGATTTCTTAGAGAAACGCTTAAAAGGGAAGAGAACACTAGCTGTAGCCATCACACTGATCGGACTCGTGCTTATTTTTACACTTGTCTTCAGTATTCTCGGACCGGTTTTAGGCGAACAAATCACGTCGCTCGTCAACGCTATGCCGAGTATCGCAAAAGAACTTCAGAAACAGGCGTTCGCTGTCCGTGACACGTTGCTACAAAATGAGTTCTTTGCACGCTTCATGGCAGAAAATGACGAGATGTTCCGTAACTTGACGACGAACATCACGTCGTACTTAGGAGACTTATTCGGAAACATTGCCTCATCATTCGGTCAAGTCGTCGGATTCGTGACGTCAGCGGTTATCACGATCGTTGTTATCCCGTTCATGCTTCTTTACATGTTACTCGACGGGAAACGTTTACCAGACGCTATCGTCAAACTCTTACCCTCGAGCTATGAGAAAGAGACGCGTCACATCTTGCATGACATGCACGAGACGGTGCGGAGCTACGTCAATGCACAGTTGCTCGTCGCATTCTTCGTTGGAATCACGTCACTGATCGGTCTATGGATCGTCGGTGTAGATTATGCCATCTTGCTCGCACTCTTCATGATGGTAACAAATATCATCCCTTACGTTGGACCGTTCCTAGGGGCTGCACCGGCAGTGGTCGTGGCATTCATTCAAGATCCGATCAAGGTATTATGGGTCATCGTTGTCATCATCGTCGTGCAACAAATTGAGTCGAACGTCATCTCGCCACTCATTCAAGGGAAGTCGTTAAAAGTACACCCACTCACGATCATCATCGTCTTGCTCGTGGCAGGAAATTTGGCCGGTATCATCGGAATGCTCATCGCTGTACCGTTTTATGCGGTCGCCAAAACGGTTGTCCAGAATATCGTTCGCATCTATAAATTACGAGAACGTGAGCATTATTTAGACAAAGAGGAGCCCGAGAGTCCGATTATTACGGACCCGAACTCGCCAAATCTATAAGAAAAAAGGGTAGGAATGGAGTTTCGCCATTTCTACTTCTTTTTGTCACAAAAAGTTCTTATTTTATTTCAGGAAAATCAAACAGAAGATTATAGTTACCAGATAAGAACTGTTATAATGTACGGTAGAGATTGAAAAAAGAAGAGACAACCGTCGGTGGATTTTAGATGAGGGGAAGAGATACATGCATATTGTCGTCGTTGGACTAAATAACAAGACAGCCCCTGTCGCGATTCGGGAGCAGTTCTCGTTTGGGGAGCAAGAAATCGTGGATGCGATGATTGCACTTCGCGAAGAGAAGAGCATTTTCGAGTCGGTTATTTTGTCTACGTGTAACCGGACGGAGCTGTACGTCGTGACAGATCAACTCCATACTGGACGTTATTACACGAAACGTTTCTTGGCGAACTGGTTCAACTTAGAGATGGAGCAGTTCACACCATACTTGTCGATTCGAGAAGGGGAAGAGGCGATTCGCCACTTGTTCCGTGTCACGTCGGGCCTCGACTCGATGATCATCGGAGAAACACAAATTTTAGGTCAAGTGAAGACGAGTTTCTTCCGTGCCCAGGAGCATGGAACGACAGGAACGGTCTTCAACAAATTATTCAAAGAAGCGGTTACACTCGCCAAGCGCGCCCATACGGACACGCAAATTGGGGAAATGTCTGTATCGGTCAGTTCGGCTGCCGTGACGCTCGCACAAGAGATGTATCAACAGCTTGAAGACAAACAAGTCGTCGTCGTCGGAGCCGGTGAGACGGGTGAATTGACGACACTCAACTTATTTGAAGCTGGTGCGAAACAAATCGCTGTCTTCAACCGGACGGAGAGCAAAGCAAAAGCTGTAGCGGATAAGTTCAAAGGCCGTGCCCATTCGATTCGTGAGATCGCATGTGGATTACTTGATGCAGATATTTTGATTAGTTCGACCGGGGCGAAGGATGCCGTCATTGGATACGACGATGTAGCGGCTGCACAGTTGCTGCGCCGCGAACGTCCGCTTCTTCTCATTGACATCGCTGTGCCGCGAGATATCGATCCAGCGGTCGCGACACTTCCGGGTGTGCATTTGTTCGATGTCGATGATTTGAATGGAATCGTAAACAAAAATCTTGAAGCGCGTCTCGTCGAGGCTGAAAAGATTGAAATGAAAATCGATGAAGCGATTCAAGAGTTCCAAACATGGCTCATCACGCTTGGTGTCGTGCCAATCATGAACGAGTTGCGTGCTCGTGCCCTTGATATTCAAGAAGATACGATGACGAGTCTTGAGCGTAAGCTCGACCATTTGTCAGCACGCGACAAGAAAGTCATCGGGAAGCACATGAAGTCGATCATCAATCAAATGCTTCGTGACCCGATTGACTACATTAAAGATGCAGCGGCTCAACCGGACGCGAACGTTCGAATCGCTCAATTCATCGAGACGTTTGGACTTGATGTCGAGTTGCCGGAACAACCTGTAGACGAAGTGGAAGAAACAGATGCCACTTCTGCCAAAGCACCACTTCGCGCATTGATGCGCTAACAAGACAAAAAGGCGACGCGTGTCGCCTTTTTCTATGAAGGAGAGATTGAACATGCGGAAAATCATTGTCGGCTCACGCCGTTCCCAACTCGCCATGACTCAAACAAAATGGGTCATCGAGCAGTTGAAGCAAGCTGGAGCAAAGAACGAGTTCGAGATTAAAGAAATCGTGACGAAAGGTGACCAAATCGTCGACGTGCAATTGTCGAAAGTCGGTGGGAAAGGGTTGTTCGTCAAAGAGATTCAACAACAGATGCTCGATGGGGACATCGATTTCGCCGTACACAGCATGAAAGACGTTCCGGCCGAACTACCAGAAGAACTCTATATTAGCTGCATGCCGAAACGTGTCGATGCGCGTGACGTCCTCATCTGTGAGAACGGCTACACGTTCGAGACGCTTCCAAAAGGTTCGATTGTCGGAACGAGCTCACTCCGTCGTGGTGCTCAAATCTTGGCAGCCCGTCCTGACCTTGAGATTCAATGGATTCGTGGAAACATCGACACGCGTCTGAAGAAGTTAGACTCCGAGAACTACAATGCCATCTTGCTCGCGAAAGCAGGACTCGAGCGGATGGGGTGGACAGATCGTGTCAACTTCGAAGCGCTTGACCCGGACGTCATGGTACCTGCTGTCGGACAAGGCGTACTCGCCATCGAGAGCCGCAAGGACGACGCAGAAGTGACGGCAGTGCTTCAATTGTTGCATGATGAAGTGACAGCGAAAGCGGCTACAGCGGAGCGTACTTTCTTAAAAGCGATTGAAGGAAGTTGTCACGTACCGGTCGGCGGTTATGCGACGGTCGACGGTGACGACGTGACACTGACAGGTCTCATCGCGTCAGTGGACGGGAAAGAAGTGCTTCGCGTGACGAAAACGTCAACGGACGGAATCGCACTCGGAATGGACGTAGCAGAAGAATTGCTCGGTCGTGGCGGGCGTGAAATCCTCGCCTCGGTCAATGAGTGACGTTTGGTACACGGGAACGAAACGAATGACCGCTTCGCAACGGGCACGGCTCGAGGCGAGCGGTCTTTCCGTTCATCATGTCCCGCTCATTCAGACGAGAGAGACGCATACACCGCCACCCGTGGAACGATTCGATTGGCTCGTCGTCACGAGTCAAAACGCGGTGCAAGCCCTTCGGAATCTGACGCGTGACGTCAAAGTCGCCGCTGTCGGAGAGAAGACGAAGCGGGCGCTTGAAGCGGAGGGCTTTACCGTCTCGCTCATGCCGGAGACGTATACGGGTGAGGCGCTTTTTGAGCAGTTATCTGACGTTGTTTCGACCGATGATGTCGTCTTGTTTGCACGTGGCAATTTGGCGAACACGTCACATATGTCGATGCTGCCTTGCGTGTATGACTGGGTCGTCTATGAGACGATTCCAATCCGATTGACCTCGGACCAACAACAACAACTCGAGACGGTGAAGGCGTTACTCGTCTTGAGTCCGTCGGCCGTCGATGCGCTCACACCACACTTGTCCCACTTCAACGGGACGTGGTACGCCATTGGCGAAGTGACCGAACGCGCCGTCCGACAAGTGTCGACATTACCGGTACGAGTGCCAGAATGTTATACTATGGATGCATTAATACAGTGTGTAGGGGAGGATTTTTCATGAACCAGTTTGACCGTCACCGTCGTCTTCGCTCATCGAAGTCGATGCGTGCCCTCGTACGTGAAAATCATGTTCGAAAAGAAGATTTGATTTACCCGCTCTTCATCATTGAAGGGACTAACATTAAACGTGAAGTCAGCTCGATGCCTGGCGTCTTCAATTATTCACTTGACCGACTCGAAGAAGAGATTAAAGAAATCGTCGACCTCGGTCTTCAATCTGTGCTTTTGTTCGGTGTGCCGGAACATAAAGACCCGGAAGGCAGCGAAGCGTATCATGACCACGGCATCGTCCAGGAAGCGATTCGTAAAGTGAAGGAGTGGGCGCCACAGCTCACGGTCATCGCCGATACGTGCCTTTGTGAGTACACGTCGACAGGTCATTGTGGTCTCGTGAGAGATGGGGACGTCGATAACGACGCATCACTTCCACTTCACGTCCAGACAGCCATTACGCAAGCACAAGCGGGTGCCGATGTCATCGCACCGAGCTCGATGATGGATGGATTCGTCGCAGCTATCCGTGAAGGTCTCGACCAAAACGGATTCAGTCACATTCCAATCATGAGCTACGGCGTCAAATATGCGTCTGCGTATTACGGACCGTTCCGTGACGCAGCCCAATCGGCTCCTGGTGAAGGCGACCGTAAAGGGTATCAGATGGACCCGGCGAACCGTCGTGAGGCGTTCCGTGAGTCACAATCGGACGTCGAACAAGGTGCCGACTTCATGATCGTCAAACCGGCTCTCGCGTTCATGGACATTATCCGTGACATGCGCGACTCACTCGATATGCCAATCGTGGCGTATAACGTGAGCGGTGAGTATGCGATGATCAAAGCCGCGTCACTCAACGACTGGGTCGATGAAGAACGCATCGTCATGGAGACGATGGTCGGATTCAAACGTGCCGGTGCCGATCTCATCGTCACGTATTTCGCAAAAGACGTCTGTCGCTACTTGGAAGGAGACTACGCATGACATACAACCAAACGCGCTCACAGGAAGCGTTCGAACAAGCTCGTCCACTCATGCCAGGCGGTGTCAACAGCCCGGTCCGTGCCTATAAATCGGTCGGGATGACGCCAATTTTCGCCGAACGTGGTGAAGGCTCACGCGTCTATGACATCGATGGCAACGAATATATCGATTACGTCCTCTCATGGGGACCACTCATCCTCGGTCACCGTGATCCGGTCGTCACGAAAGCGATCCAAGAACAAGCTGAAAAAGGCTGGACGTTCGGGACGCCGACCGAGCTTGAAACGAAGATGGCAGAACTCGTCATCGACCGTGTCCCATCGATCGAGATGGTCCGCATGGTCAACTCGGGAACGGAAGCGACGATGGCGGCACTTCGCCTCGCACGCGGCTATACCGGAAAGACAAAGATTTTGAAATTCGAAGGATGTTACCACGGACACGGTGACTCGCTTCTCATCAAAGCCGGGTCTGGCGTCGCGACGCTCGGTCTTCCAGACTCACCAGGTGTACCGAAAGAGCTCGCGAGCCATACGCTCACGGTTCCTTACAATGACTTGGACGCAGTCCGCGTCGCCTTTGAAAAATACGGTGATGATCTCGCTGGCGTCATCGTCGAACCAGCAGCAGGAAACATGGGTTTCGTGCCACCACAACCAGGGTTCCTCGAAGGACTTCGTGAGATCACGGAACAAAACGGCGCGCTCCTCATCTTTGATGAGGTCATGACGGGCTTCCGTGTCGGGTACAACTGTGCACAAGGGTACTTCGGTGTCACACCGGACCTCACATGTCTCGGAAAAGTCATCGGCGGCGGACTTCCGGTCGGTGCATACGGTGGGAAACGCGAGATCATGGAACAGATTGCACCACAAGGTCCAATCTATCAAGCAGGTACGCTCTCGGGTAACCCTCTCGCGATGATTGCCGGTTACACGACACTCTCGCAACTCAAACCTGAGCACTACGCCGAGTTCGAGCGTAAAGCAGACCGTCTCGCGGAAGGCTTCACGCAGGCTGGTGAGAAATACAACATCCCACACGACACGAACCGTGCTGGCTCGATGTTCGGTTTCTTCTTCACGAACGAGAAAGTGACGAACTTCGAGAAAGCGAAGTCGGCAAACCTCGAGATGTTCCGTTCGTACTATCAGAAGATGGCGGCGCGCGGCGTCTTCTTGCCACCGTCACAGTTCGAAGGATTGTTCCTATCGACGGCTCATACGGACGAGGATATCGAGAAGACGATCGCAGCGGTCGAGGCGACGTTCAAGGAGCTTCAAGAAGAGTTTTCACTCTAATCTTGACTGCTGACGTTTCTGTCGCTACAATTATTTAACAGATACGATGAAAAGCATTGATGAGGAGTAGTACGCATCCTCCATTCCTTTTAGAGACGCGACCGCTTGGTGAAAGGTTGCGAGGGATGGACGCGGAAGTCGCCTCGGAGCTGACTTTCTGAATGGAGTAGGAAAGTTCGGTCCATCGACCGTTATTCGATTTTGAGTGCGCCACTTTTTGGCGAACTAAGGTGGTACCGCGGAAGATCACGGCTTCTTTCGTCCTTAGCGTATAGGACGAGAGAAGCCGTTTTTGTGTTCACCAATAACATAGAGGAGGCGCTACACATGGCCCATGAGACAAATGAAATCACCATGCCGACGAAGTACGACCCAAGTGCGACGGAGTCAAAATGGTACGACTACTGGTTAGAGAACGATGTATTTAAAGCAGACGAGGACGATTCGAAACAACCGTACACGATTGTCATCCCACCACCGAACGTTACCGGGAAACTTCACCTCGGTCACGCCTGGGATACGACGCTCCAAGATTTATTGACACGCCTCAAGCGTATGCAAGGCTATGACGTGCTCTGGCTCCCAGGGATGGACCACGCCGGGATTGCGACACAAGCGAAAGTCGAGCAAAAGCTCCGTGAAGAAGGCGTCATGCGTTACGACCTCGGACGTGAAAAGTTCCTCGAGAAGACGTGGGAATGGAAAGACGAGTACGCGAAGACGATTCGCGACCAATGGTCAAAACTTGGTCTCGGTCTCGACTACTCGCGTGAGCGCTTCACACTCGACGAAGGGCTCTCAAAAGCCGTTCAAGAAGTATTCGTCCGTCTTTATGAAAAAGGCTTGATTTACCGTGGCGAATACATCGTCAACTGGGACCCGGCTCAAAAGACGGCCGTTTCAGATATCGAGGTCATTTACCAAGAAGTCGAGGGTGCATTCTATCACATGAAATACCCACTCGCTGACGGTTCGGGTCACATCGAGATCGCGACGACACGTCCCGAGACGATGCTCGGTGATACGGCGGTTGCCGTCAACCCGAAAGATGAGCGTTACACACACCTCATCGGCAAGACGATCATGCTTCCAGTCATGAACCGTGAAATCCCGATCGTTGCCGACGACTATGTCGACATGGAGTTCGGTACAGGTTGCGTGAAGATCACGCCAGCACACGACCCGAACGACTTTGAAATCGGAAACCGCCACGAGCTTCCACGCATCCTCGTCATGGATGAAGGCGGGAAGATGAACGAGAATGCTGGTAAGTACGAAGGGCTCGACCGCTTCGAATGCCGCAAGCAACTCGTCAAAGACCTTGAGGCGGACGGCACACTCGTGAAGATTGAGCCGCACACGCACTCGGTCGGTCATTCGGAACGTTCTGGCGCGGTCATCGAACCATATCTTTCGAAACAATGGTTTGTTGATATGGAGCCACTCTCGAAAGCAGCACTTGAAGCACAAGGGAACGACGATACGAAAGTCAACTTCGTCCCAGAGCGCTTCGAAGGCACATACCTCCGTTGGATGGAGAACATCCGCGACTGGTGTATCAGCCGCCAACTTTGGTGGGGCCACCGCATCCCGGCTTGGTACCATAACGAGACAGGTGAAGTATATGTAGGGAAAGAGGCGCCAGCGGACAGTGAGAACTGGACACAAGACGAAGACGTTCTTGACACATGGTTCTCGTCAGCACTCTGGCCGTTCTCAACGATGGGCTGGCCGGATACGGACGCACCGGACTTCAACCGTTACTTCCCGACGAGCGCGCTCGTCACGGGATACGACATCATCTTCTTCTGGGTATCGCGTATGATCTTCCAATCACTCGAGTTCACAGGGAAGCAACCGTTCAACGATGTCCTCATCCACGGTCTCATCCGTGACTCGGAAGGACGCAAGATGTCGAAATCTCTCGGTAACGGCGTTGACCCGATGGAAGTTATCGACCAATACGGAGCGGATTCACTCCGTTGGTTCCTCCTCACAGGTTCGACACCAGGGAACGACCTTCGTTTCTATTGGGAGAAGATCGAGTCGACATGGAACTTTGCGAACAAGATTTGGAACGCAAGTCGTTTCGCGCTCATGAACATGGATGGGCTCAAAGTCGAAGACATCGACCTCACGGGCGAGAAGACGCTTGCCGATAAGTGGATCTTGACACGCTTGAACGACACGATTGACCAAGTGACACGCCTCGTCGACAAGTACGAGTTCGGTGAAGCTGGTCGTTACTTGTACAACTTCATCTGGGAAGAGTTCTGTAACTGGTACATCGAGATGGCGAAACTCACGCTCTATGGTGAGGATGAAGCGGCGAAGCACACGACACGTTCGGTCCTCGCGCATACGCTCGATTCGATCATGCGTCTCATGCACCCGTTCATGCCGTTCCTCACAGAAGAAATTTGGCAACACTTGCCGCACGAAGGCGATTCAATCGTTCGTGCAAGCTACCCGACGCGTCGTGACGATCTTCATTTCGCAGACTCGGTTCCAGCGTTTGAAGCTGTGATGAACGTCATCCGCTCGGTTCGTAACATCCGTGCCGAAGTGAACGCACCGATGTCGAAACCGATCCAGCTCTTCATCTCGACGAGTGATGATGCGACACAAGGTTACTTGAGCGCGAACGAAATGACGATCGGCAAGTTCACGAATGCGACAGAGCTTGAGATCGGACGTGGTCTCACGGCTCCGGACAAGTCGATGTCCGCGATCATGACGGGAGCGGAGCTCTTCATCCCGCTCGCAGACCTCATCAACTTCGAAGAAGAAATCGCTCGTCTTGAAAAAGAAGTGGCGAAGTATGAGAAAGAAGTCGAGCGCGTGCAGAAGAAACTCGGAAACCAAGGCTTCATCGCCAAGGCGCCGGCTCACGTCATCGACGAAGAGAAAGCAAAAGAAAAAGACTACCTCGACAAGCGTGACGCGGTCCGCGCCCGTTTGGAAGAGTTGCGTAAGTAAGACTCACACCTTCTTTGGAGATTGATTCTCTGAAGAAGGTTTTTTTGTGTTTTGGTAGAATTTGGAGAGATGGGCGTAGAAAAGGGGATATGAGATGAAGCGAATCGGGGTAATATGTGTTCTTGTGTTGGGACTAGCGGGGTGTATGACACCAAAAGAGACGAAATCTATCGAAACAGTGGATGTGATGGATGTGGAAGAGATCGAGAAGGAGAGAGTGATTGATGAATCCCAATTTCCAGACGTAGAAGTGACGGGGACGACGATTGTTGAAGTGCCAGCAGGAACGAAACAGATTTCAGATGCCGTTGTGGCACAAACGACCCTTCAATATGAAGATGGGTCGACGAGACATTTATCGAAAGATCACATTTTAACGGAGACGATGGTCGGAGGAATTGGTTTAGTTGCGATGACCGTCCCTGACCGTGAGAACCCGTTTGGCGTATTCATTTACGATGTGAGAAATGAGTGGGCGCAGCGTGGAATGCAACGTTTCGGGATTCCAGAAACATCATCAGCGTTCGTTCACGGATTAGATCTTCCTAATAAAGAGATGGAGGCCATCAGTACGGATTATTCAGGTAGCGATTGGTCGGTGAAGCTTTGGACGTTATATGACGAGACACGCCTCATCAGTATCATTGTGACGGATTCTTTCACTGAAGTAGAAGGGGAGATGTCGGAACAGCCAGAACCGTATGTTTTGGAACAATCATATGGGAACGGTTTATACTATTTATCACAAGGAAGACTGATTATCGTGACAGGAAATATCTCAGAAGAAGAGTTATTGGTACTCACTGACTCGCTACCGGAACCTTCGTCCGTATCGTTTCCGTTTCATGATCCGGAGTAAAGATGAACACGCACACTTATAGAACCGATGAAAAGGAGGGGGCCTGTTGCTCAATCGAAAGGAAATGATTCTACGAATTCGTACTGCTGAAATGAATGATGTAGCTGCACTGTCAGAATTAATGGGAGAGTTGGGATACCCGACTACAGAAAAGCAGATGGCAATCCGTTTGATGAATATTCAACAAGATTCGAATTATCACACATTTGTAGCGGTGGAAAATCAAGAAATTGTAGGGATGATTGGTTTTTTTAGAGGAGTGTCTTATGAAGTAGATGCATCCTACATTCGAATCATTGCTCTTGTAGTGAAGGCATCTCATCAAAAAAATGGGGTCGGGGCTTCTTTAGTGAATCATGTTCAAGATTGGGCACATCAACATGGCATAATGAAAATAGCGGTCAATACAGGAAATCGACGAACGGGTTCACACGTATTCTACAAAAAGATGGGCTTTGATGGAACAGGGACAGGCTATTATAAGTCCATTTAGTAGGAAATAAAGAAAGCATTTTTCAAATTCAAATTGGAGCAGAAAAAACGATGGAAGGACGTCATATATTTTGCCAATCCATGAATTCGATACATGGCATCGAGAGTTAGATTTACCAGTCTACGTATCAAATCATCCTACATATACGAAGGTTCATGACGAATTGATCCAGGAATTGATGGAGGCGTGTTCGATTGTACGTACCTACTATCATTCATACAATCGCTTTCGGTTTGGATTGTGTTATCACGGCATAACCATTATCCCAAACGAATCTTTGCCACATCTTTATGAGATTGTCATAGAATCACAATCTTTCATTCATGCCGAGGAGTTGAATGACTTGGCAACCCTCATTCTCTCAGCTCAACGCGAAGGAAAGGATGTAGTTCATTTTGGTATATAAAGATATGGGGGGAGTATTGTGTCTTATTATCACGAATTTGGAATAATCGATTCCATTCATGGGGAAGAGCTTCATGTGCAGTATATGCCGGAAAGATACGGATGTGTTGTGGTGGATGGGGAAGAAGTGGAGCAATGGATTGAACAGTTAAGTGACATGCGCACATTCTTTCACTCATATCATTGTCCTGGCCATGGATTGGATGAGTGCGGCATTACATTGATTCCGCATGCATCTTTATCATTCTTTTTTGAAGTTGTGTTGAATAGAATGAACAATCAGGCAACTTCGGAATTGGGGCAGCTGATTATAAAAATTATCAAGGCGCGAGATGAAGGGAAAGATATGATTCATTTTGGTCTTTGAATTAAAATGTAATGTAAAACAATCCCTCGAACAGATTGAAGTGTTCGAGGGATTGTTTCATCACGTGCCACAAAACGTTTGATACGGATACATTCGTGGTGGACCTGCCGATACATATTCAGCCGGTTTGTCGTAGTTATATGGGTCACGCAAAATGGTGAGTAACGCCTCGGTCGGACCGAAGTCACCGCGTTCTGCTGCTTGAATCGCTTTTTCGACATGATGATTTCGGGGAATGACGGCCGGGTTATATTGGCGCATGATTCGACTGACGTCCTCGTCCGGGAGACCTTGCTCACTCAAACGTTTCTGCCAAGCGTCAATCCACGCCTTCCCATTTTCCCGGGTTGAGAATGGGAGAGATTCAATCTCACCAAGCGTCAGCGAGCGGAACGTATTCGTATAATCTGCCTCCGTCTCCATCATCAAGCGGAGCAGTTCATCCGCTAGCTCATCGTCACCATCTTTTCGAACGAATAAGCCAATCTTATGTGCGAGTCCGGTAAAGTACGCTTCTTTATACAACTCGGTATAACGGGTGAGTTGCTTGTTCGCCACATCAACCGCTTCTTCTTTCGTTTCGCCAAGTAGCGGCAGCAACGTCTCCGCCAGTCGGGCGAGGTTCCAAGACCCGATATATGGTTGATTCGCATAGGCGTAACGTCCCTCTCGGTCGATCGAGCTGAAGACCGTCTCCGGATGATACGTGTCCATGAACGCGCATGGTCCGTAATCTAGACCTTCTCCGCTGATGAACATATTGTCCGTATTCATCACCCCATGAATGAACCCGATGAGTTGCCAGTTGGCAATCAGTCTCGCCTGTCTTTCGACGACGCGTCCGAGGAATTGTTCATAGCGATTCGTTGCATCGATCAAGTCTGGATCGTGTCGTTTGATTGCTACTTCAGTAAGAGCGATGACGTCATCGATGGAGCCGGCGCCTGCTGCGAATTGGAATGTTCCGACACGAAGATGACTTGAGGCGACCCGAGTCAGGATCGCTCCATGCTTCGGACCTTGACGCATGATGGCCTCCCCTGTCTGAACGACGGCGAGCGCCCGGTTCGTCGGAATGCCGAGGGCGTGCATCGCTTCGCTGATGATGAACTCGCGTACCATCGGCCCGAGTGCGGCTCGTCCGTCGCCACCTCTAGAATACTCCGTCGGTCCGGATCCCTTCAGTTGCACATCGACACGCTTCTTGTTCGGAGTCACATGTTCCCCGAGCATGAGGGCGCGTCCGTCCCCGAGCATCGTCAAGTTGCCGAATTGGTGTCCAGCGTATGCTTGTGAGAAAGACGTCTCTGTTTGACGATTGCCGGCAAGTAAATCGATATCTTGTTTGAGACTTTGCGCATCAAGGCCGAGCGAAGCGGCTAATGCATCGTTAAACAAGACGAGTGTCGGATTGTCGACCGGATGGATGGGTCCGCGGTCGTAAAAGATGTCACGTAGTTCGAGGTACGTCGCCTCGAAGTTCCAGTCAGTTGTCATGGCGCATGCCTCCTTCTTCGCTTCGAGTATAGCACAGACTGTTTTCCATAACGGCTGTCGTGAATTTTGATAAGATGAAACAGAAGTGTAAACAGTAGGAGTGTGGAAGATGAAGACGAGACAAGATGTATTCGATTGGTTGAGTGGACAGCTTCGCTTCGGGATCAAACCGGGTCTTGAGCGGATGAGCTGGATGATTGAGCAATTAGGGTTAGAAGAACGCCGATCCATCCATGTGGCCGGGACGAACGGAAAAGGGTCGACCGTCGCGTTTTTACGGGCGATGGCGATGGAGAACGGCTTATCTGTCGGCACATTCACCTCCCCTTATATCATTCAGTTCGAGGAGCGGATCATGTTGAACGGGGAACCGATTCCTGAAGACGCGCTCATCGACGTGGCGAACCGTGTCAAAGCTCGTGCGGACGAGGCGCCAGAGACGCTGACGGAGTTTGAGCTATTGACGATGATGGCATGGTGCTATTTTGATGACACACGTCCTGACTTGATCATTTGGGAAGTCGGTCTCGGGGGACGACTTGATTCGACCAATGTGTTGACGCATCCACTTGCGACCATTGTCACGTCAATTGGACATGACCATCAAGGCATTCTCGGCGATACGCTTGAAGAGATTGCACAAGAGAAATACGGCATCATGAAACGCGATGTCCCGATGTTTCATAGTATTGGTGAGGAACGATTGGTTGAGTTGTTGCATCAAAAAGGGGACGATGTAGGTTCTTCCATTCATGATGTTCGTCCACTCGTGAAGAAAATTGTGGACGGGGCAGACACAGTTGTGACGTATGAGAATATGCCATCTGTCGTGCTCGGATTGACAGGACATCATCAAGCGTATAACGGGGCGTGTGCCGTGGCGGTGGCGCGTCACCTCGGTTGGCGCGATGACGCCATCCAAAAAGGGCTCGAGCGAGCACAACATCCGGGGCGGTATGAGCTCGTCTCCAAACGACCGCGTATCATTTTAGACGGGGCACATAATCCGGAAGGCATCGAAGCCTTGGTTTTACAAGCCAAATATGAGACAGACGTGACAGTGTTGACGGCGATTTTAGAAGATAAAGACCGTAACAAGATGATTCACGCGCTTCAAGAAATTGGAGACGTTTACGAAACGACATTTGACTTTCCGCGTGCTAGAACGAAAGCACAACTAGAGAAAGATGGGGCGCGCTTTGTCGAATGGAAAGCATGGCTACAGAATTGGGTCGAGTCGCCGACAAGCGAGACGTTGATTGTGACCGGGTCTCTTTATTTCATCAGTGAAGTGAGACGTTTCCTAAGCTAAAACATTTACCTGATGTCAAAGAAATAGATGTATATTTTTTCAAGTGGGTGGGATAATTAGTAGTGAAGACTAAAAATAGGGAGGACTATTCATTGCGTAAACTCATGCAATACATAGCGGTTCTCGTATTAATCATATCCATTATTCCACAGAGAGTAGTTGCGGAGACCAATCAACCGATTTTAAACGTGTTGATTCTTCGTGATGCTTTTACTGCTTCGAAAGTACTTTCAGTGACTGAATACAATAATGCGGTGAATTCGTATCGTGCTTCACTGAATGTAAATACTGCAAAAGTGAATGCGCAATTCATGACAATTAAACAATTTAACGCATCCCGTTTTCCGATGACAGGTGCATTCGATGCGGTCATGATTGGGAGCAGTCCTTTAACTGAGAAATATAAAAATGGGACGCTTGTCGTCAACTCGAAAAATCATGACACGACAAATCAATTGAACGATTTGACAGAATTGAAAGCTACGGAACTATTCAATACAGTTGTCCGTGTCGGCTTGCCGCTTCTGATGCATGAGGATGCTGCGAACGGCGATACACAGTTAAAACGCTTGGCAGCCTATCAACGTGATTATGCGAACGTGAAAGTCTTTAATCGAAATGATCAACAGAATGTCGATCGTGAGATGGCGCAGCAGTTGAATCAACTCACCATTTCCCGTCCGAGATTTCAATCAACTGAAGTGAAGTACAACAATCAGTCGATTAGCAATCAGACGATTCAAGTAAAAGATGGTGTCCGTCATCCAATCAACTTTGCCTATACTTTATCGCAACCACCAACTCCTTCGGCATTCGTAGAATTGTATATCGATTACGACCATAACGATCGATTTGATGCGGATGAAAAAGTCATTGAGCAACAGGCAAAAGAATCGGGAACGCTCAATTTCACATTATCGCGTCCGACGTTTAGCGGACCGAAGAACTGGATGCTCGTCGTCAAGGATTCGTTGACAGGTCGAGCGGATTATCGTAAGGGGAGTATTCTTTACCTCGATGAAAAAGTGAAAGCGAACATCTTACAGCTCACTGCAGGAACCGGCACGAACGGAAGAATTTCAAGCTATTTATCTAATATGTTAGTAGACCCGTCTGGGAATTATGAATTCAATTTAACGGACGGTACAACGAGTCAGTTTGAGGGTGGTACTTATGATCAGGCATTACTCAATAACGACTACGATATGCTGATCTTTGGTTTCCAAGATTCGTACAACGTTTATGGAAGCATGAATGTTGCGGCCACTGCGAAAGTCAAACGTTTCAGTGAAACAGGACAAGGCGTCATGTTGACGCACGATACGATTTTCCGTACGAATAGTTCATCATCGCCTACGTCCGAGTGGGAACGTCAATTTGTGAATGCCAATCCTTCACTGAATATCTCAGGGCAAAAAATGTACACGAACATGGGATTTGGTGCTCCTGAAACAACCAATAAGGCAGTCAAGGTACAGGATGGGATTTTCACTTCTTATCCGTATCGCCTCGACGATTCGATTAAAAATATCTCAAATACCCATAACCAATATTTCACTCTCGATTTGAATGATCCGGATGTGACGCCTTGGTACAACCTGTATTCAACAGGTGGAAATCGTGTATATGGAGATGCAAACAACCATTACTATACGTATACAAAAAACAATTTCACCTACTCCGGTGCTGGGCACACAAACAAGTTTTCGGTAGAAGATGAGAAGAAAATCTTCATCAATACGATGTATCGCGCCTTTATCGGAGCGAATCATAAACCTTACAACGTGATTGAGTCCGTCAGTGATTCAAACCAGTCCTATACTTCTGCTGATTTAAAAGCCGGGTCTGTAGAAGTGACTGCGGGACAAGATGTCAAATTGATGTGGCGGCCGAGCGATTATGACTTCCAAGACTTGTTCCTCAATTCAACAATCACGTATAACGGTAAACAGGTCGCATTCGATAACTTACGCAACTACGAAGTTAAAGAGTTTACGATTCCGGCAGCGGATGTTGTCGCAGATCGGCCGATTGAAGTGAAAATCGAGACGTCCGATCAACGGAATGCGAAGGTGATCGATACGTTCACCATCAACGTCAAACGTGCGGAGAATGTTTCCGACTTGATTCAAGTGTCCCGTTCGATTGACCCGTCGACAATCAACTTGTACGAAACGGGAACGATTCACTATCAAGTTCAATATCCGGAACGTTTCGATCGATTGCCGAATCAGTTGGGCGATAAGTTTTTACGAGTGGATTCAACCTCTTTCTCAGAAAAACTGCCAAGTCAACTCGAAGTCGTGGCGATTCGTGACACGAACGGAAATGAATATCCTGTCACGAAGCCGAATGAAATCAAGTTACAGTTGAAGCCGGACTTGTACTATGAACGAAATGGGGACACGAACATTTTCCTCCCGAACGATAGTGGAGACCGGACCGTGAAGTTTGAAGTAGTCGTCCGAGCCATCGAGCCTTCTGCCTCACTCATCCAGTTGAAAAAAGCGGATAACCAATTAACGACGTTAATTGAGTATTCGAAGAAGCAAGATCACATTTTAGATAAACTCAACGACTGGGATAAGGAATTAGAGGTTCAATCATCGTTCCCAGACTTGCTGATCAATATCGGGGCGCCGTATGCGTATGAAGCGAAGATTCCTGACGTCACCTTACAAATTGGGGCACAGCAAATTGTGAGTCCGACCATCACGGATGCGAAAGGAAACACCTTTACGAACCCGAAATGGAGTAGCTTGAAGTGGGAAATCGTCGATGCGAGCGGTGTCGCGAGACTCGTCACGCAAGGGAACAATGCGATTGTGACCGGTTTGAAAACAGGAACTGCGAAGTTGCGATTGACAATCGATCCGGGCGATAAGAGACCCCTTGTCGTAGCGGAGTCGAAAGTCAATGTAATCAGTCCGCCTGAGCAACTTACTATTCAGTCGAAAGAGTTGTATGTCGGTCAAACGACTACGGTCACACCAAAAATCATGCCCGAAACAGCTCAATACAAGTCGGTTCGCTATGTCGTCGAATCTGGGGATAGTGTGAAGTTTGAACAAGTTGGCAACAACTTGAACATCATTGGACTGAAACCGGGTACGACTCAGTTTAAGGCGACTGTGGATGTCGGTGACCTCTTCGGTGGCTTGAATATCGCTACTCCGAGCACCGTCTTTAGCATCCAAGTCAAGGCACCATCCTTGAGCCAAACGCCGAGCCAACTCGACCTTTGGGTATGGGATAGTTTGGATGAAGAAAAACGCGTGAACGAAGTCGCCTCGATTCAAGTGACCTCAACACCAACCGTATCCATTCCGTTTGAACGAATCGGGTCCATCCCATCTGCTTTGACGGTGACACAAAGTGCGACAGGATATGAATTACGTGCCAACCATGGTTACGGAAATAATGGTGTCGTGACTGACATTCCAATTCAGACGACATTCGATGACAGTGCGTTACGAAACATTCGTTCGAACACGTCGATTGTCCGTGTCAACGAATATCCGAACCAATTGATGTCAAAAGACATGACAATCAATATTGGTGAAGGGACGGCACCACGACTACCTCTCCTTGAGTACTGGCCTACGACTTCGACTTGGCGTGACTATCGCATGGAGATTGTATCCGGCGAAGAATATGTTCAAGTGAGTGGATCAGGAAAAGAGTTGATTCCTGTGAAACCTGGTGTGGCGAAAGTGGAAGTCTACACGACGCTTCCGGCTGGAAAACCGTTTGAAGCCGTGAAGGATACGTTTTATGTACGCATCATCCAAACGAATGCCTCGGGACAGGATGATGACCGTTATTAAGTGAATGGCAGAAAGTTGGCGAATGATGAATCGCAAGCGAATAATGATTGGCATCACCGGATTGATTCTCGTCATCGGATTGGGAGGGCTCCTGTACTGGAGTCAATCCCAACCTGAGCTCTCGCAGTTATCCGGTGACGATTTAGTAAAAGAAGTGAGTCAACGCTCTTCGGTGACAGAAGAAGAATTGACAGATTTACAGGCAAGGGAAGAATGGGAGGCCGTCCGACTTGTTTTAGAGGACCAAAAAGTTGTGCCGACAGCCGAGCAATTCGCCACAGCAGTGACGCTCGCACCTCTAGACGTGATTGAAGCATACTTCGAGCAAGGGATTGACCCGTTCGAGGAAGTGGAAGGGATTCCCGTTATCACACCATTGTTCAGTGCGAACGGCAGTCCGGATCAATGGAAGCTGGCGATGCGTTATGTTGAAGACGATCGACTTCTCGGCATCGCGGTCGACTCGTTGAACCTTGATGCGGTCAAAGAACTCCTCGGACAAGGCTATATGATTCAAGATACCGAATCGGTGTTATTGCAGCCGGTCCGTCACAATCAGGTCGAGTTGACGCAACTGCTTCTTGATAACGGCGCGCAATGGACGAAAGCGATGGAACAGACGGCCAAAGACTACAACTCGGACCTCATTTTAAAGATGGGGAACTAAAAAAATCGGCTTCTTCTCAATCAGAGAGGAAGCCGATTTTTTTGAATTCATTTCAATTGAACCGGATGACTGACGAAGAATTGAAGTTGATTCGTGACCGGTAATGTTTCAAGTTGATTGAACACGGAATCGTTATACGTCAGTTTTAATCGAGACTTTTCGGCCTCGTGAGCTGGAACTTGACGGTCGAAGTTCTTTGCTGGGCTTAAGTCATTCCCACCGTTAAACGTCCCACGGAAGACGTTCACTTCGAGTGGTCCTTTACTGTACAGACCTCCGTTGACTTCGAGAATAGATCCGACCGCATACACATAGGTCGGTTCGTTCGAGTCACTATACATGAACGCCTGGAGCGTCGTCGGAGTGTCATCAAACTCGTTGATTCGGTTCAACAGAATCTTTCCTTTGGATAACAGGATGAGTGAGTTCCCTTTGTCTGCATCAATCGGAAGAATATTGGCTCGGTCGATGAACGTATCACCGAGCGTGTAGACTGTCGAACTGAAGGAGACGTTCCCTTTAATGGTCAAGTCACCACGTACGATCAGTGGCCGTGCAATCGTCAGCTTCTCGAGTGATTCAATGACGACGTCCCCGTCGAAAAGAAGCGGGGCATTCGACTCGGTGATGGATTCCGTGACATACATGGCGCGATCCGAAATGGCATCCGGTAATGTCACGATGGTCGGGTCGGTGAGTGCGTTGTAGGCATCCGCCCGTAAGTACGAAGTCGGGCGTTCGATAATCGAGGTCCCATCTTCCGAGAGCACGCGCTCGAGTTCGAACACTTGATTGGTCGAGCGAATCAGGCCTTCTTCAAAGATTTTTGAATCGACGTCATTTGTGTATGCGAGCGGTGTGTCGAGTCGTCGATTTAAAAATTCGATGATTGAGTAGTCGTATTGGAATGGAGAAAAGCGACTCGGGGACACCCCGGCGTCCGCCTTCTCGCCAGCTTGTTCCGTACCTACCGTGAAGTAGTTCTCTTGCTGGCAACTCAAGCAATCGCTCAATTCGACTAAATCGATTCGGCCATTCAAGTGAAGACGACTAGAATCGACATTTTCAATCTGCTTCGCCACACCATCCAATTGGAAGTTCGCTTGACGTATGAAAGCGAGAGGACCACCTGAATAGATATTTCCTTGAATCGTCGGCATGCCGTTCACGTCCAACTGTTGGTCGGACCCGAGGACGTAGTATAAAAAGGACGGGAGAGCCGTCAAGTATAAGTCTTGCGTGTATTCAACGGTAAGCATCGGTTGTTCCGGATTCACTTGTCGCGATGCCGTGACGTTCACTTGGAGAATCGTCGTGAACGGCGCCGTCTGAATGGCGGTATCCGTAGCATCTTTCTTCAGCTCGATGGAATAGCGGACCTCACTATCCGTAGTCAATGCCGTGAACGGTTCGTCACTGACGATGAGCGACTGAACCTTGCTTTGGAATGCCGCTTCCGATTCCATATGAGTCGGGACTTCCGCTTCTCCGTGAAGCGGGAACTGGGTCCGAACCTCATCGGCGATGAGGCGAAGTGCGCTTTTCGCATCTTCATTCAGTTGAGTATCTTCAGTACGGATGACCGTCAATTTATTCGACGCCAAGTTGACTTGCATGGCGGCGAGCGAGAGGACGGCGAGAGCCGCCATCGTCACGAGAACAAGCACGAGGACATATCCGTCTTCACGTTTTCGCATCAGGATGCCTCCTTTCTTAGAATGGGATGGAGCTTTCAAATGTCGTAACAGAATCGGGATTGTTTGATTGAGTCAAATCCATCTCGATTTCGATGAGTCCACCGGTCATGTAAGTCGGGCGTCTCGGATCGAACACGGGATCTTTTAACTGGATGGTCATCCGTTCGACTGTGATTTGTGGATTAGAAGGCGTAAACGAATCCTCTGAGAGAACCAAGTCGGTCGGGACGTATCCCGCCTCCCGATAAATCATTCCGGCTTCCGATATGTCTGGAGCGGACAATCGATAAAATTGAAACGAGCCGTCCACTTCCGTCACGGCGTCGAATTCGGTCCGGTTCACGTCAGAGAGCACGGAGGCAATCAAATAGTCGGCCTCGCTTCGAAGGTCACTCGTCTCGTTCGTCATTTGAAAACCGAGCGTTCCAGTGATAAAGGCCGTAATAATGACGCCACTTAAAATCGAAGCGACGACGACTGTGACGAGCAACTCGACGAGCGTGAAGCCGTCTTCACGTTTCTCCATCTCAGTCAGTTGTCGGGACAGCCGTTTCAGGGAACGGTTCGCGCAATGTCGCATTCGAAATGACTCCTTTCAAGGTGACGGGCGTTTGCAAACGGTCGGTCGTCACCGAAATTTCAACTTCAATTGTATGTCCGGGTGAAGTGGACAGCGATTGAATGGTTGCGATATACGTATCCCCATGGATTCGGGTATCTTCGCAGAAGTCGCACGTCGAGCTGATCCCGTCCCGATTCAACAATTGACGCAGTTCGAGAGGTTCATCAACGGACGCGGCCCGTCGATTTAAAGTATGTAACGTGTTTTGCGCCACTTGGTTCGCAATCGTTTGATTGAGGCTGTCGTGTGTCGTCTTCAAACTTTGGCTGAAAATCGAAAGTAAAGAGAATGAGACAATTGAAAGAACAACGATGGAGACGAGCACTTCGACGAGCGTAAAACCTTTTTCGGAATGCGACAAGACATTGACCTCCTATTCAAAAAAAGTAAAACAATCGGAAAATAACGTATGCAATACTGAATTAAATGTTATTTTTTGTACAATACATATTATACTAAAGTTATACGCTGAACGGATATATAGAATAGAAGTCGGATTAGACACGGGGGGATTTTACATGAAGCGGTATGGGATGCATCTTATCATTTTGATTGGACTCGTCGTACTCGTGACATTACCGACGATTGGACTCGTCAATTACTTAGATGCGTCTGCTGAGTCGAGTGCTACATACAAAAAAGATACGACGGTCGCAGGTGTCGACGTATCAGGGATGACGAAAGAAGAAGCGGACGTTCGTCTCGATAATGCGATTAAAGATTTTAATACGACACCCTTTTCAATCAATTTGATGGATGGGACGGTCATGGAGATTGGAAAAGAAGTCGTGACGTTCGATGTATCGAATACGTTAGACTCCATTAAAGATACAGGTGACTATCCGCTGTTGACATCCGTAGATGAAACGAAAGTCGAGCCTTATCTCGAAGGTCAACCCGTCACGCTGACGATGATTGCCCCGGCGTTGATGGATGCCGCATCGATGTTGGAGTCATCTGTGACATTAGAGCAAGTCGCGGCAGAAAATGAAGTCGTCGCCTCGTTCACTGTGAGCCCGACACCGGCTATGCAGTCAGCCCTTGATCGAATGAACGGATTCGAGATGGCAGCGGGAGACATCTTTAGTCTCAAATCGTTCGGAGAAGATTACGAAGCGCTCACGACACTAGGGTCTTCATTCTATCGCTTATTTGCGGCGACACCGTTCGCCATTCTCGAACGTGTGCCTCACGAAACACTTCCTTCCGGGGTGGAGCTAGGCTATGACACGAAAGTAGATGAGCGCTCGAACTTTGCTGTTCAAAACCGAGAAGACACATCATATGCCATCCTCGTCTTGAATGAAGGGGGTTCTGTGACGGTTCAATTGCTCGGTCAACCGTTTGACGCCGCTTTCGAAGCGAGAGTTGAAGAAGTGAAGACGGTACCGCATCAAAAAGTCGTGCGCTTCTCATCTTCGCTCCCGTCAGGCAGTTCATCGGTCACCCAGTCAGGTCAAGATGGACAGTCAGGTAAGCTCTACCGGGTCACTGTGACTGAAGAAGGGGAGACGTTGGAATTACTCGGGTTTGATTTTTATGCACCGACACCGGAAATCGTGACGAAGAGTTCCGTTCCACTTCCGCCACCGGATCCGGTCGAACCGGTCATCCCGACATTCCCGGATGAGGACGAGGAAGAAGACCCGTTCCCGAATGATTCGAACGACGACCCATTTGAGGCAGAACCGCCCGTATTAGAAGAACCTGCAGAAGAGGAGGCAGTGGGATGATCGGCTATTTGATTTTACTCGGCTTTTGGGTACTCGCCACATTGACACTGTTCGCTTTATCCGTTCCGATGACGAGAAAACGTGAAACGAAGCTTGTCATCAGCCTGTGGACTGCCCTTCTGTCTGGTGGCGTCTATTTGATGGTAGAAGAATCACTCGTTCAAACATGGTGGGCATGGGTGATTCTTATCGTTGCATTGATTGGAGGGGTGGCTGCAAGCGTCTTTGTCGAAGAACGGAACGACAAGACCGAGCAGGAGGAGGCTCCTCAAAGGATGGTGAAGTAACGTGAGACGAACGAAACGAAGATTAGGTGAGATGCTCATCGAGGCTGCGCTCATTACGACGAGTCAGCTCGATGAGGCGCTTGAACAGAAGCGTCCCGGAGAAAAACTAGGGGATGCTTTAATTCGACTAAACCATATTACCGAGACACAGTTGATTCAAATGATTCACGAACAGCTGCATGTGCCGATCATTGAGTTGTACTCCTACGACATCAATGTGACGGTCACGAAGCTCGTACCGAAAGCGTTGGCACAAAAGCACGATATCATGCCATTTGAATTAAACGGGAATACGCTTCATGTCGCGACGGCCGACCCACTCGATCTCATTGCCATTGATGACGTCCGTCTTCAGACCGGGATGAACATCGAGATCGGAATCGCCACGAGAGAGCAGATTCGAAAGACAATCAGTCGTTACTACGAGATGGACCACTCCCTCGTCGAAATTTTGAAAGAGGATGCTCCCGAAATCGAACGACAAGAAACAATCAGTCGAGACGATGCACCGATTATCCGCCTCGTGAACCAATTGTTCTTAAGCGCAATCGACCAACGTGCATCGGACATCCATTTCGATCCACATGAGAAGCAACTCCACGTCCGTTTTCGAATTGATGGGGACTTGCGTACCGAGACGGTCTATCCGAAAAAGATTCAGAGCGTCATGCTGACGCGTCTCAAAGTCATGAGTAACCTCGACATCACAGAAAGTCGTCTGCCACAAGATGGACGGATCAAGTACACGCTACGCAATCGCGCCTATGATTTCCGCGTCTCGACGCTCCCGACGATGTATGGAGAGAAAATCGTTATTCGGGTCCTCGACTCATCTCAAGGACTGACCGATTTGACGAAACTCGGATTTGGCGAACGAAACGAACAGGCGTACCGTGACATGCTGAAACGTCCGAATGGAATTATCTTGATCACCGGTCCGACCGGTTCAGGGAAATCCTCGACATTGTATGCTTCGTTAAAAGAACTGAATGATGAGACGAAAAACATCATTACGGTAGAAGACCCGGTCGAGTATCAACTTGACGGCATCAACCAGGTTCAGGTCAACTCGAAAGTCGGCTTGACGTTCGCGTCAGGGCTTCGTTCGATTTTACGTCAAGACCCGAACATCGTCATGGTCGGAGAGATTCGAGACACGGAGACAGCTGAGATTGCCATTCGTGCCTCGCTCACCGGTCACCTTGTGTTGTCAACGCTACATACGAATTCAGCAATCAGCTCCATCACCCGTCTCGTCGATATGGGGGTTGAGCCGTTCCTCGTCGCCGCTTCGACGACGGGACTCGTGGCACAACGACTCGTTCGACGCGTCTGTCGTGATTGTGGTCAAGTCGAACCGGTATCGAAGAGTGAACGTAGTCTATTCGATGCTGAAGGTTTACACATCGACCAAATTATACGGGGTAAAGGCTGTGCGTCATGCAACTTCACAGGGTACCGTGGGCGCCTCGCCATTCACGAAGTCATCCCGATTGATGAAGGCTTGCGCCGGATGATCATGAACCAGGCTACCGAGTCTGAGATGGTCGACTATGCCAAGTCACAAGGAGCGACATTCCTGCTTGAGGACGGATTAGAAAAAGTCGCCGCCGGTTTGACGACGACTGAGGAAATATTACGAACGGTCATTACGGAGAATGCTTATGATTAATCAATCGATCGAAACCATCTTGACGAATGCGGTCGAGAAACGCGCCTCGGATATTCATCTGACAGCCGGTTCTCCTCCGATCATTCGAGTAGACGGGAGTCTTATTACGATGGGCGAGGAGAAGGTGTTGCCGCACCATCTCGAAGGATATTTAAAAGAAATCATGACCGACGATATGCGCGAACGTCTCGAGCATGAACGAGATCTTGATTTCTCGTTCGGCGTTCCACGTGTCTCCCGTTTTCGGGTCAACGCCTATTATCAACGAGGCACGATTGCCATCGCGTTCCGGTCCATTTCCGGGGAAATCCCGACTTTGAACGAACTCAATCTGCCGACGGTACTGAAGCGTCTGATTGAGAAACCACATGGTCTCATCTTGGTCACGGGTCCGACGGGTTCAGGGAAATCGACGACGCTCGCGGCGATGATTCATGAAATCAATCGGACGCAGCGAAAACGAATCATCACGCTAGAAGATCCGATCGAGTATTTACATTCCCATGACCAAAGTATTGTCGACCAACGGGAAATCGGCTCTGACGTCATGAAATTTGTGAGTGGTCTAAGGGCCGCCTTACGGCAAGACCCTGACGTCATTCTGCTCGGGGAGATGCGTGACTTGGAGACCATCTCGACGGCGATGACCGCCGCAGAGACGGGGCACCTCGTCATGGCAACGCTCCATACATCGAGTGCGATGTCGACGGTGAGTCGAATCATCGACGCGTTCCCAGCTGAGCAACAGGACCAAATCCGGACACAACTCGCGAACGTCTTACTCGGTGTCGTGAGTCAACGGTTATTTCCACGGATTGATGTGCCGAAAGGACGCGTCGCCGCCATGGAAATCATGTTAGGGAATCCGGCTGTTGCCAACTTGATTCGAAATGAAAAAGAGTTCCAGTTGCCGACCGTCATCCAGACGAGTCGCCAGCACGGGATGCAGTCGATGGATGCTGCCATCGAACAACTTGTTCGGCAAGGGATCATCAATCCGAACGCCGTCCCGACAGAAGAGATGAGGTGATGAGTGATGGCGATATTTCAGTATGAAGGAAAGCTCCTGAACGGGAAGCGTAAGAAAGGTCGCGTCACGGCCGTCTCGCTTCGGGAAGCGAAAGAAAAGTTGCGTCAAGAATCTATTCTCGTAACGGACTTGGCCGAGCTCGAATCGACTGGACTGAACAAAGAGGTCAACTTGCTGCCAGAACGAGTCAAAATCGAACACTTGATCATGTACGTCCGTCAGTTCGCGACGCTCATCCGGGCGGGTGTCCCGATTGTTCGTGCGACTTCAATCTTACGGGTACAGACCGAGTCGAACGTATTGAAGAAAGCACTGAGTCAAGTCGAGGATGATTTGAAGGAAGGGATTGCCTATTCCGAGGCGATCAAAAAACATCCACGCGTCTTTTCGAACTTCTTTAGTTCGATGGCACTTGCCGGGGAGACGAGCGGGAACTTGGAGGAGGCGCTCGATCAAATCGGGCTCCAACTTCAAAAACAATATGATGTGAAGCGGAAGGTCATTTCTGCCCTCACGTATCCGTTGGTCGTCTCCATCGTCGCCATTGGCGTTGTCGCCTTTTTAATGGTGAACGTCGTCCCGACGTTTGCGAGCATCTTTGGTCAACTCGGCGGTGAGCTTCCGCTCATCACGCGCATTGTCGTCGCGGTCTCCGATTTCATCGCGGCCTTCTGGTGGTTGTTACTCGGACTCGCGATTCTTGGAGTTCTCACCTTCACCTGGATGTTGAAGCGGGACCGGGAACGATTCGTGATCGATGGCTTGCTATTGAAGATGCCGATTTTTGGAACGATTGTGATGAAGTCTCAGATTGCATTGCTAACGCGAAGTTTAGCGGTCCTTCTACAAGCGGCCGTCCCGATTTTGACGGCGATTGAAATCACCGAACGTATCGTATCGAACCGCGTCATCCGTAAAGGACTGACGGAGGCACGTGACATGATGGCGCAAGGGGTCCCGCTTCACGAGCCGCTCATGCGAAATGCAAACTTCCCGGCACTCATGACTCAGATGATCGCCGTCGGGGAAGAGAGCGGTGATTTGGATTCGATGTTGAACGAAGTCGCTGAGTTTTATGAGACGGAGGTCGAGACGACAACCGACCGTTTGAAGTCGATTATCGAGCCGCTTCTCATCGTCGTATTGGCAAGTGTCGTCGGGGTCATCGTCATCTCGATCGTCGTCCCGATGTTCCAAATCTATGGTGATATTCAGAATCAGTAAAGCAATATGTAAGCTTTTGAAAATATACCTTTTCAATACTATATTTAGAAGGTATAGTAAAATTGTTCTACTTCTATATTAGGTCTAAAGTAATTTATCTAGTTTACACACAGCACATTACGCAAAAGGGGAGAATGAATCATGGTAGAGAAGTTGAAAATGATTTGGCAAGATGCCAAACAGTTAAAAGATGAGCGTGGGCTCACACTCGTCGAATTACTCGTCGTCGTCGTTATTTTAGGAATTATCGCAGCCATCGCAGTCGTTGCGATTGGTGGAATCATCGAGAACTCGAAAGAGGACGCATTAAAATCTGATGCAAAACAAATGGTCAGTGCGGCGAAATTGTATGTAGCTTCAAATGATGTTGCTAATGGTACAGTATTAGTATTTGCTGGAACACCTGATGCAACTGCTACTCCAAAAGATGTAGACACTTCTTCTTATATTGAAACATTAAAAGATCCGTATGGCTCATCTGGTTATTCAGCAGCTGGCGTAAAAGTTGCAAAAGGTGCAGATGGTAATTATTCATACTCGGTTTATATTGATGGAGAAAAGAATTTGGGAACTAAAGCTGCTCCTGTAGCAGAAACTGCTATTTCTTCCGCATCACTTTAAATTGTTTATGCCGGCTGGCGCTGGGCACTCGCTCAGCCTAGCCGGTTTTCTATTTTTGGCATATACTGACAAAAGGAGGGTCCTTCCTTGATTGAATCGATTGGATTCCTATATAGCATCGTCCTCGGGGCGGTCATCACATCGTTCACCAACGTCGTCGGGCTCCGCGTGCCACGTCAGCAATCGATTGTGACGCCGCGGTCACATTGTCCGTCTTGCGGTCACGAATTGTCACCGTGGGAACTCATCCCGATTTTCGGCTATCTCGCCTTAAGAGGCAGATGTCACGGGTGTGGCGAGCGGATCGCGCCGACGTATCCGATCTTTGAATTACTTGGAGCCATTGGATATGGCTATAGCTTTTCACTCTACGCATTTAGTGTGACGACGCTTCTCGCGTTCGCTTTCTTGTCGACCTTACTCGCTTTGGCGATGTCTGATTTATCGACGATGCTCGTGCCGAATGTCATCTTGCAATTCACGGCACCGGTATTACTCCTCCTCACCTATCTGACAGGGGCATCTTGGTGGACGCCACTTGTGGGGGCGTTGCTCGGATTTTCGCTCCTAGCGACCGTCTTTTTCGTGTCAAAAGGGGGACTTGGGGCAGGGGACGTCAAATTGTTTACTATGATTGGTCTTGTGCTCGGTCCGCGTGACGTGCTCGTTGCCTTGTTTCTATCGAGTTTGATTGGGGCAATTGTCGGGATCGGGTTGATGATCACAAAAAAAATCGGGCGAAAGCAACCGATTCCGTTTGTCCCGTCGATTGCGCTCGGGACGATGTTGACGTTTTGGTTTAGTGAAAGTTTTTTTGATTGGTATTTTGAGTTGATGTAGGGGGAAACGATCATGAGTCGTGGGATAGAGAAAGGGACGGTCACGTATTTTTCGTTTGATGCGCTCAGCATCCACGGGGCCGTCATCAAACAAGGGGTGTTCAAACGAAGCGCCTCGGTTCAGTTAGCAAAAGATGCGTATGGAGAAGGGAAGATTCTCGATGAGACGGCGTTCAGTCTCGCTTTCGATGAACTCTGTCGCAAGTTGAAAGTGCGACGCGGGATGACGTGTGCGGTGGCATTGGACGAGACCGAAGTGTTGTCACGGAAAGTCGAGATTCCTTCTTCGATTCCGAAGGACGAGATTCGTGGCTATCTCTTCATGGAAATCGGGAGTTCGATTATCTTGCCGTTCGATGACGTGTCGTTCGACTACGAAGTGTTAGGAGAAGACGGGGTCAAGACGGACGTTATGTTGCATGCCGTTTCGATTGAATTGACGAAGTCGCTCCGTGCGTACATGAAAAAGCGTGGTCTAGCGTTGAAGAAGATCACGCCACGTTCTGTCGCGGTCGCCAATGGGGTCATACGTTTATCGGAGATTGATCCGCTTCAATCGACATTACTCTGGCATATCACGCCGTTTTCACATCAATTGCTCGTCCTTGAGGAAGGGCAGATCCGTTTCATCCGCTCGATTGAACTGGACCTCCCGTACCAAGTCGGGACGAAAGATGGTGTCGTGACCTATACATATGATGGGACCGGTGAGATGAAGGCTAATCAGTTGGATGACTGGTTGAACGAACTCGCTCGCTTCCTCGATTTCTATCGTTACTCGCTGCGGACGGATGGTCGGGCCATCGATGAGTTATACGTCTCGGGAACTGTTCCGGAAGTCGATGATCTCGTCCGTATGATTCAGGCTGAGTCCCTCGTCTCGGTGACGCGTGTCGAGCAACCGCTCGCCATCGCTCACGGGACACCTCTATCGCATCAAATGTTGCCACTCCTTGGGATGGCGACGCTTCAGCGCGATCGTGACACGAACTTCATCAATTCGACGGACGTGACACTCCGTTGGCCGATCGTGACAGGTCTCGTCGCCCTTCTTCTCGGAGGAGGGGCGGCCGGATACTTGTACTATGAGGTCGACCAACTAAAAGCAGAACAGACGCGAATCGAAGAAGAGTTACAGCTCGTTCAAATTTACCAAACCGAACAAGTGAATTCGAAAGCGCAACAAGTGCTCTCGCTCGACCAAACCGTGACGGCGTTGACCGACATGGAAAAGGATGCGGTCCCAGCACTGCGCGCGTTGACTGAGCAGTTGCCGCCTACTGGCTACGTCTTGACGTATAACTACGCGGATGGCTCCATCATGAGCGTCCGAACTCAATTCGAGACGTTAGAAGACTTGAACGCATTCCAGCGCTCGCTCATGACCGATGAGCGGTTCCTCGACGTCAAACTCCTCGGTGTGACGACGGAGTTGAAAGCGGATGTGGATGCAGAAGAAGAGGAAAACTCATTAGAAGAAGATCCGCTTCCACGCTATATCGGAGAGTTT
Organism: Exiguobacterium sp. BG5(2022); assembly: GCF_031844365.1. Classification (GTDB taxonomy): domain Bacteria; phylum Bacillota; class Bacilli; order Exiguobacteriales; family Exiguobacteriaceae; genus Exiguobacterium; species Exiguobacterium profundum. Next base: position 229,880 of record NZ_JAUZVB010000001.1, read on the forward strand.
ACGTTCATGTTCCAAGACGTGGAAGACGAGTTGACAGAGGAAGAGGACACGGATGAGGAGGTGGTGAGTCAATGAAACGTTCGACAATCTACGCGTTATTTGCGATTTGCCTCCTTGCCGCAATCATCGCACCGGCTTACTTTGGCTATACGTATTACGTCAAACAAGGAGAGGTCGAAGCGCTTGAACGCGACCTCTCGCTCGAACAAACAAAACTGGAGTTATTGCGCCAAGAAGGAAAAGCCGTTGATGTAGCGGACTCTCAGACGCTTCAGACACGGGTTCCAACAGTTCCTGCCCTCGACACGGTCGTTGAGGCGTTGTCGCAGGCAAGTCTTCTTGCGGGTGTCAATGTGACAAGTATCGCATTTGCGGATGGCGTTGTGGCTGAGTCAGAAGTGCCGGAAACGGTCGAGCCGTTCAATCCGGCTGATGTGAGTGCGACGAATGAACCGGCTGAACCAACGGACGTTGCACCTGTCAACGCTTCGACGGTCCGTTCAACGGTCAACTTGCAAGCAGAGACGTATGAAGCGCTCGTCTCCTTCTTGGAGTCGATCGAGTCGATGAATCGGATTCACGTGTTACGGACGGTTCAATTTACCGGACCTGCCGAGACGGGACCGAATACGGTCGAAGAAGTGCAGTCGCTCGAGTTTACAGTCGAGCTTGATGCCTTCTATCGTCCGGACCTCGACCAACTCGTTCCAGACCGATACATTCCGGAACCGGCGTTTGAGCAAAAGGATATCCCGGTATACGACTATACGACACCATAAGTCGGCACGTCCCTTCGCAATTGAAGGGGCGTGTTTTTCGTCGCGGGTAATTGTGTTTAGGAGGCACGTTGCCTACAATCAACAGTGAAGACCGAAACGGGAAGGAACGCCGTTTTGGAAGAAGAGAAGGAGTCGATACAATGAATTCAACACAGAAGCGTGTCATTCTCGCCTCGATGTCACCGCGACGTACCGAGCTATTGACGAAAGCAGGAATCAAACATGAGGTCATCCCATCTACCGTGACGGAAGGGACGGACGGTCGGGAGACACCGAGTGATTACGTCGCTCGTCTGGCCCGGGAGAAAGCGATGGACGTGGCAAGGCATCACCGTGATGCTATCGTCATCGGCGCGGACACGGTCGTCGTCTTGAACGGCATCATTTTAGAGAAACCGACAGACCGGGAGGATGCGAAACGGATGCTTGAACGATTATCCGGTTCGACCCATGAAGTGCTGACGGGTGTGAGCATCATCGGTAAGTCCCAAGATTTGTTCGTCACGACGACGCGTGTGACGTTCGCTGAGATTCCTGAAACCTGGCTAGCGGATTATTTGGATTCGACAGAGCCCTACGATAAGGCGGGTGCGTATGGGATTCAAGGATCGGGTGGTCTCTTCGTCGAAGGAATCGAAGGGGATTTTTATAATGTCGTTGGATTGCCGATCCATCCGCTCGTCAAGACGCTCGACCGGCATGGGGTGACGCCTCGCTTCCTGTGAACTTGAAAGTAGGTGAAGGAATGACCATGGTGCTTGACCGTAGTGTAGAGACCGCCATCGCCAGATTGCTTCAAATCGGAGGACGGGGACCGGACCCGATGGAGACGGCTCGTCGTATCTCGGACGTCTACCCGACGTTACGGGCGCTGTCACAAGCGTCCGTTCACGATTTATGTAAAATCGAAGGGATGACGAAGAAGAAGGCGGAGCAACTCCTCGCCGCGTTCACAATCGGGATTCGATACGTCGAGGAACCGAAAGCGAGTATGCCGACGATTCGTTCGCCGCAAGACGCCTATGAGTTGTTGCGGGATGAATTGAGACTGTTGAATCAGGAGCATTTCGTCTGTTTGTATTTGAATACGAAGAACCAACTGATCGCTCGGAAGACGCTTTTCGTCGGAGGGCTCAACTCCTCGATCGTGCACCCGCGCGATGTTTTTCGTGAGGCGCTCAAGCTGTCGGCGGCGTGCTTTATCGCCGTGCACAATCATCCGAGTGGGGACGCGACCCCGAGTCGGGAGGACATCGAGGTGTCCGAGCGATTGGTCGAAGTAGGCAATATCGTCGGCATCGCTTGTCTCGACCACGTCATCATCGGGGAAGACCATTACGTCAGCATGAAGCAGCGGGGATATATGAATGGGTAAGGAGTAGAGAGCAGGCATCGTGATGTCTGCTTTTTTGTGTTTACGAGAGAACTGGTACCTCATTAAATTTTGGATATAGTTGGAAAATGATAAGTGGAGATGTAAAATTCGAAGAGAGCAGAAATGATTATGAATTACTTTGCGCACGGGAGGTGTCTAATTTGTCGCGTATTACGATATGGAATGTGATCGGATGGGGGTTTCTTCTTTTCTTAGCAGTCAGTAAATCCTTTTTTAGTGAGCAATTGTCTTTGATCACGACTGGTCTGGGCGGATTGATTTGTTTGATGTTGAGTTTGTGGATGATCTATTCCGGAGAAGAAGGATCATCACAACATCCGAATGAAAGGTCTGAATGAACAGCGCTATTTAAACTGTCATTTGGCTAAAGAGTAGATGATGAATCAAAGCGGTGTACGCATATGAATGTACTGTCGGAAAACGAATTAAAAGAAGCCCTTCAGATGATGAAAGATGGGGATTTGACGTATTACGAAAAAAACAAAGAAGCCATTCTCACCAGCATGGTTCAGCATATCGGGTCACCGGACGGCGAACTCCGTGATCGACTCATATACACGATGTTCTTTCGCCTCATCATCGAACAAAAAGACATCGATTTCGACAAGATGAGTGAACTCCTTGAGACGTCCTTGCATGCTCTTTTGTTTCATAGAATTGAGGAAACGCAGTCGGACGCTGTCTTCACGAGAGCTTTCACGACTCTATTGATGGCTTTGATTCTGCATCGAGACGTTGAAGAGGACTTTTTGACAGAAGACCAATTCCGGAAGGCAGCAGAAGGTTTGATTCGATATCTTCAGCTCGAGAGAGATACAAGGGTTATGTGAATGGCAAGGGATGGGCCCATTCGATTGCCCACGCGGCAGATGCGGTGGACGAACTGATCGCAAATCCGAAACTGGATCCAGCGTCATTTCCGGAACTCTTCCACGTCATTATCAATCAATTCATGCGTTCTGAGGTATTGGCGCATGATGAAGACGAACGTCTCATCAATCCGCTCCTACGTTTACTCGAACGAGGGATGGATTCTGAAGTCATTCATCGCCATGTAGAGCAGCTTCCACATCACTTAGAAGAATGTAAGCAACATCTTGATGAGGAAAAATATTGGTACGTCGTCCATAATGTGAAAACATTCTTGAAGAGTCTGTATGTCCGTTTAAACGAAGAGCAGCGGCATGACCTGATCCAACAATCTATTCTCGCCACACTGAAAAAGTTGTGATGTGATCAAGGAACGTAGTTTACTCTAATCGAATCTGGATGTTGATTAGAAAACAAATGAGGTGTTTTTATGGAAAAAATAATTTGGATACTGATGGTCGGATTATCGCTTTTTGTGAGTTACATACATCTAGAACCAACCATCTTCTCGATCGTTGTGTTCATCCTGTTTTTATTTGTGAGCACAGCGCTATTTATGAGGTTCGATCAGGACCACTGGCTCGACCGCGTCTCGCCGCTCGTCGGTGTTGGCGTAGGAGTTCTATCGCTCATCGCTTATCTCAGTATGATCGTGCTCTCTTTCAATGAACTCAATCAACTCGGCATCTGGACGGTACTCGTCCGCCTCCTGCTCATGTACATTGGGATCTACCTTTTCGTCGTGACGACATCGAGCTTTTTGGCAGGAGCGACCCGACTCAAGCCATCCCGCTTCTTTCGGCCGGTGTTGATTTTCTCGGTATTCTTTTACGGAGCGATGTTACTGCTTCCGCTCCAACCGGGATTGTAACCGTTCTCTCCTTAGGCAGACGCTCACTTGCGTCTGCTTTTTTGATTTGCCTTTTTGCCGAAAAGAAGGCAAACTAATAGACGGTGAGACAGGACTGAGATGCGGTTATTGTAAATAACCTGTAATCGAATGAACGTTTTCAAACATGATTTTTCCGTTATAATAAAAAATAGTGTAATGAAGAGAGGAGCAACACCTATGTTTCGTAGTTTTAACCGAGAGATCGGAATCGACCTTGGAACGGCTAACACGCTCGTTTATGTAAAGGGTCAAGGAATTGTTGTTCGTGAACCGTCCGTCGTGGCGTTCCGCACAGATACCGGTAGAATTGAGGCCGTTGGTAATCAGGCCAAAGATATGATTGGACGTACTCCGGGGAACGTCTCTGCACGTCGTCCGATGAAAGACGGCGTCATCGCTGACTTCGAAACGACAGCGACGATGATTAAATACTTCATGGAGCAAGCTCAAAAATCAAAAGGCGGTTTGTTCTCATCGAAGACGAACGTCATGATTTGTGTCCCAAGCGGTATCACGTCTGTTGAAAAACGTGCCGTGGAAGACGCTGCGAAACAAGCAGGCGCTCGTGAAGCATACACAATTGAAGAACCGTTCGCGGCAGCAATCGGTGCAGGCCTCCCAGTTTGGGAACCGACTGGCTCGATGGTCGTCGATATCGGTGGCGGTACGACCGAAGTCGCAGTGATCTCACTCGGCGGCATCGTGACAAGCCAATCGATTCGTGTCGGTGGTGACGAAATGGATGATGCCATTATTCGTTACATCAAGAACAAGTACAACCTCATGATCGGGGAGCGTACATCTGAGACGCTCAAAATGGAAGTCGGTTCGGCGCGCATCGATGCATCGAACGAAGCGGAGAAGATGGAAATCCGTGGTCGCGACCTCGTAACAGGACTTCCAAAACAAATCGAAGTCACGTCTGCAGAAGTGTGTGAAGCTCTTTCTGATACAGTCGAAGCGATTTTAGCAGGGGTCAAGCAAACGCTTGAGCAAACTCCTCCAGAGCTTGCGGCTGACGTTATGGACCGCGGAATCGTCTTGACTGGCGGCGGCGCCCTCCTCAAAAACTTGGACGACGTGATCTCAGACGAGACACACATCCCGACACTCGTTGCGGATGAGCCACTCGACTGCGTAGCGGTCGGGACTGGAAAATCTCTTGAAATGATGGACGTCCTCCGTTCGAAATCAGGCATCTCGTCACGTCGATGAGAGGTGAGACAAGATGAGCCGATTCGTACGTAATAAAAAGCTCATCATCACGCTAATTGTACTGATCTTGTTTTTCGTCATTTTAGGTGTTTCGATTCGAGGACGATCGGAATCAGCCTGGTACCAAGATGTCACGCGTGATGTGGTCGGCACGTTCCAGCGAGTGTTCGCGGTACCAATCGGGTGGATGGACTCAACGGTCTCGTCCATCTCAGATGTCCGCGATATCTACGAAGAGAACCGCCAGCTGAAAGAACATTTGGCGAAGTACGCCGAGGTATCGGTTGAAGCGGATGATTTGCGCCGTGAGAATGAGGAGCTTCGAAAGATGGTCGAAGCAAGAGACGAGTCGTTACGTGACTTCGACCTCATTCCGGCGGAGGTCATCGGTCGGACACCGAACGATTGGCAACGCTACGTCACCATCAACGTCGGTTCAGAACGCGGCGTTGAAAAGGGCATGGCCGTGACCGCAGCGAGCGGGATGGTCGGTCGTGTCATTCAGACGAGTGCCTATACGTCGCAAGTTCAACTGCTCAGCGACAACAACCGGACGAACAACGTCTCGGCAGTGGTCAAAGATGCGGACGGCAAACCGACGTATGGGACGGTTGACGGATTCGACACGGAGACGAATGAATTGTTCTTCACGAAAGTATCGAATAGCGTCAAGCTGAAAGAAGGAGAAATCGTATCGACGTCCGGACTCGGTGGACGTTATCCGGCTGGACTCGTCATCGGTACGATCGAATCGATCGAGACGGATGAATATGGCGTCTCACAAGTCGCCCGGATTAAACCGGAGGCCGACTTCAATGAGTTCTCACAAATGTACGTGATTGATCGGACACTAGACGAACCGTTTTTAACGGGTCCCGAGGAAGGAGGAGCAGCGGGTGAGTAACATGAAAGTGTTCATCGCCCTGTTCCTCCTTTTTCTTATTGAAGGAACATGGGCATCGATTTTTTCTTGGCACTACGCCACGCCGTTTCTTTTGTTGACGTTGATCGGGTTGATGTTTGTCAGTCTGTACGGTCGATGGGAGACGGCACTCGGGTTTGGGCTTGTATTCGGACTGCTGTATGATATCGTCTACACCGACCTGATTGGAATCTATGTATTTACTTTTTCACTCATTCCTCTCTTAGCCAGCTTCGTGTTAAAATATATAGGTGAGAACTTCTTCTCCGTCACCATTACGTTCACGTTTATGATTCTCGTTTTCACCTTTGCGATTTACGGGATCATGGCGGCGATTGGTGGGACGTTGATGACGATTCAAACACTATTGGTTGAACAGATTCCAGGGACGATGCTCGTCAATGCCATCGCCATCGTGATTCTTTATTATCCGATGACGCGTTATGTGACGACACGCCCTGTTGCGAAAAGAGGGTAGCCATGATGGAGCGTAAACGACACATTACGATTAAAGGACATCGCAACGGCATTGCCATTCACTTCAATCCGAAGAGTGGCATCGACGAGGTGCTTACGGACTTAGAAGCGACATTACAAGAAATGGAGCCGCCGTCCGGAAAGATTGCCCTGAAGTTGCACGCGGGTACTCGTTATATTGACGAGGAGCTGTCACGTCAAATTCGTGAGGTCGTCGCTCGTCATGGCGTTTTTTATATTGAAGACTTGTCGAGCGATGTCATGTTGACAGAAGAAGCGAAAGCGACGTACGGCAGAAAGACATTCCACTATCACAGCGGGACGATTCGGAGTGGACAAGTCTTGACGTTTGACGGTTCGGTGCTTGTGATCGGGGATATCAATCCTGGGTCAGAGGTCCGGGCGACAGGAAGTATTTATTGTTTAGGGACGATACGAGGAAATGTACGCGCCGGTGTCGAAGGATGGGAAGAAGCGGTCATCACCGCGAGCCTGCTCCATCCGAAGTTTTTAGCAATCGGCGAACGTGTACTCACAGCCGATGACGAGGAAGAACTTCCTGAGATTGAGATGGGTTGTGCGTATCAGACGAGTGATGGGATTGAGATGACACGTCTCCGCCACGTCATGACAGGTCTGAAAGACGCATATGCAATGGAATTACAGAGAGGGTGAGTGGAATGGAGCAAGTAGTGGAGCCTGTACATACAGAAAAAGAAGTTAAAAACGGCAGAGCCATCGTCGTGACATCAGGAAAAGGGGGCGTCGGGAAGACAACGACGACCGCCAACATCGGGACGGGGCTCGCCTTGTCTGGACACTCGGTCTGTCTCGTCGATACAGATATCGGATTGCGTAACCTTGATATCATTCTCGGTCTCGACAACCGGAGCATTTATAACCTTGTCGATGTCATCACGGGTCAATGTAAGTTGAATCAGGCGCTCGTCCGCGATAAACGCTTCGAGGAGATGTATTTACTCCCGGCCGCACAGTCGAAAGACAAGACGTCAGTGAATCCTGAACAAGTGAAAGAAATCGTTGACCAGTTGAAGACGGAATATGATTTCGTCTTGATTGACTGTCCTGCTGGAATCGAGCAAGGGTTCATGAACGCGATTGCCGGTGCGGATGAGGCGATCGTCGTCACGACACCTGAAAAAGCGGCGGTTCAAGATGCAGACCGTATCATCGGGATGCTCGAGCAAGCGGAACATATCGATGCGCCTAAACTGATTGTCAACCGAGTCAAGAATCATCTCGTCGAATCGGGCGACATGCTCGACATCGATGACATCATGCGCATCCTGTCGATTGACTTACTCGGTGTCGTCATCGACGATGAGGAAGTCATCGCAGCCGCGAACCGCGGTGTCCCGGTCACGATGAATCCGGACAACTATGCCGGGCAGGCTTACCGGAACATCACGCGCCGTATTCTTGGCGAATCGGTCCCGCTCATGTCGATTCAGACGGAGACGGCACCGGTCGGCTTCTGGGCACGACTCATGATGAAATTTGGAATGAAAAAAGCGTAAAGGCAACGGAAGTTGCCTTTTTCTGTCGAAAGGAGTGATGCAGATGAAGCTAATCTACGAACGAACACCTTCCATCGAACGGGCGATGCTCGTGGACGGCGAACGATTACTCGAAGTCGAGGAACGGTTTGTCGACCAACTGTCTGTCGGGACCATCGTCGAAGCCGCAATTGAAAGGATCCACCCGTCACTCGGGGCAGCCTTTTTGACGGATGGGGAGACGACATACTTTCTCCCGATCGCAGAGACGCTCCGTGCGCTCGCCTCGTATCCGGAAGTGCCCGCCATCGGGCAAGCGGCAGTCGTCGGAGAAAAGCGACTCGTCCAAGTGACAAAAGAAGGAATCAACGGCAAGCATCATAAAGTGACAGAGAACATTCGATTCGGTGGGCGATATCTTGTGTATTTCCCATTTGGACGTCGTCAACTGTTCAGCCGGAAACTCGACCTCGTCACGCAGGACCGCCTCTCAAAGGCGCTCGACTTAACGGAAGAGGAAGGGGTCTTATTTCGGACGGAAGCCGGACAAGTGGCCCCGGAAGCGTTACAGGAAGAACTGAATCGATTGCGTAACCGTTCGACCATAGTGATCGAGCAAAGGTTCGGGCAAGACGAGCTACTATGCGAACAATTCGTGAGACGTCATGCAGTCGAGTCCGTGCTGTTGAATGACAAAGAAGGGCAAACGCGACTCGAACGATTGGATGTCCCGGTGAAACGTCATATCGGAAAAGGGCGGATGCCTGAAGCGAAACGTCTCGATGGAGCCATCGAGAAACTGGAGAGTCGTGCCGTCTGGTTGGATGGTGGGGCGTTCGTCTTGATCGAACAAGTCGAGACGATGACCGTCATCGACGTGAACAGTGGCAAAAATGTCGCCGTCAAAGACAAGGGGCGTGCGGCCGATACCATCAATGAAGCCGCGCTCTATTCGATCATGGAGCAGTTGCGTCTGCGAAATATCGGCGGCATGATCGTCATCGATTTCTTACGTGGTTCAAAGGAAGGGCAGACCCGTCTCCTTAAAAAGATGAAAGAACTAGGGGCGCGTGACCCACGACGTGTCGAAGTGTACGGCTTCACACGGATGGGGCTGTTCGAGCTGTCGCGGGAACGGACCGGGCGCTCGATTCAAGACCGGATGTTTTATGCCGGCAAGCCTTCAAAATTGGCCATCTTCTCACAGTTTGAACGGTCGCTCCTTGATTTGAATGATCAATACGAAGCGGTCGTGCTCTCACTCCCTAATAAGTGGCATGACGCTTCTTGGCACGGATTTGACATTGAGGTGCACCTCGTCGAAGGGGAGCCGGAGTTCGTCTTTTATGGGACGTCCGAAGAATGTCAGAATTTCTTATCTCGTCGTTGACAATGATTAATTGAGAATGGTATTATCTATAACGTTAGTTCGTTTGGAAGCACCCAAATGGCTACAACCGCACAGAACGGGTTTTTAAAGGTTTTTGCCCTGCCCAGGATGGCGAGTCTGAGTTTAACAAGGAGGTGCACGTATATGTACGCAATCATCAAAACAGGTGGTAAGCAAATCAAAGTTGAAGCAGGTCAAGAGATCTACATCGAAAAACTCGATGCTGATGTCGAAGGTACTGTAGAATTCGGTGAGGTTCTTTTCGTTGGTGGTGACGATGTTAAAGTCGGCGCTCCACTCGTAGAAGGCGCTAAAGTTGTCGGTACTGTGGTAAAACACGGCCGCGCTAAGAAGATCACTGTCTTCAAAATGAAAGCTAAGAAAAACTACCGTCGTAAGCAAGGTCACCGTCAGCCTTACACGAAAGTTCGCATCGAGAAAATCGAAGCGTAAGCTATGATTCGGGTCAAGGTAAGACGAGACGAGGCGAATTCGATTCGCTCCGTCGAAGTGACTGGTCATGCCAATTTTGCAGAACCTGGTTCTGACTTGGTGTGCGCCGGTGTTTCAGCCATCATCTTTGGTGCCTATAACGCCGTCGAAACGCTTGCGGGTCAATCGCTTCTTGTAGAAATGGCAGATCAAACAGAGGGTGGTTACTTTTATGTCGAGACGTATCCTGACTTATCACCGCAGGATATGGAACGCACCCAACTGTTATTAGAAGGGATGCTCGTGCAGTTAGACACGATCGCCCAAAGCTACGGTGAATATATCCAAATTGAACAATAGGAGGTGGACCTCATGTTACAATTGAACCTTCAGTTCTTCGCTTCGAAAAAGGGAGTTGGTTCGACTAAAAACGGTCGTGACTCAATTTCGAAACGTCTCGGTGCAAAACGCGCTGACGGACAAACAGTTTCAGCTGGATCAATCCTTTACCGCCAACGCGGTACAAAGATTCACCCAGGTGAAAACGTTGGCCGTGGTGGCGACGACACTTTGTTTGCGAAAGTTGACGGCGTAGTACGCTATGAGCGTCTTGGTCGCGACAAGAAACAAGTGAGCGTTTACCCAGTCGCGTAAGTTGAACGACGCAGAAGACTCTAGCCACTTATTTGGTTAGAGTCTTTTTTTCTAGGAGAGGATCAAATGGATTCAGAACAGACACTCGAGCTCTTATCGACCGTCCGTCACGAATGGATGAATCGGCTTCAATTGATCTCGCTCTATGTGGCTCTCGATCCGACTAAGCTCGAGGAACTTTACGAACGCTATCGGAAACAGGCCGACGAAGAGAGTGCGCTCGTTCGTTTGAACGTGCCACAGACGAGCCTAGTCGTGATTCAAGCGAATTGGGAGGGACGGATGACGTATACGATTTCAACCGACCAACTCGCCATCGATGACGCGCGAGTGGCAGAGATGCTTGTCCGCTTGTTAGACAACACGGATGGGCCGATTCATGTGACGTTCACGGACGGACTGATGGTTCGCGTCACGGGCGCTGTCCCGGACGATGTGAAGGCATCAGCCTATGTGTACGAACAGAACGTAGATACCACTACGTTTCACATAAAGGAGGGGAAATAAATGTTTGTCGATCAGGTTAATATTTTTGTAAAAGCTGGAGACGGCGGAAAAGGGATGGTCGCTTTCCGTCGCGAGAAATACGTTCCAGACGGTGGTCCTGCAGGTGGTGACGGTGGTCACGGTGGGGACGTCATCTTTGAAGTAGAGGAAGGATTGCGGACGCTCGTTGATTTCCGCTATTCGAAGAAGTTTATCGCCCATGATGGCGAAAAAGGGATGTCAAAAGGGATGCACGGACGTAAAGCGAAACCGCTCATCGTCAAGGTCCCACCTGGCACGATCGTGTTCGATGCCGAAACGGATACCGTCATCGCAGACTTGACCGAGCACGGCCAACAAGCGACGATCGCCAAAGGCGGTCGTGGTGGTCGCGGGAACTGTCGTTTTGCGACGCCTGCCAACCCGGCTCCGGAAATTGCGGAGAACGGGGAACCAGGTCAAGAACGTGAGTTGCGTCTCGAGTTGAAACTCCTCGCAGACGTCGGTCTCGTCGGATTCCCGTCTGTCGGGAAGTCAACGCTTCTCTCTGTCGTCTCGTCGGCACGCCCGAAAATCGGTGCGTACCACTTCACGACGATCACACCGAACCTCGGTGTCGTCAAGACAGCGGACGACCGTAGTTTCGTCATGGCCGACCTTCCAGGTCTCATCGAAGGGGCGAGCCAAGGCGTCGGTCTCGGTCACCAGTTCCTTCGCCATATCGAACGGACGAAAGTTATCGTTCACATGATCGATATGAGTGGTATGGAAGGGCGCGACCCGTTCGAAGACTACACGACGATCAACCGTGAGCTCGAGTCGTACAACTTACGTCTCCTCGAGCGTCCACAAGTCGTCGTGGCGAACAAAATGGATATGCCGGACGCAGCGGAACATCTTGAAGAGTTCAAGAAGAAGGTAGGGGACGATGTCAAAGTCTTCCCGATCTCAGCACTCGCTCAAGATGGTCTTCGTAACTTGTTGATCGAAGTGGCTAACTTTGTCGATACGACACCAGAATTCCCACTCGATGAGCTCGAAGAGAAGACAGCGACGCCTCGTGTCGTGTATCGTTATGAGAAGGAAGAGAAAGGCTATCAAATCCACATCGATGAATACGATCGCTTCGTGATCACGGGCCCTCGTATCGAGAAACTCTTCAAGATGACGAACTTTGACCATGATGAGTCAATCAAACGATTTGCTCGTCAAATGCGTCAAATGGGCGTCGATGACGATCTTCGTAAGTTGGGTGCCGAGGACGGTAGTGTCGTGGCAATCCTCGACTTCGAATTCGAGTTTGTGGAATAAAAAAATTATTTGTTAAGAAGAAACGGAGTGTGAAGCTAACGTGGACCCTGTGCCCTCGTCAAGTTTAATTCTATATGTAGTTCTCGTCATGTTGTCAGCGTTTTTCTCATCGGCAGAAACGGCGCTCTCGAGTGTGAACCGGGTCCGGATGATTCGGATGGCGGAAGATGGTGATAAAGCCGCAAAACGTGTCCTCAGTCTCGTCGACCGTTTTGATGATACCCTCTCGACGATTCTCGTCGGGAACAACATCGTCAACATCGGTTCGGCGACGGTGTCGACCGCCATCGCCACATCTATTTTCAGTGGGGGAACCGGTCTTCTCGTGTCAACGTTCGCGACGACGGTCATCATCTTGATTTTCGGTGAGATTTTACCGAAATCGCTCGCGAAAGAGTTTGCGGAGAAGTATTCGCTTCTCATCAGTGGAATCCTTGTGTTCCTCGTCAAAGTCCTCAAACCGGTGACGATGATTTTCACCGGCTTGAAGAAGTTGACGCTGCGGATGATCGGGATGAAAGACAAGGAGCCATCCGTCACCGAAGAAGAGTTGAAAGTGCTCGTCGATATGGGAGAAGAGGAAGGTGTGCTCGGAGAGACGGAAGCAGAGCTCGTCCATAGCGCCTTTGCCTTCAACGATATTACGGTCGATGATGTGCTGACGCCACGAATCGATATTCTGGCCGTCGACATCGACGATTCGCTCGATGAAATCAAAGACACGATTTTCAGTGGTGGACATTCGCGTTTACCGGTCTACAAAGACTCGATTGACAACGTCATCGGTGTCTTGTCGGAACGTGACTTCTTGCGTTCGATGATGAAGGATGAAGTGACGGATGTCCGTTCGCTCATCCGACCGCTCACGTACGTGTCACCGCAGACGAAATTGATTGAACTACTTCCGATTCTCCAGCAGAAACAATCTCACATGGCTGTCGTCCTCGATGAATTCGGGGGCACGGCGGGTCTCATCACGTTAGAAGACATGCTTGAAGAACTCGTCGGCGACATCTGGGATGAGCACGACGAATCCGTCGTCTATCTCAGACGTCTCCGTGAAGGGGTCTATGAGTGTATGGCTGACATGAACGTTGATGAATTCGCGGAAGAGATGGGGATTGCAGAACCAGACGTCGATTCCAACACGATGGGCGGTTGGTTCGTTGAATTGCTCGGTGACATCCCGGAGAAAGGTGCACAAGTCACGTATCAAGACATGACGTTCACCGTTCTCCATGTGGAGAAACGCCGTGTCCGGAAACTGTTAGTGGAGACTGGACAATCTCAACAAGAAGACATGCAAGAAGCATAAAGAAAAGGGATGATTCGCACATAGCGGATCATCCCTTTTTGCGTCATACGGATTGGCGTTCAATGCGCTCAATCAGTTCATATGGTCGTACTTTATAAATGGCGTAAGGCATATAGGTCGGGTCCATGGCATCGAGGAAGCGCATCTGGAAATGCTCTCGTTTGATGTAGTCGCCGATGTTGCTTGCGTCAACTTTATAGAATCCAACTTCCTGTGTCTCGCCAGCCTGCGGTTTGAGGTCACCTGATACATAAGTGGCGCGGAAGGTGACACAGAGGACGCGGGACGACACGTTTTGATAAATCCCGGTGATCCCTTCTACTTTGATTTCCGCACCGGTCTCTTCGCGTACTTCACGATGGATGGCATCCACGATGGACTCATGTTCTTCCACTTGTCCGCCAGGCATTTCAAACGAATCGTTCCGATGCATATTTTTGACGAGGAGAACTTCGCCTGCTTCGTTCGTAATGTACGCCGTCACAGAAACGATGGTGCGGGGTGGCGTATAGTGACCGGTCGGCATCATGAATTCTTCACTCGACTTGATATACAAATCTTTGCCTAGTCGGGCCCGCTTCTTCATCGCTTCCCGTCGTAAGGCGCTGCCCCGATAGTCCCGTTCGACTTGCTCATAATGTTCACGGTCCCGGTATTCCCATAATGCCATGACCTCGGACTTGTCTTCGGTCACCCAGCGTCCGACGAGGCGGGCGCCATGCGACGCCTGGATCGGATAAATGTATGTATGGAAAAAGTCGGTGAATTCTTGCAGGCGTTCAGGTCGAATCGTATACGTTTTACGGCGATGGAACATGATGATTCCTCCTTTTTCGTTGTGCGGTGTCCTATATATATGACCGCGATTCGCTTACATGGTTCTTATTCGACAGATATTAGCGTTTCCCTTTCCAACAAAAAAGAATCAGCTTCAGTTAAGCTGATTCTTTCACACGTTTTGGTTGCTGACGAACATGTCGAACGACGAGGATAATCCCGACAGCAAGAGCCAAGAAGGGGATGACATCGTCCATGAAGTGGCCGATCATGCGCCAGTTGCTACCAAGCATCATCCCGACATGGATGAAGATGAATGACCAGACGGCGAAAATCAAGGTCGTCACCGACAAAAACTTACGGAACGATAGACGCATCACCCCGGCGCTCACGGCGAATAATTGACGCCAAAACAGGCTGAGACAGACGATCCATGCACCGTATTTCTCAAACCAGCGCTCGGCCCGGAGTTGCTTGTCTTGCCGAATTCGAAAATACCGATACAGTTTGAGCGCGACGGGACGCCCACCATATCGACCGATCCAGTACAGACCGATTTGGCTGAGCGTGAAGGAGACCCACGCCAGTAGGAACGTCAGGAAGAAGGGCGCGTCATGCGAGTCGACGAGGAAGCCTCCGTATGCGAGAACGAGTTCGTTCGGGATGAATTGAACCAAGATACCGATGGGAATGCTGAAGACCCCACAGACGGCGAGTAGATGCTCGAGGACGTTCAAGACTTAGCCCTCCTTTCAAATGATTTCAGGAAAGATGTTCCATCCATCAGTATAACGGACATGACTGAAAAGAAAAAGAAGAGATGTCACATATTCGTGACGTCTCTTCAATCTAATTCGGATACGAGAATCCCGAGGCGGTCCAATTCTTTTACCGCAGCATCGATTGCCTCTTTATGGTCTGATTCGAGCGTATGGATATGGAAGCCACCCGTCAACTGGGAGAGCGGGGAAGCCCCATGCGTCTTCACTCGTTCGAGGAAGGCGCGGACGTCGCGGCGACTCTTCACCATGAGTTGTCCCGTGATAGACCCGTATACAGGATGGTCGATGATGACGTCTTTGATGGTGACCCCTTCATCGACGATGGCGTTCATCTCCGTCTCCATCTCTTCTGCCGTATGACGACAGGCTACCTTTTTCGAATAGGTGGAGGGGGTGAGGTCTCCATGCAAGTAGACATACCCACGAGCGGTCGCGACGATTTGATGGCCTTTCGCTTTTAGCAACGATAGGTCTTGGACGATGACCTGACGACTGACGGATACATGTCTTGCCAGTTCAGATCCTGTGATTGGCTCATTGCTCGATTCAATCAATTGTAATAGTGTGCGACGGCGTTCTTCACCGGCTAAACGTTTGTTCATGATGTTCGACTCTCCTTGCTAAAATGACGATGGCATCGGCGAGGGCCGATGTGTCTTCGGCGGTCGTTTGCGCGCCGAAGGAAATGCGGACGAGTCCATGACAGGCGCTCGTCTCATATCCGAGTGCTTCGAGCATGCGATTTGGTCCATTTTGACCTGCTCGACATGCCGACCCAGCCGATACTTGGAACCCGAGATCGTCGAGCTCGGTCATCCACCATTGTCCGTCGCGTTGATGGGAGACGAAGGAGAAAATGGCGGGACTTTGTTCATCAAACTCGAGCCAATGGACATGCGCTGACGTCTTCTCTTTCAAGATAGCACGAAACGCCATGAAATTTCTCTGAAAACGTGTCAATTGTTCCTGACGTTCTCCGAGTGCTTTTGCAAAGGCACTGATTCCAGGAACGTCAATCGTTCCGGGACGAATCCCGTATTGATGATGCCCCGGATAGTATGGGGGAGGAATCAGACGTTCCATGTAGAGGGCGCCGACTCCTTTCGGTCCACCTACTTTGTGAGCACTGAACGAATAGGCATCAATGCCTTCGACAGAAATCGGGATTTTCCCGAGTGCCTGGACCCCGTCCACATGGAAGAGGATTTTCTTATATTTCAAGAGGCATTGGATGTGGTGGAGCGGTAACACCCAGCCTGTGTCGGAATTGACATGCTGGAGCGTGACGAGCCCGATGTCACGGTCGAGTAGGTGTGTGAATGCATCTAAATCAAACTTCCCATCCTTCAGTTTCAACCGATGAACGATTATTCCTTCCCGTTCCCACTCTTCAAGTAAGAGGGCGACCGAATCATGTTCATGCCAAGACGTGATCACTTCTTTGCCCTTCATCCGTTTACGTAAACTTGTCAGTGCGATGTAATTGCTCTCCGATCCACTCCCAGTGAATAATAATTTTCCTCGTAACATATCAAGACCGAGCGCCTGTTTGATCAAGCGTCTTGCTTCTGTCAAATAATCTTCTGCCATATAACCTTGGGTATGGAGTGATGATGGGTTCCCATAAACGTTTTTGGCCATCGCCACGTAATGGTCTAATGCTGCATGCGTCATCGGGTGTGTAGCGGCGTAGTCGAAGTAGCGGTTCATCATGGACTCCCCTTTTCTCATGTTGTCTTCTACACAAAATTATGCGAAACTAGTTTACAAGTCAACATTACATATGAAAAACAGGTGATATACAATTGTCTTTACACATAGAGAAAACTGACATTTTGATTATCGGAACGGGACTTGCCGCCGTCGCAACGGCTTTGCATCTATCAAAATCATTCTCCATTCTTCTCGTCTCAAAAGGTGAGATGACAGAGAGCAACTCCGATTTGGCACAAGGCGGGATTGCGAGCGCGTATCTTGAGAAATCGAGTACGGCCCATAAAGAAGACACAATGCTCGCTTCTAAAAACACATCGTGCGCTGAGCGCGTCGACATTCTCGTAGAAGAAGGGCGTCAAGCGATTGAAGAAATGGAACGATTCGGTGTCCGGTTCGATCATGAAGAGGGCGGCTATGCCCTCGGAAGAGAAGGCGCACACCGATTGAATCGGATCTTTCATGTCGGTGGCGACGAGACGGGACGTCATGTCATGAGGCAATTGCGTCAGTCGATGCCTGATAACGTGAACGTATTGGAACGGGTGCTCGTGCACGATCTCATTACGAAAGACGGGAAAGTCGTCGGCGCGATGGCGTTTCGTGATGAAGTGCCCATTCGAATTGAAGCCGGCGCTGTCGTATTGGCGACAGGTGGCATCGGTGGGCTGATCGATTGGACTTCAAACGCGCGTACCGTGACCGGTGATGGTCTCGTTCTGGCAAATCGATGTGGGGCCAAGCTGACACATTTACAGCGGATCCAATTTCACCCCACCTTACTGGCGACCGAAACGCCTCACCTCGTGACCGAAGCGCTCCGGGGAGCCGGAGCGACGCTCGTTGATGACGAAGGGAATCACGTGATGGCGCATCATCCGCTCGGGAGTCTCGCGCCTCGAGATGACGTGGCACGGGTACTGACAGAACGGATGGGAACGGTCTATCTCGATACGACAAACGTGACACGGCTTCGTGAACGGTTTCCAAAACTTGCTTTGACATGTGACAAACTTAGGATTGATCCTCGCCGCATTCCGGTACGTCCAGGTCTCCATTTTCATATGGGTGGAATCGAAGTGGATGATATGGGACGGACAGGCGTTGACGGATTATATGCCGTCGGTGAAGTGGCGGATGCGGGCATACATGGGACGAATCGTTTAGCCTCGAACTCACTTTTAGAATGTTGGGTATTTGGAAAACGAGTCGCGCGGGCGGTGCGTTTGAATAGGACAGCTATGGTGACGAAGGAGACGCTGGTGTACGACATCTCACCTTTGGCGTTTCAAGCGTTCCGTGCTCAAATTGGAAGATGGTTGACGATTTCACCAAGTCTTGATGAATTGAAAGGTTTCTTACAAAATACCCAAACGTTGACCATGACGAAACACGTGACAAGACAATTAAGTGAACAAACTTTACAACTCGATGCGGCGCGTCTTCTCGCGCAAAGCATCCTCGAAATGGAGCGGTATGATGAACACGATATACCTACGCGAACAGCTACGTCAGTTCTTGATTGAAGATATCGGTTATGGGGACTTATCGAGTGCGCTGATTGATGCACAGGACGAGTCGATCGCAACGATTGTTGCCAAAGAACAGGGCATTTTCTGTGGGAAGCCAATCGTAGAAGAGCTGGCAACTATGCAGCGGCTTGAATTGGTCTTTTGCCAAGAAGACGGGAGAGCGGTTGTCCCTGGAGACGAGCTCGTCGTCTTGAGAGGAAAGACACGCGCAATTTTAGAGACGGAGCGTGTGCTGTTGAATGTAATCCAACATGCGAGTGGAGTCGCGACGATGACAAAGCAGTGCATCGATGCGCTAGATGATGACTCGATACACGTGACCGATACACGGAAGACGACTCCGGGACTTCGGATGATTGAGAAGTACGCCGTACGTGTCGGTGGGGGATACAATCACCGTTTAAGACTCGATGACGCCGTCATGATCAAAGACAATCATATCGTCGCACTGGGTGGTGTAACGAACGCGATTCAAGTCGCGCGTGAGCGTGTCGGTCATACGACCCCGATTGAAATCGAAATCGAGTCGTTCGAACATCTGATGGAGGCGGTTCAAGCCGATCCGGACATCGTGATGCTTGATAATCGGACGCCAGATGAATTGAGGGACTGGGTCCGTCATATACCGACGCACATCAAAATTGAAGTGTCTGGTGGAATCACGCTCGACACAATTGACGATTATCGAGGCATTCGCATCGATGTCATCTCGCTCGGTCAATTGACTCATTCGGTCCGCGCGCTTGATTGCAGTTTGAATTTACAAGGAGGAATGAAAGATGCAACTACTCGGAACACTCTCACCGACGTACGCTAACCTGTCAGTGGAGGAGATGGAGACTCGGATTCAGGCGGTCAAAGACCGGCTCGGGACTCGTCTCTTTTTACCGGCCCATCATTATCAAAAAGACGAGGTCGTTCAATTCGCGGACGCGACAGGGGATTCGCTCCAGCTCGCACGACTCGCAGAACAGATGAGCGAAGCCGAATTCATCGTCTTTTGTGGTGTCCACTTCATGGCAGAGACGGCAGACATGTTGACACGGGACGACCAGATTGTCGTCTTACCTGATATGCGTGCCGGCTGTTCGATGGCAGACATGGCCGATATCGATCAGACGGAGATTGCTTGGGAAGAACTGACGGAACGATTTGGAGAGGACATCATCCCGATTACATACGTCAATTCAACAGCGGCCATCAAAGCGTTCGTTGGTCGTCACGGTGGGGCGACCGTCACATCGTCGAACGCCTATGAAATCGTCCGGTGGGCGCTTGAGGCAGGTGAACGCATCTTGTTCCTTCCCGATCAGCATCTCGGGCGGAACACGGCGTTCGACCTCGGCATTCCGCTCGAGGCGATGGCTGTTTGGGATCCGCTCCGTGAAGAATTGGTCTCAGAAGGCGAAGACGATCAAGTGAAAGTCATCTTATGGAAGGGACACTGTTCTGTCCATGAGAAGTTCACGGTATCGCAAATTCAGGCGTTCCGTGACCGTGAGCCGGATCGTCGCATCATCGTCCATCCGGAGTGTACGTTTGACGTCGTCCAATTGGCAGACGAGGCGGGATCGACGTCATATATCATCGACAAGATTGATGCGAGTGCACCTGGGACGAAGTGGGCGGTCGGAACGGAGATGAACCTCGTCAACCGGTTGGCGGCAACGTACCCACATCTTGACATCGTCTCGTTGAACCCATTCATGTGTCCGTGCCTCACGATGAATCGAATCGACTTGCCACATCTTCTCTGGGCGCTCGAGTCACTCGAGACGGACCCTGTGAACGTCATTCGCGTCGATCATGAGACGACAGAGTGGTCGAAACGCGCACTTGAACGAATGCTTGCACGGTAATCGCTTCAGGACAGGTAAACGCCTGTCCTTTTTTCGTGTCGCCCATTATGGTACAATAAATGCAGTTTTTCCGACCAAAAAGGAGAGTACATCGTGATTGAATTCGTAAAAGGACCCGTCGCCTATGTGTGTGCGGAATATATAACGTTAGATGTCTCGGGCGTCGGCTACAAAGTACATGTGCCTAACCCGTTTTTTTATCGTGAACAAGACGAACATGTAATCGTGTTTACGCATCATTATGTGCGTGAAGACCAACAGACGTTATACGGTTTCCGGTCACGTCGTGAGCGTGAGCTGTTCAATAAACTCCTCAGCGTGAGCGGGATCGGACCAAAGGGTGCGCTTGCCATCGTCGCGTCCGGCGATATCGACGCGTTGATCGATGCGATTGAAACCGAGAACGAGAAGTATTTGACGAAGTTCCCGGGAGTCGGCAAGAAGACGGCCAAACAGATGGCGCTCGACTTGAAAGGGAAGTTATCCGAGCTCGCACCGGATTACGTGCCGAACGAAGGGTTGTTCGCCCAAGGTGCATCTGAACTCGATGAGGCGTGTGAGGCGCTCGTCGCGCTCGGCTACTCTGAACGGGAAATCCTAAAAGTCCGCAAAGCATTGAGCGGAGAAATATTGACGACCGACGCGTACATAAAACGCGCGCTACAGCTGTTACTGAAATAAGGAGGAAGCTATGGACGAACGATTGTTGTCACAATCTCATCAGCAATATGAAGACTCTGAAGAGTGGAGCTTACGTCCGCAGCGCTTCGAGCAATATATCGGGCAAGAAAAGGCGAAAGGCAATTTGTCGGTCTTCATTCAGGCCGCTAAACTTCGTAGTGAGACGCTCGACCACGTGCTCTTATACGGTCCCCCGGGACTCGGGAAGACGACGCTCGCCCAAATCATCGCCAACGAGATGGGCGTCGGAATTAAGACGACAGCAGGACCGGCAATTGAACGACCGGGTGATTTGGCCGCAATCCTCTCGACACTCGAGCCGGGAGACGTCTTGTTCATCGACGAGATTCATCGTTTGAGCCGGACGATTGAAGAGATCCTCTATCCGGCGATGGAAGATTACTGTCTCGACATCGTCTATGGGCAAGGGGAGATGGCTCGTAGCGTCCGCATCGACCTACCACCGTTTACGCTTGTCGGGGCGACGACACGGGCCGGGATGTTGTCGGCGCCTTTACGTGACCGTTTCGGCGTCACGTTGAAGCTCGAATATTACGAAACACATGAGTTAGCGGCCATCGTCAGCCGGACGGCCCAGTTGTTCCGTCTCTCGATTTCACCGGAGGCGAGCGGTGCGATTGCGAAACGCTCACGAGGGACGCCACGAGTTGCAAACCGTCTCTTGCGTCGTGTCCGTGATTTCGCACAAGTGGCTGGTACGAAAGAAATCGATCCAGTGCTCGCATCTGATGCGCTCGACCGGCTACACGTCGATGCGCTCGGACTCGATGAAGTCGATCATCGGTTACTGAGAGCCATGGTGGAGCGGTTCGGAGGTGGACCGGTCGGGCTTGAGACGCTCGCTGCGACCATCGGTGAGGACGCTCAGACGATTGAGGATGTCTACGAGCCCTATTTATTGCAACAAGGATTCTTGCAGCGCACGCCGCGAGGACGGATGATCACACAGTTTGCCAAGTCGCATTTTGGTTATGAAGAGGAAGAGGAGTAAGATATGCAAGACATTCAATTGAACGTAAACGATTATGATTTTGAATTGCCAGAAGAGTTGATTGCGCAAGTCCCATTGCTCGATCGGACAAGCTCACGCTTGCTCGTATTAGACCGCGAGACAGGGGACATCGAGCATCGCCATTTCCGTGACGTGCTCGATTATTTGAACGAGGGGGATGCGCTCGTCGTCAACGATTCGCGCGTCTTACCGGCACGCCTTTTTGGGGCAAAGCAAGAAACAGGCGGGAAAGTCGAACTGCTCTTGTTGAAGCAGACGGAAGATGATGTATGGGAAGCACTCGTCAAACCGGCGAAAAAAGTTCGTGTCGGCTCCATCGTTGAGTTCGGGGACGGCCTTCTCCGCGCAGAATGCGTCGAGGAGCTCCCAGAAGGTGGACGTCGTTTCAAGTTTGACTATGACGGCATCTTCTATGAGATTTTAGACGAGCTTGGAACGATGCCGCTCCCGCCGTATATTCGCGAACAACTCGATGACCAAGACCGTTATCAGACGGTCTATGCCCGTGAACGAGGCAGTGCGGCCGCTCCGACAGCCGGTCTTCATTTCACTGAGGAACTGCTTGAAGCGGCCAAAGCGAAAGGTGTCCGGTTGATCCCGCTCACACTTCACGTCGGCCTCGGGACGTTCCGTCCGGTGACGGCTGATTCTATCGAGGAACATACGATGCATAGTGAATATTTCGAGTTGTCGGCTGAATCGGCAGCTGCGCTTCGAGAGATTCGAGCGAATGGCGGTCGCATCTTTGCGGTCGGGACGACATCGACGCGCACGCTTGAGACGATCATGCGAGATCACGGGGACTTCGTCGAGTCATCGGGCTGGACGGATATCTTTATTTACCCTGGTGTTGAGTTAAAGGCAATCGATGGATTGATCACGAACTTCCATCTCCCTAAATCAACGCTCGTCATGCTCGTCTCGGCATTCGCGACGCGCGACATCATCTTACACGCTTATCGGACTGCGGTCGCAGAACGATACCGCTTCTTCAGCTTTGGAGACGCGATGCTCATCACGAGGAAGGAAGTAACAAAATGACAAAACATGCAGTCACATACGAACACATCCACACATGCAAACAGACCGGAGCGCGGCACGGAATCGTCCATACGCCGCACGGGTCGTTCGAGACACCGGTCTTCATGCCGGTCGGGACGCAAGCGAGCGTCAAAACGATGGCACCTGAACAGGTCAAGGCGATGGGTGCGAACATCATCTTGTCGAACACGTATCACCTTTGGGTTCGTCCAGGACATGAGGTCATCAAACAAGCCGGTGGACTTCATAAGTTCATGAACTGGGACGGGGCAATCCTCACGGACTCGGGTGGATTCCAAGTGTTCTCACTTGCCGACCTCCGAAATATCCAAGAGGAAGGCGTTCATTTCCGTAACCATTTGAACGGCGACAAGTTGTTCTTGTCACCGGAAAAGGCGATGGAGATTCAAAACGCGCTCGGGTCGGACATCATGATGGCATTCGATGAGTGTCCGCCTTATCCGGCGACGCATGAATACATGAAGAAGTCGGTCGAGCGGACGAGCCGTTGGGCGGAACGTTGCCTCGAGGCACACGAACGTCCAGAAGACCAAGCCCTCTTCGGCATCATCCAAGGTGGAGAGTATGAGGACCTTCGTCGTCAAAGCGCCCAAGACCTCGTCTCTCTTGATTTCCCAGGATATGCGGTCGGTGGTCTCTCGGTTGGTGAACCAAAAGATGTCATGTATCGTGCCCTCGAATTCACGACACCGCTCATGCCAGAGAACAAACCACGTTATTTGATGGGTGTTGGCTCACCGGATGCGTTGATTGAAGGGTCGATTCGCGGAATCGACATGTTCGACTGCGTTCTACCGACTCGCATCGCACGAAACGGAACGCTCATGACGTCGAAAGGTCGCGTCACGATCAAACAAGCGAAATATAAGACGGACTTTGGTCCAATCGATGAGAAGTGTGACTGCCATACGTGTAAGAACTACTCGCGTGCGTACGTCCACCACTTGATTCGAGCGGATGAGATGTTTGGCCTTCACTTGTGTACGACACATAATCTTCACTTCCTCGTGAAGTTGATGGAGCAGGTTCGTCAAGCGATTCGCGAAGACCGCTTGCTCGATTTCAAAGAAGAGTTCTTCGAAGAATACGGCTACAACAAGCCGAATGCGAAGAATTTCTAAAGAAACGTGTCGGACATTGTGTGACAATGCTTCAGTTTCACGGTATAATGAACCTGATATTGAAGGAAAGGGTGAATGTTACTCATGGAAACACTCGTTGCGTTATTACCAATGATCTTGATTTTCGTCGTATTTTACTTCCTTTTGATTCGTCCACAGACGAAACGCCAAAAAGAAGTACAATCGATGCAAAACGCCCTCGAGCGTGGCGACAGCGTTGTCACAATCGGCGGTTTACACGGCGTCGTTCATCAAATCGAAGACACACATGTCGTTTTGAAATGCGATCAATCGCTTCTTCGTTTCAACCGAAGCGCAGTTGCGGAAGTCGTGAAAAAAGCGAATGCCTCATTTGAGGAATAAGCAAGTAAGCGTCTGACCATCATGGTCAGACGCTTTTTTGTGTGGCTAGAAGTTGGGGGAGAATTCTACGAGCGGCCTCTTGTCCACCATAGATGGCTCTTGAGAACGGGCCGATGATCAAATCGGCGTAAGGACCGGTCAAGTAAAGTCCAGGCGTCCATTCAAGATGCTCATTCAGGACAGGGGTGCCACATGGGGTGAGAGATAGGTTGAATTGTTCGATCACGGGCTGAAGAAATGTCTCTTTCACAGGATGAGGTCTGATTCCCGTACAACAGACGACTTCTTTTCCGGCAAGTTGTTCACCGTTTACAAATAGCGAACCACTGTCCCGCTCGACTTCTCCGATGATGTGCGTCACAGCGTTCGTCTGTATGAGGCGCTTCACTTTTAAGACGAGATCGTTCGGAGCCGATCCCGGTTTTCGTTCACGGGCGATGAATGATCGTTTTGTCGTCCAGTCTTGTTTTAGACGATGGAAGTCATCTAATCCTTTCGGTCCCATGAACTGTCGATCGGCGTCAAATTGACTCACTTCGAGCGGACGTCTCGTCACAAGGGTGACACGGTGACCTTGATTGGCACGCTTCACGACATAGTGAAGTGCTGTGATGCCACCGCCGACGACAGTCACTTGATCCGATTCATCCGATTGATCTTTTTCGAACACGTGTCGACATTGTTCGTCGGCCCATTCAGGTAACACGACATTTTCCGATTGACCGATCGCGACAATGACCGAGTTCGCGATAATGAGGCGATGATTTGTTCGGGCATGATAGTGTGCGCCATCTTTGATGAGCGTCATCACCTGTTCATTTCCGAGGAACCGCTCATCAAAGCGATATGCGTTCCATGAGGATTCGGCATGGTCGTTGAAGAGTTCGAGCGATGGACGTCCGAACGTATCTTTGAAATGATTGGAACGATAGGCATAGCGCGAGGCGAACTGTTTCAACGCATGGGGATTCGAAGAAACGTGATGCACTTGGGTCGAACGTAGGTGCGACATAGAGATGGATGAAGTTTGTTGTTTCCAGTTCGATAACGGGTCAGTGAGACGGTCGACAATAATCAAATCCTCCAAGCACCCGCCTTGTTCCATATATGAGATGGCGAGGGTCATTCCGTGTACACCAGCACCAATGATTAATAACTTCGTATTTTCCACAATCATAGAGAATCCTTTCAAAGCGTAATAATTACGATTTAAAGTATACAAAGATGACTTCTTTTTGTCAAAACGAATCCGATTCAAAATTTATCCACCTCATTTCGAAAAATCGATTTGATTAATGAAAACGTTTGCACTAATCTCAAGTTGAGAAGAAATCCGAGATGAAGGAGAACGAATGACATGGACGTGAAACGATTGCTTAACCAGATGAAGAAGTGGAAAGGATGGAGCATAAAACGAAGTGGTACGAAACAGAGAGGACGCTCATCGCTGAGACGACGCTCATCGCTGAGACGACGTATGTCCATCGCGCTCATTCCGACGATCATTGCGCTCGTCATTGTCGGCGCGCTCGGATCATATCAATTGAGACAATCGACTGCCGCTTATGACCGGGTCCTCAGTGAAGGCACGAAGGAAATGCTGCTTGCAGAGAATCTATCATTAGCGGTGACGGATGCCGAACGCTACTTGAACTACTATATGCTTGTAGCCAATCCGAAGACGCTCATCAGTCTCCAGGGAGTTCAAGAACAACGAGACGAATTGATGGCTTCACTCAAGGCATCTTCTTCAGATGAGAAGATCTTGTCTTGGTTGGGAGATTTGGAGAAATTTAACGAGCTATTAGACCGTGAGATGAATCGTGCCGTCGAACTTCGTCAACAACAAGACGAAATCGGCTTCAAAACCGTTCTCAACACGAGTGTGACACCGACGACGGATCGGGTACGCATGACCGTGACCGACCTTGTCGAATATAAAGGGGAGCTCCTCGAGTCTGAGACGAAAGCGGTACAAGCAGATGCAGAAAGTTCAATCCTTTGGATGCTTATCATCAGTGTTGGTGGTGTCGTGATCGGGATTCTGTCCTTACTTGCGCTACAACGGCTTTTCCTAAAACCGATCAATCGACTCGGTCGTCAAGCACGCATCATGGCAGAAGGGGATTTGACTGGAGAAGATATCGAGGTCGCCTCAAACGATGAACTAGGGGACCTGGTTACGGCGTTCAATGAAATGAAGCATAATCTGGTCGGCTTGATTCGTCGGGTTGGTGAAGCGTCGGACAAAGTGACTGCATATTCTGAAGAACTTTACGCAAGCACAGACCATGTCGCGACAACGACCCAAGGCGTGTCCCGGTTGTTCGAAGAGATGAACGTGGCTGCGCAAGGATCCTCGAAGCGAGCGGAAGAAGGGACGATTGGCGTCAATCAAGCGGTGGATGGATTGAATCAAATCGCTGCGGCCTCACAAGGTGTGAATGAGCAGACGATACATACACTTGAGGCGGCGAATGGTGGACTTGAGACCGTTCAATTGGCAGAGAAACGGATGCAAGAAATTCGCCGTGCCAACGAGCTCACTCAACAGATGGTGAACCGTCTATCGAACCAATCGCTTGAAATCGAGAAAATCACCCGTTCGATCACGGCGATCACGGAACAGACGAACTTGCTTGCCTTAAACGCGGCGATTGAAGCAGCACGTGCGGGTGAGCACGGAAAAGGGTTTGCCGTCGTCGCGGCTGAAGTCCGGAAACTTGCCGAGGAATCGAAACAATCCGCCATTCAAATCCAGACCGTTGTCCGCGACATTCAACGTGACACGGAGCAAGTCGAATCGGCGTTCGAAGAATCGAGCGTACATGTGGAGAATGGGGTATCGCAAATGGGAGAAGTGGCCGAGGCGTTCCGTGAGATCGTATCGGTCATCGAAGAGACGTCCCGTCAAATGAGTGAGATTGCGGCAGCAACAGAAGAAGTGAGTGCCAATACGACTGAAGTTGCCGTCTCTGTTGAAGATATGTCGACAAACGCCGTCTCGACACAGCGAAGCGTCGAAGAAGCCGGTGCGAACGTCGAAGAACAGCTTGCCGCCATTCAAGAGATCAACGGCATCGCTGAAACGATGAGTCACATGTCGTCTGAATTAAAAGATGTCGTCCATGTGTTTAAAACGACATAACAAATGCCCTGACGCGCGCGTCAGGGCATTGCTCGTTACATTAATAGGATTAGACTTGTCGCCATGACGATCATACCAGCAACCATTCCATACATTGAATGATGGGCGTGTCCGTATTCACGGGCGGCAGGGAGCAATTCGTCAAGCGAGATGAAGACCATGATGCCACCGACCGCCGCGAACAAGAGTCCGAAGACGGTGTCGCTCAAGAACGGCATGAGTAACAAGAATCCGATGGCCGCTCCAGCTGGCTCGGCAAGCCCTGACAACATCGAAAGCTTGAACGCCTTCTTCCGTGAGCCCGTCGCATAATAAATCGGGACGGAGACGGCAATCCCTTCCGGAATGTTGTGTAGGGCGATGGCAATGGCGATAGCTAAGCCGACGGCCGGGTCATCTAGTGCCGAGACGAACGTCGCAAGTCCTTCTGGGAAGTTGTGAATCCCGATGGCGAGTGCCATGAAAATCCCCATTTTTTTAAGTCGATTTTGTACCTCTGGATGATTGATTGGAGCCGCTTCATTTGTCGTCGTCGTTGCGAGTTCATGTGTTGTCGGGTCATTCTGCATCGACTCGACGAACTTGACTTCGTGTGGATTCTCCATTTTCGGAATGAACTTATCGATCATACCAATCAAGAACATCCCACCGAAGAATGCGAGGACGGTGTAGATTGTACCCGTATATTCTCCGTGTGCGCCGACGAGTTCCTCGAGCGCTTTCGGGAAAATCTCGATGAACGACACGTAAATCATGACGCCTCCGGAAAATCCTAGCGAGATGGAGAGGAATGCCGTGTTCGTCCGTTTCGCAAAGAATGCGATCATACTCCCGATCCCGGTAGCTAGACCGGCGAATAGAGTAAGGAGAAAGGCATAAATAACTGTGCTGTCCATATGGAAAGACTCCTTTGATGTTTTGATGTTAGCTACATCATACATGAAGTTTTGCCCATGTGCAACATTTAGTCTTATATGCAAACTCAGTCGAACAATCCGTGAAGGTCGTTACAATTTTAGGAAAATGATTGATAAATGTTTAGAAAATTTGTAATGTTAACGAGAGAAGTTTTTATCAAGAACAGTGGTTTAGAAAGGAAATAGTCGTATGTACAAAAAAGGCAACATTGCGATTTTTGCGATCATCATGATTGCGACAATCCTGCTCGCAGTGTTCACGACACCATGGGTCGTCAAGAACACGAACCTCGGACTCGACTTAAAAGGTGGATTCGAAGTTTTGTATGAAGTACAACCGCTCGAAGACGGCGACGTCATCGACGAGTCGGCGATGAATGCAACCGTTCGCGCCATCAATAACCGAATCAACGTCCTCGGAGTTTCCGAACCGGACGTTCGAATCGAAGAAAACAATCGCATCCGTGTCCAGCTCGCGGGCGTATCGAACCAAAACGAAGCGCGCGAGGTTCTCTCGTCAACGGCACAATTGACATTCCGTGACGTGAACGACAACGTCTTGCTCGATGGGAAAGACTTGGCGCCGCGTGGGGCAGCGCTCAGCTACAACCAACAAGGACAACCGGTCGTTGAGCTGACACTTCAATCGGCCGACAAGTTTGGCGAAGTGACATCTGAGATTGCACAACGTCCAGCTCCTGAGAACCGTCTGGTCATCTGGCTCGACTATGAAGAGGGCGACACATATGAGGAAGAAGTTCAAAAAGAGAACTCGAAAATTGTGTCAGATGCTTCGGTAACGAGTCCGATCTTATCGGATAAAGCCATCATCTCAGGTGGTGGAATTGACGCGGAAAGCGGTCAACGCCTTGCGGACATCTTGAACGCAGGGGCGCTCCCGGTCAAACTAGATGAGATTTACTCGACATCCGTATCGGCCCAGTTCGGTCAAGATGCTTTAGAAGAAACGGTATTTGCCGCAACAATCGGAATCATCGCCGTATTCCTCTTCATGTTGTTCTTCTATCGTCTCCCAGGACTCGTATCGATCATCACGCTTGTTCTGTACATCAACTTGATCATGTTGTTCTTCAACGGAATCAATGCGGTATTGACGCTTCCAGGGATTGCAGCACTCGTCCTCGGGGTCGGTATGGCAGTCGATGCGAACATCATTACCGCGGAACGAATCAAAGACGAACTCCGCTCTGGAAAATCGGTCTTATCGGCATTCCGTGCAGGTAACCGTCGTTCCCTCAGTACGATCATCGATGCCAACTTGACGACGCTCATCTCGGCTGCGGTCTTGTTCTATTTCGGACAAAGCTCGGTCAAAGGATTTGCTGTCATGCTCATGATCTCAATCGGGATGACGTTCATCTCGAACGTATTCATCTCACGTTATTTGATGCACCTCCTTGTCTCAAGTCGTCTGTTCGACAAACGCAAAGGATGGTTTGGTGTGAAGGAGAGTGAAATCCGTGAACTTTAAGCTTACTGAATGGAATTACGTGAAACATATGCGCACGATGTTCTTGGTTTCGACGGCAATCGTCGTTCTCGGAATCGGTCTCTTGTTCTTCCGTGGGTTGAACCTCGGAATCGATTTTGCTTCAGGGACGCGGGTCGAAGTACTAACGGAAGAACGTGTGTCGCAAGAAGAATTCACGAAAGCGTTTAACGATGCCGGAGTTGACCAAGAGATTTCAAGCGTCCAATATGCAAATGAAGGTCGCTTGGCATACGTGACGTTCGTTGGCCAATTGGGCCAAGAGGAAGTCGCGAACGTCAAGACGGCGTTCACTGAACAATTCGGGAACGACCCGAACATCAGCACCGTCTCGGCTCAAGTCGGTCGTGACTTGGCGAAAAATGCTTTGTATGCGGTAGCCGTCGCTTCGATCGGGATTATTCTCTACATCACGGTGCGTTTCCAATTCTCATATGCACTTGCAACGGTTATCGCGATGTTACACGATGCCTTCTTCATGATCGTCGCGTTCTCGCTCTTTGGGATCGAGGTCAACTTGTACTTTATCGCCGCGATCTTGACCATCATCGGTTACTCGGTCAACGATACGATCGTAACGTTCGACCGGGTCCGCGAGAACATCACGTCGTATGAAAAGGAACGAAAAATCAAGTCGATGGACGTCTATGAGTCGATCATCAACAAGTCGATTCAAGAGACAATCGTACGGTCCGTGAATACGGTCATCACGGTACTCGTTACAGCGATTGCCTTGTATGTATTCGGGGCAGAGTCGATTCGCAGCTTCTCGCTCGCGCTCATCGTCGGACTTTTCATGGGGATGTATTCTTCGATCTTCATTGCATCGTATTTATGGCTCCTCATCAAACGTACGACAATCAACAAGAAAAAAGATACGCCGGTCACAGAGGCGTAACAAGTGGGTCTCCCTTCAATCGGGAGACCTTTTCAAATGTCAAGACGGCACATCTTTCACGCGGTCTGCTATAATCTACAATTGATTGGAGTGAAGGACATGTACCATTCGAAAAAACAGTGGCTCTATCCGGAAACAAATCCGGACGACGTTACGCGTTTACAAAACGAATTAAATATATCAGCACAACTGGCGACGTTGCTTGTTCAGCGTGGTCATCAAGACGTAGAAGCGGCCAAGGCATTCTTGTATGCCGAGGATGAACTCGTCTTTCATGACCCGTATTTGTTTGAACAGATGGAGAAAGTCGTCACCCGCATCAAACGGGCAGCAGACGATGGGGAGATGGTGCTCATCTATGGTGACTACGATGTCGACGGGGTCAGTGCCTCATCCGTCATGTGGCATGCGTTGACCGAAATCGGTGTCATGGCCGAGTGTTATATCCCGAACCGTTTCACTGAAGGTTATGGGCCGAACAAAGAAGCGTTCCAGTGGGCAGCGAACGAAGGATTCACCTTGGTCGTCACGGTGGACTGTGGAATTTCTGGGATTGAAGAAGCCACACTCTTAAAAGACCTTGGCGTCGATTTGATCATCACGGACCACCACGAGCCGAAAGAGACATTGCCGGACGCCTATGCAATCATTCATCCACATATCGACCCGGGATATCCATACGATAAACTCGCCGGTGCGGGAGTCGCTCTCAAAGTGGCGCACGCCGTTTTAGGGAGAATGCCGGAAGAACTCCTTGATTTGGCCGTCCTCGGAACGATTGCCGACCTCGTCCCACTCGACGGAGAGAATCGATTGCTCGCGAAGAAGGGGATTGTCGCGCTCGAGGCTTCAAAACGTCCAGGTATTCTAGCATTACGTGAAGTATGTGGTCTCGGTGACAGCGTATTGAACGAAGAGTCGGTCGGTTTCGCGTTCGGTCCACGCATAAATGCCGCAGGTCGACTCGATTCAGCGATGCCGGCATTACAAATGCTCCTGGCTGAACATGTCGAGGAAGCGCTCGAGCTCGCAAAACAGCTCGATAAGCAAAACAAAGAACGTCAAGACATCGTCAAGACGATCGCTGCTGAAGCGAAAGAACTCGTCGAAGCATCGATGACCGAGGACCGTGTACTCGTCGTGGCAAGTGAGAAGTGGAATCCTGGAGTTGTCGGGATTGTCGCATCTCGTCTCGTCGAGGCGTACTATCGTCCAGTCATCCTCCTTTGCCATGACCCTGAGACGGGTAAGGCGAAAGGATCGGGTCGTTCGATTGATGGGTTTGATCTCTTCAAGGAACTTTCGAAGAATGAAGATATTTTGCCACACTTTGGCGGTCACCCCGCTGCCGCCGGGATGACCCTTCAGTCGGAACATGTCGCCGAACTACGAGAGCGGCTGAACCGTCAAGCGGATTCTATCCCTGATGACGTGTTTGTGCCACGGGTGAACGTCGACTTGAAACTCTCCGTCAACGACGTCTCGCTCGACTTGATCTCAGAAATCGGAAAGCTCGCGCCGTTTGGTATGGGGAATCCATCCCCTCGTGTCGTCGTCGCAGATGCGAAACTGCGAGATATTCGCCAAATCGGACGGGATGCCACGCATTTGAAAGTACAGCTCGCTGGTGACAAGCGTGAGCTCGATGGCATCGGATTTGGATTCGGGCACGTCGTTTCAGAGATTTCAAAGATGGCTCATATCTCGGTGATGGGAAGTCTTCAAGTCAACGAATGGAACGGAATGCGTAAACCGCAGCTCATGATTCAAGATTTACGGGTCGATGACTTCCAAGTGTTTGACTATCGTGGGAAGAAAAAATCAATGCAAGAGTTGAAAGATTTGCCGAAAGAACAGACGTCATTTTTATCTTTCCAAGGGACGAACGAAGATTTTCCACTCCATGAAGGAGATGAGCCGCTCAACCGTTTCGTCGTTCTGCTCGATCTTCCGGACGATGAAGAGGTGCTCGCAGAAAAACTTCATGAGGGGATTGAACGCATTTATTGTGCCTTCGGTCAAGGAGACTCGTTCTTTGAACGTTTTCCGTCCCGTGAGGATTTCCGAACGTATTATGTCCATATGGCAACATGCGAACGGAAAAATCTACGTGAAAACCTGATTCGTCTGTCAAAAGAGCGAAAATGGTCAAAAAATACGATTCAATTTATGCATCAAGTATTCTCTGAACTCGAATTTCTTGTTACAATGGAAGACGGACTGCCTGGAGTCAATCCAGAAGCACCGAAACGCGATTTGACCGAGGCGCCGTGCTATCAACGCCGGATTGGGCGCCAACAACTCGAAGAGCGTTTCGTATACGCGTCATTGGCGGAGCTCAAAGAGCGGTTACAATCGTTGCGATCGAACAAGATGCAGGAGGCATACACATAAAATGGATTTCAAACAGCATATTAAAGAAGTAGCAGATTATCCGAAGGAAGGAATCAGCTTCAAAGATATCACGTCACTCATGCAAGATGGCGAAGTCTACAAGAAAGCAGTAGATGAGCTCGTCGTTTATGCACGTGAACGTGGAGCGGAGTTGATCGCTGGTCCGGAAGCACGTGGATTCGTCGTCGGTTGCCCGGCAGCGTATGCGCTCGAACTCGGGTTTGTACCAGTACGTAAAGAAGGAAAGTTACCACGTGAGACAGTACGAGTTTCATACGGTCTTGAGTATGGAACGGACATTTTAACGATGCACAAAGATTCAATCAAACCTGGACAACAAGTCGTCATCTTGGATGACTTGCTCGCAACAGGTGGTACGATTGAAGCAACGATTAAAATGATTGAACAACTCGGTGGTGTTGTGGCAGGAATCGGGTTCTTGATCGAACTCGACGGACTTGGTGGACGTGAGCGTCTTGAAGGATACGACGTGTTCTCACTCATCCGCTACGAAGACTAATTTGAACGGGAAGCGATATGCTTCCCGTTTTTGAATAGTTTTTAAGGAAAATAACCTACAACCTTTGACAGGTCGTCAGATTTTTTCGATAATGGTTATAAAAATCACAGAATCTTGAATACAAACTACTACCATGCTGCGACGAATCCGAGGCGATTGGAGCGGTTAGAAAAAGGGTGTCGAATGTTATGACCAAAAAACAAATCGTAAGTATTGAGGATCTTCTCGACGCGCTCGGGGAGTATATGGGTGACGACGATATAGCCGAAGTGAAACGCGCTTACGAATACGCAAAACTTCATCATACCGGTCAGTTCCGACGTTCGGGCGAGCCCTATATTCTCCATCCGGTCCAAGTGGCCGGCATTCTCGTTGATATCGGCTTAGACGCCACAACGATTATTGGAGCGCTCTTGCATGATGTTGTCGAAGATACGGATGTTTCGTTACAGCAATTGACGGACGATTTTGGTCCAGACGTGGCCATGCTCGTCGATGGCGTCACGAAACTTGGTAAGATTAAATATAAATCGAAAAAAGAAGAACTTGCTGAAAACCACCGGAAGATGATTATCGCCATGGCAGAAGACGTGCGCGTGATCTTGATCAAACTTGCGGACCGGCTCCACAATATGCGGACACTGCAGCATATGCCGAAAGAGAAACAAGTCCAAAAAGCGGAAGAAACGCTTGAAATCTTTGCGCCTCTCGCACACCGGATGGGGATTTCGACAATCAAGTGGGAGCTCGAGGATATTTCGTTACGTTATATCAACCCGCAGCAATACTATAAGATCGTCTCGATGATGAAACAGAAACGGACGGAACGGGAAGCACTCGTCACCTCTGTCATCACGGAAGTGAACGGGGTTCTTGAGGAAGTGCATATCGATGCCGACGTGAACGGTCGACCGAAGCACATCTATTCTATCTATAACAAGATGGTGAAGCATAAAAAAGAGTTCAATGAAATTTACGATTTGATGGCGGTCCGCATTATCGTCGATTCGATTCGTGATTGTTATGCCGTGCTCGGAATCATCCACACCCAGTACAAGCCGATGCCGGGACGTTTCAAAGATTATATCGCTATGCCGAAGCCGAACATGTATCAGTCGCTCCATACGACAGTGATTGGACCGAAAGGTGAGCCGCTCGAAGTCCAAATTCGGACGAAAGACATGCATTTCATCGCTGAGTTCGGGATTGCGGCACACTGGGCGTATAAAGAAGGGAAAAACGTCTCGACGAACGGATTCGACGAGAAGATCGCCCATCTTCGTGAGATTCTTGAGCTTCAAAAGGATACGACGGATGCCGAGGAATTCATGGAATCCCTCAAAGTCGATTTCTTTAGCGACATGCTGTACGTCTTCACACCGAAAGGAGACGTATTCGAGTTGCCGAAGGGCTCAGTCCCGATTGACTATGCGTACCGGATTCATACGGAGATCGGGCACCGGATGACGGGTGCGAAAGTGAACGGGCGGATGGTACCGCTTGACTACAAACTTGAGACTGGTGACATCATCGAAATCATCACGTCGAAGCATAGTTACGGACCGAGTAAGGATTGGTTGAAGCTTGCAGTTTCAAGCCAGGCGAAGAACAAGATTCGTCAATGGTTCAAACGTCAGCAACGTGAAGAAAACGTTGAAAAAGGGAAAGATCTCGTCGAAGCAGAAATTAAGAAACTTGGTTTTGAACCGAAAGAGATTATCGATGAACCTGCACTCAGTATCGTCGTCGAGAAGTTCAACTTCGGGAACGAGGAAGAGATGTACGCCGCTGTCGGTTATCAAGGCATCACTGCCGCACAAGTCGCACATAAGTTGACGGAGAAGCAGCGGAAAGAACCGAAACTCGAACTGTCGGAAGCCATCAGCGAATTGAAAGTCAGTCAGGCACCGAAGAAGAAAACGACGGAAGCGGGCGTGACGGTCAAAGGCATCGACAACATGCTCGTTCGCATGAGCCGTTGTTGTAACCCGGTACCGGGGGATGAAATCGTCGGATACATCACCCGTGGACGCGGTGTCTCAATTCACCGGAAAGACTGCTTGAACATTGTCAACGAACAACACCCAGAGCGTCTCCTTGACGTCGAATGGGAAGTCGGACAAGCGAAAGAGAAGAACTATAACGTCGACATCGAAATCACAGGATATGATCGCTCAGGTCTCTTAAACGACGTCCTTCAAGCAGTATCGGCGACGAATACGAATATCGTGGCCGTCAGTGGTCGGGGCGACCAAAACAAACAGGCCCGCATCTCGATGACCATCTCGATTCCGAATGTGAACCATTTGCAGAAAGTCGTCGAGCGCATCAAACAAATCTCAGACGTGTATTCGGTCAGCCGAGTCATGATGACGTGACGAAAGGAAGAGGAACGTGCGTGTATTATTGCAACGAGTGAAAGAAGCATCAGTCACAGTCGAGGAAGAAGTCGTCGGGGCAATCAATGCCGGGTACTTGCTTCTCGTCGGTGTGACACATGAAGATACAGAAGAGGAAGTGAACTGGCTCGCCGACAAGGTGACCGGACTTCGCGTCTTCGAGGACGATCAAGAAAAGATGAACTTATCGATTCAAGACGTGTCCGGACAAATTTTATCTGTCTCTCAGTTCACTTTATATGGAGACACGATGAAAGGGCGGCGACCTGCTTTTACAAAGGCCGCAAAACCGGATATGGCCGAGACGCTTTATGAAAAATTCAATGAGCGACTCCGGTCGAATGGGCTCGTCGTAGAGACGGGACGCTTCGGAGCGATGATGGACGTCGCCCTCGTCAATGACGGACCGGTCACACTCATGCTCGAAAAAAACGCTTGACAGATGCCGGCTTGATTCGGCATCATGAAGCATATAGTCAAACACCTACGATAAAGAAGAGTACGGTCAACCCACCAGCAAAGAGAGCGATGCCTTGGCTGAAAGCATCGACTGGATGATGACCCGAACGACACTTTGGAGGTGCTCCTTTGAAAGCGAGTAGGGGGAGCCGTTTCATCGGGCGTTAACCGATTTCGAGTGGCAGAGTTTCAAGTGATGGCTCTGCAACGAGGGTGGTACCACGGGAAACTGACACAGGCTCTCGTCCCTTTGCGGACGAGGGCCTTTTTGTATTTTTAAGGAGGGAAATGTGATGATGAAAGCACCACGCGGTACACAAGACCTGCTTCCGGGCACGGTCGAGACGTGGCAATATGTCGAAGAAAAGCTTCGCGACATGAGCGCCCGTTATAACTATAAAGAAATCCGCACACCAATCTTTGAAACGACGAACCTGTTCACACGCAGTGTCGGGGAAACGACGGACATCGTCCAAAAAGAGATGTTCACGCTCGTGAAGAAAGGGAAAGACGAGTACACGCTTCGCCCAGAAGGAACGGCATCTGTCGTTCGTGCGTTCGTGACGAACAAACTGTTCGGAAATCCGGACCAGCCGACCAAGCTCTACTACATGGGACCAATGTTCCGCTACGAGCGTCCACAAAAAGGTCGCTTCCGTCAGCTTCACCAATACGGTGTCGAAGCAATCGGTAGTAGTGACCCGGCCGTTGACGCTGAGGTCATCAGCCTCGCCTATTCGATTTACAAGTCGTTCGGACTTCAGAAAATCAAAGTCGTCGTCAACTCGCTTGGGGACGCGGAAAGCCGCAATGCCCACCGCGATGCGCTCATCCGTCACTTTGAGCCGGTGGCAGGCGAACTTTGCCAAGACTGTCAGTCACGCCTGTATAAGAATCCGCTTCGCATCTTGGATTGTAAGGTCGACCGCGATCACCCGTCGATGAAGACGGCCCCGTCGATTCTTGAATATTTGAACGAAGAGTCGAAGGCCTATTTCGACCAAGTGCTCGCACAACTTGACGCACTTGGTGTCGCCTATGAAGTCGACCCGACGCTCGTCCGTGGACTCGATTACTACACGCACACTGCGTTTGAAATCATGTCTGAGGCAGAAGGATTCGGAGCCATCACGACGCTTTGTGGCGGCGGACGCTATAACGGTCTCGTACAAGATATCGGCGGACCGGACATGCCGGGAATCGGTTTTGGAATCGGGTTGGAGCGTCTCATCCTCGCATTGGAGAATGAAGGAGTCCTACCTGAACTCGAGACAGGACTTGATGTCTTCATCGTCGCCCAAGGCGGAAAAGAAGTCGAATTGACGGCGACACGCCTCCTACAACTCCTCCGCATGGAAGGGTTCAAAGCAGACCGTGATTACCAAGGACGCAAGTTCAAAGGACAATTCAAACAGGCGGACCGTCTGAAAGCCAAGTTCACAGTCATCTTAGGGGATGACGAAGTCGAACGAGGGTCAGCCGCCTTGAAAGATATGACGACTGGTGAACAAGTCGACGTGCCACTCTCGGCCGTTGCAGACAAAATTCGTGAACTATCGGAAGGAGCAGGACAATGATCGGACGCACACATATGAACGGCCGCGTGACAGAGTCACTCATCGGCCAGGAAGTACAATTAAAAGGATGGGTACAAAAACGTCGTGACCTCGGAGGTCTCATCTTCATCGATCTTCGTGACCGCACAGGGATCGTCCAAGTCGTCGTTCGCCCAGAGAACGAAGCGGTCCACCAACTCGCGGAGACGATTCGTAGTGAGTTCGTCCTCGACGTGAAAGGGACGGTTCTCGAGCGTGAGAACAAGAACCCGAACATGCCGACAGGAAATATCGAAGTCATCGCTTCAGAGATCAACATCTTAAACGCTGCGAAGATGACACCAATCCCAATCGGTGACGAAGCGGAAAACGTTTCAGAAGACCTGCGTCTCAAATACCGTTACCTCGACCTTCGTCGTCCGGCGCTCCAAGAGACGTTCCGTCTCCGCTCGAAAACGTCGAACACGATTCGTAACTTCTTGACGGAGCAAGAGTTCCTTGAAGTCGAAACACCGATTTTGACGAAGTCGACGCCAGAAGGCGCACGTGACTATCTCGTACCGAGCCGTGTCCACGGTGGTGAGTTCTATGCACTTCCACAATCACCACAGCTCTTCAAACAGTTGCTCATGGTCGCAGGATTTGACCGTTACTTCCAAATCGCACGCTGCTTCCGTGACGAGGACCTTCGTGCAGACCGTCAACCTGAATTCACACAAGTCGACATCGAAACGAGCTTCATGGACATCGAAGACTTGATGGCGATGATGGAATCGATGATGGGACAAGTCATGGAATCGACGCTCGGTCGTACGGACACACCAGCGAAGTTCGAGCGGATGACACACGCGGAAGCGATGCGTCGTTTTGGTTCGGATAAACCGGACACGCGCTTCGGTCTCGAACTCATCGACGTGGCAGACGCTGTGAAAGGTGCTGGCTTTAAAGTGTTCGATGCAGCACTCGAATCAAACGGGCAAGTCAAGGCGATCAACGTCAAAGGTGAGGCGGACAACTTCTCACGTAAAGACATCGACAAGCTTCAAGAGTTCACGGCGGTGTACGGTGCGAAAGGTCTCGCATGGCTCAAAGTGACAGCGGAAGGCTTGAACGGTCCAATCGCGAAGTTCTTTGATGAGACATACGCACAGAAGCTAATTGAAGCCACAGATGCAGAAGCAGGTGACCTTCTTCTCTTCGTCGCATCGAAACCAACTGTCGTTGCAGACAGCCTTGGCGCACTCCGCGTCAAGCTCGGTCACGAACTTGGTCTCATCGACGAATCGAAGTTCAACTTCCTTTGGGTAACGGACTTCCCACTCGTAACGTTTGAAGAAGAAGACGGTCGCTTCTATGCGAACCACCATCCGTTCACGATGCCAAACCGTGAAGACCTCCATCTTCTCGAGACAGATCCGGCAAGTGTACGCGCGGTTGCGTATGACCTCGTCTTGAACGGTTACGAACTCGGTGGCGGTTCACAGCGTATTTATGAGCGTGACATTCAAGAGCGCATGTTCAAATTGCTTGGTTTCACACAAGAAGAAGCGGTTGAACAGTTCGGCTTCTTGCTTGAAGCGTTCGAATACGGTACACCGCCACATGCGGGAATCGCACTCGGTCTCGACCGTCTCGTCATGATTCTTGCAGGTCGTTCGAACCTTCGCGACACAATCGCCTTCCCGAAAACGGCTTCGGCAAGCTGTCTCTTGACGCAAGCACCGAGCCCTGTCGCGGACGCGCAACTCGAAGAGTTATCGATTCGTACGGCAATAAAAGAGAAAAAATAAGCATAAAAAAACGAGGGTTGCCATGGCAATCCTCGTTTTTTGTATGTGTGAAACGGATTTTGGATTCAACACGATGGTAGATATTTAATTGGAACACATCCTCTTGTTAACGTTTATCCTCTTCTCGCTGCATATATTTCGCTGTTCGCTGCAACGCGAAACCAAACGCAAACAGCGAGGCGATGACTGCGGACATCGTATAGACCGAATCGATAAACGCCAGATAGATTCCAAGTAGTCCGAGACCGAAACTCACGAAAAAGAGAATGAGGAGTCTCGGATGTTGTTTCAGTGTCTGTTTCATCGGCTCGGAACGTTCAACTGACATCCTGTGCCGTCCGTCACGAGTAGATTCGAATTGAACACTTGGCCGTCACTCTTCAAGACGAGCGTACGACGGTCTTCGAGGAAATCGATTTTCATCTGTTCATCTAAAAACACTTTTGTCCAGTTTTTGATTAAGATTGGTCCGATGTTGGATTCGATTTCAACGTCTTCCGGAGTCGTCTCGGTTACGTATCGAATCTCAAAGATTCCGCT
The DNA here is from genome assembly GCF_031844365.1 of Exiguobacterium sp. BG5(2022). GTDB lineage: Bacteria > Bacillota > Bacilli > Exiguobacteriales > Exiguobacteriaceae > Exiguobacterium > Exiguobacterium profundum. The sequence continues at coordinate 270,590 of NZ_JAUZVB010000001.1, forward strand.
GTTCCCACAACCACAACCTTCTGTCTCATAAAAGAGGTGCATCTGTCCTTCGCGTTCGCCTTTCAATGACTCGATTCGTTCAAGGGCACGATCTGTAATGTGTACATGCATGTGTATCACTCCTTACTTTTATTATACGCCGTTTGAAAAAAGAATGAAAAAGGGATGCATCCTGTTTTCCACCTTTCGGAAAAAAGCGTACACTAAATGAAGAGAAGGGGGAAGAGAGAATGATTTCACGTTTTTTTAGTTATTATCGACCACATAAAAAGTTATTCCTACTCGATTTTTCATTCGCAATTCTCGTCGGACTGCTTGAACTTGGATTTCCGCTTGCCGTTCAATGGTTCATCGACGACTTGTTGCCGGGTGGGGAATGGAACTGGATTATCATTGTCAGCATCGGCCTGTTGATTCTATACATATTGGCCATGATGATGCAGTACGTCGTCAACTACTGGGGACATAAGCTCGGCATCAACATCGAGACGGACATGCGGGAAGAGTTGTTCACGCATATCCATAAACAGTCGTTCCGCTTCTTTGACAATCATAAGACCGGCCATTTGATGAGCCGGGTCACGAACGACTTGTTCGATATCGGGGAAGTGGCGCACCATGGGCCGGAAGACTTCTTTATCGCCATCATGACGTTACTCGGTGCGTTCGGGATCATGTTCTCGATCGACCCAGAACTCGCACTCGTCACCGTTGTCGCAGTACCGTTCCTCATCATCATGATCACGTATGCGAATAAGAACATGAACAAGGCGTGGCAAAAGATGTACACGAATATCGGGGAAGTGAACGCGCGCGTCGAGGACAGTGTGTCCGGGGCACGCGTCGTCCAATCGTTTACGAACGAGGCGTTCGAAATCGGGCGTTTCCAAAAAGACAACAACTTCTATCGCGGCTCGAAGATTGAAGCGTATCGCGTCATGAGTACGTCACTCGCAGGTATCTATATCACGACGCGTCTTATGACGTTGCTCGTCCTTGTATACGGGGCGTACTTGACGTATGAAGGACAACTATCGTACGGACAACTCGTCGGCTTCATCTTGTACATGAATTTACTCATTAAGCCGATTGAAAAGATCACGGCGCTCCTCGAGATGTATCCGAAAGGGATGGCAGGGTTCAAACGATTCACGCAGTTGCTTGATGAAGAGCCGGACATTGAGAACCGAGCGGATGCGACAGAGGTCGAAACGTTGACAGGCGATATCGTCTTCGATGACGTCTCATTCGGCTATTCAGACTACCGCCAAGTGTTGACAGATATTGACTTGTCGATCGAGGCAGGGACGACTGTTGCCTTAGTCGGGACGAGCGGGGCTGGAAAGACAACCATCTGTTCACTCATTCCGCGTTTTTATGACGTCACAAAGGGTGCCATCTCGATTGACGGCATGGATATCCGGAACATGACGAAAGAGAGTTTACGTCGTCAAATCGGAATTGTGCAACAAGATGTCTTCTTATTTGCGGGTACGCTACGGGAGAACATTGCTTACGGGAAACTGGATGCGACCGATGCAGAGATCATGCATGCGGTGGAAAAAGCACATCTCGGCACGCTCGTCGAAGAGCTCGAGCACGGTCTTGATACACAAATCGGAGAGCGTGGACTAAAACTCTCCGGAGGTCAGAAACAACGCATCGCCATTGCGCGTATGTTTTTGAAAAATCCGCCGATTTTAATACTCGATGAGGCGACCTCGGCGCTCGATACGGAGACCGAGGCCATCATTCAGGATTCATTAAATGAACTGGCAGCAAATCGAACGACGCTCATCATCGCGCACCGTTTAGCGACTGTAAGGAATGCCGACCGGATTCTTGTCGTGACGGCAGAAGGAATCGTAGAAGATGGAACGCACGAAGAACTCAGTCAAAAAGGTGGCGTCTTCACGAACCTGTTACAACGTCAACAACTATAAATCGAGGGCTGCCTGATAAAGGGCGGCCCTTTTTTGGCGTGATAACAGCATTTCGTGGGTAAATACTTATGGATGAACGAAAGCGAAGGAGGCAAAATACCATGAAAGCTGTACAAGTCATAGGATATGGGGACGTTGACCAACTCCAAGTGGTTGATATCCCGAAACCGTCTCCGAAAGCAGGAGAAGTGCTGATCAAGGTACGCGCCTGCGCGATTAACAATACGGAAATATGGATGCGAGAAGGGGCTTATGGAACTGGGGAGAAGTCAGGATGGCGCCCGGAAGGCGTCCAGTTCCCACGCATTCCCAGTTCAGACATCACTGGTGAAGTCGTCGAGCTCGGAGATGGGGTCGACCAAGGGATGATGGGTCGACACGTCGTCTTATTCCCGTTCACCTCGAGCGGACCTGAGCGGAAGGAACACTTGTCGGACGATATGTCCTTTATTGGATCAGAGTATGACGGGGGCTACGCGGAGTATGTATCATGGCCGGCTGACCTTTGTTTTGACATGCCGCTTGATGATTTCGTCGAGAGTGCAGTCTTTTCCGTAAGTGGTCTCACGGCTTGGCATATGAACGAGCAGTTACACATCCGTTCCGGTGAGACGATTGTCGTCACTGGGGCAAGTGGCGGGGTCGGCTCACTCAACATCCAAATTGCGGCGAACGTATTCGGGGCGAATGTGTTCGCTATCGTCGGTGATTTGAAAAACGAGCAAGAGTTAAAAGCGCTTGGGGCGACCGAAGTGTTTTCCTACCGTTCTGAGACGCTCGCCGATGATATCATCGCTGCGAACGGTGGCCCGGTCGACGCGGTCCTCGATGTCGTGGGAGATACGCTATTTGATGTATCTCTAAACATCTTGAAAAAGGGAGGGAAGTTCTGTATCTCTGGTTCGGCGGGAGGACAGACGACCCATCTCGACTTCCGGACGCTGTACTTGAAACATATCGCGATGTACGGGTCTGTTCTCGGGACACGATATGAATTCGCGGAGATGTTGCGCTCGGTCGCCGAAGGGAAGCTAAAACCGGTCATTGACCGGACGTTCCCGCTTGAAGAGGCACGTGAGGCACAGGCGTATTTTAAACAATCGGGTAAGTTCGGAAAGATTGTGCTCATTCCGAACACATAAAAAGAGAGGAGATCTCCTCTCTTTTTCATGCGAATTTTACTTTGAGACGATCGACATAGGCGATGAACAGGCGGAACCGTTCTAGCCAAAACTGGAAGAACGGACCGATGAGGAAAATCGATAAGACGGTCCCGAAGAAAAGTGGCCCGCCGAGTGCCCAACCGATGAGACAAGCGGTCAGTTCCATCCAAGTCCTCATGGCACGGACGGACGTTTGGAAACGGTCTGCTAAGGCAAGTGTCAATCCATCGCGTGGACCTGCACCGTACCCGACGGCGACATAGAGACCAGCTCCCATGCCCATCACAAATATGCCGAATGTGAGCCAAACAATATTCACAATCATCCCTTCGAAAACAGGGAGCCATTGCTCATTTAATATCACGTTCATGAACACCCCGACGAACACCGCGTTAACTAGAGTTCCGAACTGAGGACGGATGCGGTCGAGTATGTATTTAAATAGAACGAGTAAAAGACCGACGCATAAAATCACCGTCCCGATTGAAATCGGAAGATGGTGAGCGATACCGATATGAAGGACGTCCCACGTGGAAACCCCGAGATTTGCCGTGATCATGATAGATGAACCGAGCGCGAGTAAGAACAACCCGGTCATGAAGAGACCCCATTTGAAGAGAATGCGTAAAAGGTGGATAGATCGGACGTGCACGAACATCGCCTCGTTTCAATAGAATGATTGATTTATCTTAGCACAGGCGATTGAAAAACATAAAAAAAACGTCTCAGCTTATTGGCTGAGACGTGAGTGTTATTTCTTCGGTGATTTCTTTGCCTTGTTCTTTTTATAGTAATCGTAGACGAACGGTGCGACCGCCGTCGCGATTTTAATCAATGTTCCCATTTTGCCTTTCTTAGCCATTATGTTGCACCCCTTTCTCTTCTAGAAGAATATATTCCACACAATTTGATTTTGAAAACATATCTCGAGCACATTCCATCTTCATGACAAAGATTATAACCCATCATACTATAGGGTGGAGGAGGTCTAATGATGAAAACAATCATATGGTACCAAAATGATTTACGTATTGATGATCATTTACCGCTTGAAGAGGCACTTCGCCATGACGATCCGATCGAAGGTCATTTTTTTATCAGTCCGAATCAGTTCGTTGAAAATCGTTATGGCGTCATTCCACTTGGGAAGGAGCGACTTCATTTCCTGAAGGAGTCGCTAGAAGATGTGGCAGGTTCGTTAGACGCACTCGGGATCCCATTTTTTGTTCATGTTGGTCATCCGCTCGAGACGCTCGACCCGGCCGACCGTCTCTTGTTTCAGCGGGCAGTCGGGTACAATGAGCGCCGACGTGAAAATGAAGTGATCAAAAAATGGAAAGGGGAGTACGAGACGTTCGGTGGATTCACGTTATTTGAAGAGGGGGATATCCCGTTCGAGAAGATGCCATTTCTCTTCACGGAGTTTCGAAAAGCGGTCGAATATGATGTACGCCCCCGAGAACTGATTTCCCGTAAGGCGACGGCTGCCACACGCGAGGTGACGTTCCCATTTTCGATTCAAGAAGTAAAGCAAGACCCGAGGACGGCGTTTCCGTTCAAAGGTGGCGAATTGGCAGCGAAGCGTCGATTGAATGACTATTTGTCCGTGCCGATTCGAACGTACAAAGAAACGAGAAATGGTTTTGGTGTCGATGACTCGACGAAGCTATCTTCTTATTTAGCGAACGGCTCGTTATCACCTCGACGGGTATTCTTTGAACTCGAGGCACATGAACGAACGCATGGGGTAAATGAATCAACGTACTGGCTGTACTTTGAACTATTATGGCGTGAGTTCTTTCAATGGGTCGCACTCGAGCAAGGGAAAAAATTATTTCGATCACAAGGCATCCGGTCGAAACGGAAAGACTGGCGAGTCGAGGCGGATGTCATTGAAAAATGGCGAAAGGGAGAGACGGGTGTTGATTTCGTAGATGCGTTTATGCGCGAACTGAATGCGACGGGATGGATGTCCAATCGGGGGCGACAAATCGTGGCGAATTATTTTTCAAAAGAGTTAAAACAAGATTGGCGTTACGGGGCTTCCTACTTTGAATCGAAACTAATCGATTATGACGTGGCGAGCAATTGGGGGAATTGGGCGTACCAGGCGGGTGTCGGGAACGACTCGCGCGACCGCCGTTTCAACATCGAGCGTCAACAGTTCACGTATGACCCGGACCGTGCGTTTCGTAACAAATGGTTGTGACCAAACTGTCACGTGAAGTCGGCGTTTCTCATTGACTTCTTTTTACAGAAGCGCTATAGTTAAATCAACAGATGGGATACCTGAGGTGTACGAGAGCCGCCTTCGTTATTTTGAGCCAACACTTTGAATACGGGAGACCGAACTGCTAACCAGATCAACTGCCTCATCACGTGCAGGAGGACTTGTGAAGGAAACGCTAGGTCACCCACCTGCATACGCAGGTTCAAAAGCAAGGCATCGTCACGGCACTCCGGGCCCCATCGATTTTTTTGTAAATACGTCGCGAGACGTCTTTTTTTTGAATATAATTCCGAGTAAAATAGTATGAGAAAATAGGATTAGTTGGAGGAAGAAATATGTTACACCAGTTTTCACGTAATGAATTGGCCATCGGCTCTGAAGGCCTTGATGCTTTAAAGAATAAAACGGTCGCGATTTTAGGCGTCGGCGGTGTCGGCTCATTTGCGGCAGAGGCACTTGCGCGCAGTGGCGTCGGACGCATCGTCCTCGTCGATAAAGATGATATCGACATCACGAACGTCAACCGACAAATCCACGCACTATTGTCGACGGTCGGTCAACCGAAAGTCGAAGCGATGGGGAAACGTCTCCTCGACATCAACCCGGACTTAGACCTCGTCCAATTGAAGATGTTCTATACAGAAGAGACATATGAAGAGTTCTTCGCTCAAAACATCGACTACGTTATCGATGCGTCAGACACGATCATCTATAAGATTCATTTAATCGTAGAATGTAAGCGTCGCGGCATCCCGGTCATCTCAAGCATGGGGATGGCGAATAAGATGGATCCGACACGCATCAAGGTCGTCGACATTAAAGATACGTCATATGACCCGATTGCGAAGATGGTCCGTACTCGTCTACGTAAAGAGAAAATCTACAAAGGCGTCCCGGTCGTCTTCTCGGACGAATCTCCAATCGTGACACGCGAAGACGTGAACGAGGTCGTCGGGAAGAAAGATGCCCCGATCCGTAAAGCGAAGATGCCACCGAGCTCGAACGCGTTCGTCCCATCGGTTGCAGGACTTGTCGCTGCAGGATACGTCATCAATGACTTGCTCGAACAAGCGGGCGTCGAAATCAACCGCATCCAAAAATAAAACGACGCTGGCTCATTTCGAGTCGCGTCGTTTTTCCCAATAATCGAGCCGTTTTTGGATTTGTTGCTCGAATCCACGTGGCGTCGGTTTATAGTAATTTGGTCGTTTTCTAGCCAAGTTTTCTGGCCAATAGTTTTGAGGGACGAACCCGTCTTTTTCGTCATGTGGATACTTGTATCCGACCCCGTTCCCGAGTTCACGTGCTCCTGGACTATGGGCATCCCGGAGATGTACGGGCACAGGGCCTCCCTCGACTGTGCGGACGTGGTGAAGCGCCTTGTCGATGGCGGTGATGACCGCATTTGATTTTGGAGCGGTTGCCAAATAGAGAACGGCTTCTGCGATTGGGATGCGAGCTTCTGGAAAACCGATGTACTCGCTCGCTCGTGCTGCTGCATCGACGATGAGAAGTGCGTTCGGGTCGCTCATTCCGATATCTTCGGCGGCATGGACGTATAAACGACGCATGATGAATCGCGGAGATTCGCCAGCCTCAATCATGACGGCTAGCCAGTATAGCGCGGCATCCGGGTCAGACCCCCGAATCGATTTGATGAACGCCGAAATGACATCGTAATGTCGGTCGCCCGTCTTATCGTATTTGATTGACTTCTGTTGAATCGACTCTTCCGCGACCTCTAGCGTGATATGAATCTCTCCGTCCACCTCAGGCGTTGTCAAGACGGCGAGTTCGAGTGCGTTCAACAGGACACGGTAGTCACCATCCGCCATTTTGATATAATGGTCTGCAGCAGCTTCATCCATTTTGACCGGATAATTTCCGAGACCACGTGAGTCGTGTAGCGCCCGCTCAAGGACGGCACGTAACTCTTCAGCACCAGGTGGCTCGAGTCGAAACACGGTCGCGCGTGACAGGAGTGCGGCGTTTACTTCAAAACTCGGGTTTTCTGTCGTCGCTCCGATGAGGACGAGCTTTCCAGACTCAAGGGCAGGAAGGAGTGCGTCTTGTTGGAGCTTATTGAACCGGTGGATCTCATCTAAAAAGAGAATCGTCCGTTCGTCTTCATAGTCGAAGCGGGACTCCGCTTCACGAATGACGTTCCGCAATTCATCGAGTTTTGCTGTGACGGCGTTCAATTGGACGAATGTCGCTTTCGTGTAATTCGAAATAACACGGGCAAGTGTCGTCTTACCGGTGCCAGGTGGACCATATAGGATAATCGTACCGAGTCGATCGGCTTCGATGGCACGACGAAGTAGCTTGCCCTCGCCGATGATATGGCGCTGTCCGATAACGTCATCTAATGTTTCGGGGCGCATCCGATTGGCGAGCGGTCCGCCATTCGATTGATGAAATAAATCAGGCATACGTAACCATTCCTTTCGACAAACGTTTGTTCGATTAGTATAACAGAAGGAGACTTGAAGATGAAAATATCTACTAAAGGCCGTTATGGCTTGACGATTATGATTGCGTTGGCACGCGAGACTGATAACAAACCGCTCAGTTTAAAAAAGATTGCGGCACGACATGAATTGCCAGAGCATTACTTAGAGCAATTAATCGGCCCACTCCGTAACGGTGGACTCGTCAAGAGCGTGCGTGGTGCGTATGGCGGCTATCAGCTCGTCAAACCGCCAGAAGAAGTGACAGCGGGTGAAATCATTCGCTTGCTCGAAGGACCGCTGGCCATCGTCGAAGAATCTGAAGCAGATGATGCGGTGAAACGGAAGCTTTGGGATAAAATCAAAGAAGCAATTGATACCGTCCTTGATGAAACGACACTCGCTGACCTCGCTGAGGAAGAGTCAGACGGCTACATGTTTTATATTTAATAATGAGGTGACTTTAGATGAACTATTTTGATCACGCTGCGACGACACCGATGCGACCAGAAGTCCTCGAAGCGATGACACCCTACTTTTTAGAGACGTACGGGAACGCGTCGAGCATCCACGGAATTGGACGTAACGCCCGGGCGGCGCTCGATTCGTCACGTCGCGTCCTCGCAAAGTGGATTGGTGCTTCACCGAACGAGATCGTCTTTACGTCAGGTGGGACGGAGTCAGATAATTATGCTTTGTTCGGTGCGGCGTATGCCCATCAAGAAAAAGGCAAACATATCATCACGACAAAAGTCGAACATCACGCCGTTCTTCACGCGATGGAGCAACTTGAGCGCGAGGGCTTCGACGTCACGTATCTCGATGTTGATGAGTCGGGAGCTGTAGATATAGAAACGTTCCGATCAGCGTTACGTGAGGATACGATTCTCGTATCGGTTATGTACGGCAACAACGAGGTCGGAACGTGCCAACCGATTCAAGAAATCGGGGAGTTGTTACAAGACCATCAGGCTCTCTTCCATACGGATGCGGTACAAGCGCTCGGTACAGAAGAAATTGATGTGAAACGTATTCATGTCGATTTATTGTCGGCGTCCGCACATAAAGTGAATGGGCCAAAAGGTATCGGTTTTCTTTTCATGAAAACAGGTGTAAAATTAGCGTCACGTTCTTTTGGTGGACAACAAGAACGTAAACGTCGAGCCGGCACGGAAAATGTTCCGGGTGCCGTCGGATTCCAAAAAGCAGCTGAACTCGTCATGGCAGAGCGTGAGGACCGAGTGACTCTCTATGCTTCGCTCGATTTGGCACTGCGTCAACGTCTTGACGAACTAGGCGTAACTTATGAGGTGAACGGGTCGAATCGTTTACCTCACATCGTGAACCTATACCTCCCTGGAATTGACCTTGAACCTTTCCTCATCATGATGGATATGCGGGGCATGGCGATTTCGAGCGGGAGCGCCTGCACGGCGGGGTCGGTCGAACCGTCCCATGTATTGTCGGCGATGTACGGGGATTCAGAGCGGACGCGTCAGTCTGTTCGAATCAGTTTTGGCCACGGTAACTCGGTCGAGGACGCGAAACGGCTCGCGGAGCGACTAGAAGAAGTCGTCTCGACATTTATGAACGGAGTGAGATAGATGAATTTACGCACGAAAGCCCCTGAAGAGACGACGGTCGTCGTCGGGATGTCAGGTGGCGTCGATTCATCGGTGACGGCCCATGTGTTAAAAGAACAAGGGTATAACGTCATCGGAATTTTTATGAAAAACTGGGATGACACGGACGAGAACGGTGTGTGTACGGCGACAGAGGACTATGAAGATGTCATCGCCGTGGCGAACCAAATCGGGATTCCTTACTATGCGGTCAACTTTGAAAAAGAATATTGGGACCGCGTCTTTGAATATTTCTTAGCGGAATATCGTCTCGGTCGGACGCCGAACCCGGACGTCATGTGTAACAAAGAAATCAAATTCAAAGCATTCCTCGACCATGCGCTTCGACTCGGTGCCGATTTTGTAGCGACCGGACACTATGCGCAAGTGAAATATGTTGATGGTGAGCATCGTTTGTTACGAGGAAAAGACGATAACAAAGACCAAACGTATTTCTTGAACCAATTGTCACAAGACCAGCTCGCGCGGACGATGTTCCCGATTGGTCATATGGACAAGAAAGATGTACGTGCGATTGCCGAAGAGGCAGGACTCGCGACGGCGAAGAAGAAAGATTCGACGGGAATCTGCTTTATCGGTGAACGGAACTTTAAAGAATTCTTGTCGGAATACCTTCCATCACAGCCTGGTGAAATGCGGACGCTCGATGGCGTCGTCAAAGGACGTCACGACGGGTTGATGTATTATACACTCGGACAACGTCACGGTCTCGGAATCGGTGGCGACGGTGATCCTTGGTTCGTCGTCGGGAAAGATGTCGAGAACAACGTCTTGTTCGTCGGACAAGGATTCCATCACGACGCGCTCTATTCAGATGCGCTGCTTGCTTCGAAACTGTCATGGACGGGAGCCGCTCTTACAGGAGAGTTCCGGGCGACGGCGAAGTTCCGTTATCGCCAACAAGATGTGCCGGTCACGGTCGCTCCACTCGAAAATGGCGAGGTCCTCGTCAAGTTTGACGAGCCACAACGTGCCATCACGCCAGGACAAGCGGTCGTTTTCTATGACGGCGATGTCTGTCTCGGTGGGGCAACGATTGACGAAGCGTACCGAAACGGAAAACGACTCGACTATATCGGATGAGGTGATTGATATGAACGCAAACGAACAAGGCATCCAAGCGATGCAGCAAGGTGAATTCGAACAGGCAGCCAAACATTTCAACGAGGCGATTGAAGCGAACCCGACGGACCCGACTGGTTTCGTCAACATGGGGACGTTGCTTCAGGCGATCAACGATTACGATCGTGCCGTCATCTTCTATGACAAAGCGATTGAACTCGATGGATCGTTCGGTGCCGCGCACTATGCGAAAGGTGCCCTTGCCTATGAACTTGAGCAATTGGAGTCAGCGGAGGCGTCGCTTCGCCAAGCGCTCCTTTCTGGGATGGATGATGCTGATCTTCATTTCATGCTCGGGTTGACGTATAAGGCGATGGGTGATTTCGTTCGAGCGATGCCACGCCTGCGTGAAGCGAAAAAACAATCGCCAGAAGACGTGGAGATCACGTTCCAATACGGACTTGCACTCGCACAGAGTGAACAGCTCGAAGAGGCGGTCGTTGCGCTAGAAGAGACGCTCGATCTCGATGCGAGCCATACGGATGCCCGTTACAACTTGGCAATCGCATATGCGTTCTTGGGTGACCAGGAACGAACGTACGCTGAGCTTCAACGCGTCTTGGAGATGCAACCGGATCATGAACTTGCGCGTGACGCCGTCGCGAAGATGGATGCACTGCTTGGAAACTGATTTCTTGAATAGGAAAGTGCCATCGCTCCATTGCGATGGCACTTTTTTTGTTGACGCGATTAGAGTTGTTTCGTTGTGATTTTGACGGGTTCTCCGGCAAACTCGCCGTACGCCTCGTCCATATTTTTCGTATACAGTTCGATGATGTTATGGCTCGGGTCTTTGAAGTACGCAGAGCGTTCTTTCCCATTTTTCGTCTCATCCTCGTCCCACATCCGAAGTTTAACAGGGACATCGGTCTCATCTAAGATTTCGAGTGCCTGTTCAAACGACTCCATCGGAACGAAGAACGCACAGTGGACGTGGACGCCACCTTCATCATAGAGCGTGTCCCATTCCGTCACGTCTTGTTTCCGGTTCGCATCCTCTTCATCCGTAAAGTCGCGTTTCAACCAAAGACCTAACCGTGTGTTCCCGCCGATATAGAGCCATGTTGCCCACGGTTCGTTCGCTTGTTCTTGTGATTCACTCGGTTCGGCATCGTCTCCGACCCATTGTTCGACGACAGGAAGCCCTAATTTTTCATGCCAAAAGGCTACGGCTTCGTTCATGTCTGTCACTTCTAAAACGAGTTCACATAATCCGCTGACTGGAATTCGTTTGCCCATAGATGATTCCTCCTTCAATGTTTCATTCGAACAGTTCCCCGTTTCTTTAAATCAAAAACGCGACTAGCAGTATTGAAGTGGGGGAATGACAACCTATAGAAGGAGGTCGAGTGGCTTGCGAAAATTCAGCATGGTCAGCGTCATTTTGTTTTTCATTGTCGAGTACGTGTGGTTGAATCAATTATTTGAATCGGTAAATGAACGATTGGCAGACGGAAAATGGACGAATACGATTTTGTATCAAGTGGTCGTTGAACCACGTGGACTCTTAACGTTAATCCTTCTTTTATTCATAGCGCTCCTTCTCGTCGGATGGACAGTTCACTATGTGTACAGTGAGCAAAAGTCTTGGCAACATACATCTGAACATGTCGGTGTGGGGTGGCTCGTTCCATTGATTCTGGCATTACTCGGATTTCTCATTCCAAACGTGTATGTTCAAGTCGGGATCATATTCCTTCAAGTAACGTTCATTCCGCTCATTCCGTTCATCCATCAGACCGTTCCATTCTGGAAAGTCGTGACGAACTGGTTGATTCAGTTGGCTGTCATCGGTCTCGTCCTATTTGGGGCGAGAGGGATGCTTGAGGACTCGATTCGAATCGAGAAGACCGAGCTCTTCACAAAACTCGAGGCATATCAGGCATCTGGTGACTTGGACAGGATTCAGAGATTAATTGAAGAAGTGGACTTGGATCAGGTTGAGCGCATTTTGGACCGGGTCGATATCGAACAGTTGATACGTATTTTGGAAGTCGTCGATCTCGACCGAATCGAGCAAATCTTAAACCTGTTTAATTAGGGCATTTGTTCAATCGATTCATCTCGGGCTATAATGGATGATGGAAAAATAGCTGGAGGTGTCGGATATGATGGCAGCACCTTATGAGTTGACTGGAAAAGTCATTCGCGTCCTGTTTCAATCAGAAGAAGAGGCGCATACGATTGCGCTCGTACGTATTAAAGAAAAGAATTTTGAGACGGATGAGACCGAGATGGTCATCGCTGGCGTCGGAGTCGGCATCGAAAAAGGCGAGACGTATAAGGCGCACGGTCGTCTCGTTGACCATCCTCGATTTGGGAAACAGATGAAAGCGGATTGGATTCGTCGTGTCGTCCCGATGACGAAACGTGCAGCCGTCCGCTTTTTGACGAACGGGTCTTTTCCCGGAATCGGTCAAAAGACGGCGCAAAAGATTGCGGATTCTCTTGGAGACGATTGTATCGATCAAATCGTCAAACATCCGAGTATCCTGTCTGAGGTAGACGGATTGAAAGAAAAGCAGGCGCGTGTGATCACCGAACGCCTGAACGTTTTATATGGGGTCGATCAGTTGCTTTTGTTTCTCGCTCCATTCGACGTGACGCCACGTCTCGCCTCGAAAATTCATAAAGAGTATGAAGGACGGGCGATGGAGACGATTGAGAAGAATCCGTATGCGCTCATGTACGACGTACAGGGGATTGGATTCAAGACGGCGGATGCCATCGCGGCACATTTTGGGATTCAAGGCATTCATCCTGAACGCATCGCGGCAGCCGTGCTGTACGTATTAGAACTCGAGCAAGGGAACGGTCATCTCTACGTGACGGCGGAACAACTCGAAGCCGAGATGCCTCGAATCATCGGGGCTGATCCGGGTGATGCGCTCGTCACGGCGCTCGAATCGCTCGCTAAAGAAGAACGGGTCGTCATCGAGGATGGGGTCGTCTATCATCCCCGTGTCTTCCGTGCCGAACGGAAGGCGGCAGAAGAGTTGGCCCGAATCATGGCGACATCGACGACAGAGGACGTGGACATGACGACCATCTTTGACGCGGTCGGACGTGTCGAGGAAATGTTCTCGATTGAATATGCCACTCAACAGCGAGAAGCCATCGAACTCGCTCTCAAGTCACCGCTCATGGTTCTTACCGGTGGACCGGGTACCGGGAAGACGACGGTCGTTCGAGGCATCATTCATGCACTCAGCGATGTCTTCGATTGGAAGTTAGAACCCGTTCCGAACCAACCGTTCCCGTTCGTCTTGGCCGCACCGACGGGTCGAGCGGCGAAACGCCTCAGTGAGTCGACCGGGCTACCGGCCTCGACGATTCATCGTCTGTTAAAGTTCGACGGAAGTTCGTTCCAAGTCGATGAGACGAATCCACTTGTCGGGAAAGTGCTCATCGTCGATGAGGCGTCGATGATTGACATCTTTTTGTTCCGAAGTTTGCTCAAAGCGGTACCGAACGGCATGAAAATCTTGTTCGTCGGAGACCGTGATCAGCTCCCATCTGTCGGACCGGGGCAAGTACTTGCCGATTTGATGGCGACAGAAGGGATTCCGGTCGTCCGCCTTGACGTCGTCCATCGTCAGGCGTCGGAATCGAGCATCCTCCGACTTGCCCATTCGTTGAATGCGAAGAAAATGCCAGACGATTTGTTGGCGTCACTGCCAGACCGGCGTTTCTATACGGCGAACCAAGAAACGGCGCTTCAAGCGATTTGTCAGATGGCAGGAGCGGCTCTCCGAAAAGGATATTCACCGTTTGATATTCAAGTGCTCGCACCGACATATCGGGGTGTCTGTGGAATTGATGGGCTGAATGAAGCACTTCAGAACGTATTCAATCCAAAATCGAGTGCCCGTGAAGTGAAACATGGGACGCGCATTTACCGAAACGGTGATAAAGTGCTACAACTCGTCAACAACGCCGAGGAGAACGTCTATAACGGGGACATCGGGGAAATCACGAACATCTTCTATGCGAAGGAAAATGTCGATAAGGTCGACAAGATTTATATCCGATTCGACCAGACAGAAGTCGAGTACAACCGTAGTGAATGGGACCAGTTCACCCATGCCTACGCCATCACGATCCATAAGTCACAAGGTTCCGAGTTCCCGATCGTGCTCATGCCGGTCTTCTTCAACGGAGGATTCCGATCGTCGCGCAACTTGATTTATACAGCTGTGACTCGGGCGAAGAAGAGTTTACTCTTGTTTGGTGACGTGCGTGCGCTCGAGGCGGCGACGCGAGAAGAAGAACCGGTGCGACGGACAAAATTGGTCGAGCGCTTAGGCGGGAAGTCTTGACGTCTTTCCGAACGCGTGTGATAATGACGAATAGACAACTGAAACGATACAGACGATGAAGGAAATGAGTACGTCGTCACCGCCTCTACAGAGACATCTTCCTAGGCTGCGAGAAGATGGGGGTCGGCCGACCGAAGCTATTCTGGAGTCCCCACTCAACCTGGGCGCCTCATCCACGTTAACGGATGTTCGAGGCACGGTGTATACCGTGCGAACGAGGGTGGTACCACGAAGCGATGCTTTCGTCCCTTTCCACAGGGGCAGGCATCGCTTTTTTTCGTTTCGTTCAGAAATAAGGAGGAATTGTTCATGAAACCGCTCAAATCATTGACTGGCGCACAGATTCGCCAAATGTACTTAGATTTCTTCAAATCAAAAGGGCACAGCGTGGAGCCGAGTGCTTCGCTCGTACCGGTCGAAGACCCAACTTTGTTGTGGATCAACTCTGGTGTTGCGACATTGAAGAAATATTTTGATGGACGTGTGATTCCAGCGAACCCACGGATCGTCAACGCTCAAAAATCGATTCGTACGAACGATATCGAGAACGTCGGGAAGACAGCACGTCACCATACGTTCTTCGAAATGCTCGGGAACTTCTCAGTCGGTGAATACTTCCGTGAAGAAGCGATCACATGGGGCTGGGAACTGTTGACGAGCGACGAATGGTACGGACTCGATCCGGACCGTCTCTCCGTCACGATTCACCCGGACGATGAAGAATCAAAACAAATTTGGTTGAACCTCGGCATGCCGGCTGACCGCATCATCCCGCTAGAAGATAACTTCTGGGAAATCGGTGAAGGTCCATCTGGTCCGAACACGGAGATCTTCTTTGACCGTGGTCCAGCATTCGGGGACGACCCGACAGACCCTGAACTTTATCCGGGTGGGGAGAACGAGCGTTACCTTGAAATCTGGAACATCGTGTTCAGCCAATATAACCATGACGGACACGGAAACTACACAGAGCTTCCGCGTAAAAACATTGATACAGGGATGGGACTCGAACGGATGGCGAGCGTCCTTCAAGACGTACCGACAAACTTCGATACCGACCTCTTCATGCCGATCATTCGTGAAACTGAAAAAATCAGTGGCGACGTATACCGTCAAGACAGCAGCAAGGACGTCGCGTTCAAAGTCATCGCGGACCACATCCGTACGGTATCGTTCGCAATCGGTGACGGGGCACTCCCATCGAACGAAGGACGTGGCTATGTCCTCCGTCGTCTTCTCCGCCGTGCGGTCCGCTATGCGAAGATGCTTGGTATCGAGCGTCCGTTCATGTATGAGCTCGTCGACGTCGTCGGTGACATCATGGTCGACTTCTACCCGCAAGTGAACGAGAAGAAAGACTTTATCAAGAAAGTCATCAAAAACGAGGAAGAGCGTTTCCACGAAACGTTGAATGACGGTCTCGCGATTTTGAACGAAGTCGCAAAAGCACAAAAAGCAGCTGGGTCAAACATCATCAGCGGTCAAGACGCATTCCGTCTTTATGACACGTACGGCTTCCCGCTCGAATTGACAATCGAATATGCAGAAGACCATCAGATGACGGTCGACGAGGACGGCTTCAAAGAAGCGATGAATGAACAACGTGAACGTGCACGTCAAGCGCGTGCTGACGTGGAATCGATGCAGATTCAGTCGGGTGTGCTTGCAGACATCACGATGCCGTCGACATTCCTCGGATACAACAACCTTGAGACGAACGCAAAAATCATCAGCTTGATTCACAACGGCGAACTCGCCGACGTCGTCGCTGCAGGAGAAGAGGCACAAGTCATCCTCGATCAGACACCATTTTACGCTGAGAGTGGCGGTCAAATCGGTGATAAAGGACAAATCGTCGGAGAAGACTTCCTTCTTCGCGTGAAAGATGTGTCGAAAGCGCCAAACGGACAGAACTTGCATACAGTCACGGTCGAGTCAGGTGTGGCGAAAGCGGAAGTAGCCGTCACAGCCACTGTCGACCAGGCATCGCGTCAAGCCATCGTCAAAAACCATACGGCGACGCACCTTTTGCATCGTGCACTCAAAGATACGCTCGGGGAGCACGTCAACCAGGCGGGTTCACTCGTGACACCAGATCGTCTCCGTTTTGACTTCTCACACTTCGGTCAAGTGACACCTGAAGAGCTTCAATCGATTGAGCGTCAAGTGAACGAGAAAATTTGGGCATCAATCGGTGTCGCCATCGAAGAGATGAACATTGCGGATGCGAAAGCAAAAGGTGCGATGGCACTCTTCGGCGAGAAGTATGGTGATGTCGTTCGGGTCGTATCAGCAGGTGATTACTCGGTTGAGCTTTGTGGTGGGATTCACGTCTCCAACACGGCTGAAATCGGACTCTTTAAAATCTTGTCTGAATCAGGGATTGGCGCCGGGACACGTCGCATCGAAGCGGTCACAGGAGCTGGCGCATACGAAGTGATGAACCAGCAAATCGAGACGCTTGAAGCAGCAGCGAAACTGTTGAAGACGAAACCACTTGAAGTTCCTGCACGCGTTCAAGCACTTCAAGCTGAAATCAAAGAAGTCGAGCGTGCTTCAGAATCGCTTAAAGCGAAGCTTGCCAACATCGAGGCATCTTCATTAACGGATGCAATCGAAACGATTGGTGGCGTTCAATTGATTGCGAAACGCGTCGATGGACAAGATATGGATGCCCTTCGCAGTATGGTCGACGACTTGAAAGGGAAACTCGGTTCTGCCGTGATTATCCTTGGTTCGGCGAACGGTGAGAAGGTCAACCTCGTCGCAGGTGTGACGAAAGACTTGAATGATCGTGGCTTCCATGCCGGAAAACTGATTAAAGAAGTCGCGACACGCTGCGGTGGTGGTGGTGGCGGTCGTCCAGACATGGCACAAGCAGGTGGCCGTGATGCAACAAAACTGGACGAAGCATTGAAGTTTGCTTCACATTACGTCGAATCACTGGCATAATAGAGTGTGAAGTGCAAACGGAAAGAGGTGGATTCTTGTGAGCCAAATGGATCGCACGATGCAATTCAATTTTCCAGAAGATGATCAACGTGCTAACACACGTGAGACGCTGATTACGGTATATCAAGCACTCGAGGAAAAAGGTTATCAACCGATCAATCAAATCGTGGGATACTTACTGTCAGGTGACCCTGCCTACATTCCACGTCATAATGATGCGCGAAACTTGATTCGCAAAATTGAGCGGGATGAACTTCTCGAAGAGTTGGTCAAATCGTATTTGAACGATCGTAGAGAGGATTAATATGAAGCGAGTCATGGGACTCGATGTCGGATCGAAGACGATTGGTGTCGCGGTGAGTGACCTGATGGGATGGACGGCGCAAGGTGTGGAGACGGTCTACTGGACCGAACCTGACTTTGATGAAGCCGTCCGTCTCCTTCGTCCGTTTATCGAGCAGTACGATGTGAAAGAAGTCGTCGTCGGTCACCCGAAAAACATGAATGGAACAGTCGGTCCGCGCGGTGAAGCGTCCGAGGCATTTGCCGAGGCGTTCACAGAACAGACAGGCTTACCTTGCGTGTTGGTGGATGAACGATTAACGACGATGCAAGCGGAACGGATGCTCATTTCAGCAGATGTCAGCCGCAAAAAGAGAAAAGCGGTCATCGACAAGATGGCGGCCGTGATGATTTTACAAAACTACCTGGATCGTTCCGGGAAATAAGGAGGAATCTCTCATGGCAGAAATCCGTCGTGAAGAAGAAATGTACCGTATTCCAGACGAAAATGGAGACGAACATTTATTTGCAGAAATTTTCCGTATGACGAGCGACCGTTCGAAAAAGACGTTTGTCGTACTCGAACCGGTTGGCGCACCAGAGACAGAAGATGAAGATACGATTGAAGTATACGCATTTGAAATTGAAGAACTTGAAGATGGCGAATTCATCTTGAAGCTCGTCGAAGACGATGAAGACTTCGATGAGGTCATGGAAGCATTCGACATCGTCAATGACGAAGTCGGTCTAGACTAAATAGGGGACGGGCGACTAGGGAACATCCCTCGTCGCCTCTCTTTATAAAAAGAACAGGGGAGAAATGCATGAATCATCCATCTATGTCAGATGAGAAACGTGCCCGCAACCGGATCGTCCGTCGCATCACGGTTGTCATCCTGGCCATCTTCCTTCTCGTCATCGCCACAGGGTCGGCGCTCACATATGTCTTTGTGAAGCGTTCCATCGAACCGATTGACCCAACTTCGACTGAAACGGTCGAGATTGAAGTCCCGCTCGGTGCTGGTTCGGGATACATTGGTGAATTACTAGAAGAGAATGGGCTTGTAAGGAGTAGCACGATTTTCCGTTTCTATACACGCTTTAAGAACGAATCGTCGTTCCAGGCGGGGACGTATACGTTATCTCCGTCACAATCAATCGATGAATTGATTGAAACGTTGCAAACAGGTAAAGTCATTGTGGTCCCTGATATCAAGCTCGTCATTCCAGAAGGATTCACGATTGATCAGGTGATTGCGAGACTTGCGAAAGTGGCCGAAATCCCGAAAGAAGAGATTTCTGAGCAGTTGAGCGACCGTGAATACATTCAGTCTCTCGTAAACGAGCATGAAATGTTGACGGAAGAAGTATTGCAGGAAGGCATCTATCATCCGCTTGAAGGATACCTGTTCCCAGCCACATATGAATTCAATAAAGGCGTAACGCTCAATGAAATCATCGACGAGATGTTACTACCAACCGAAAGTATGTATCAAGAATACAAAGGTCGTTTAGCCGATTCAGGACGTACGTTCCATGAGACGCTCGCGCTCGCATCCGTTGTCGAGAAAGAGGCGGTGTCAACGGAAGACCGTAAAGAGATTGCTGGCGTGTTCGAGAATCGCTTAAACGACGGAATGAAATTACAATCTGACCCGACCGTCTGGTACGGAACGGGAGAAACATCGATTTTCACTTCATTCGCGGACTTGGAGAACGATTCCTTATATAACACGTATCGTTACGAAGGCATCCCGATTGGACCGATTGCGGCCGTGAGCCGTGACGCATTTGAAGCGGTGCTTAATCCGAACGACACGGAGAACATTTACTTCTACGCACGCCCTCCACGTGAAGGGTTCCCGAACGGGGAAGTCTTGTTCGAAGTCGACTATGAGGATCACCAACAAAACGTCAATAAGTACCGTTCCGAATGGGAAGCGTTTGAAGAAGCAAACAGTAATTGATGGGACGACCGGAAGCGGATGCTTCCGGTCGTTTGAATGAAGAGAGTTAAGAGGTGGAACGAGTGGACCATGCATCCTATGAGGGATATGTAGAAAAACTAATCAATGACCGCTCCCCGCTATTGACGGAGATGGAGGCGTTCGCGCGTGTTCATCACGTCCCAATCATGGATTTGACGGGTTCGGAAGTGCTGCTCTCCTTACTGGCGATGCAACGGCCGACCCGAATCCTCGAAGTGGGTACGGCCATCGGCTATAGTGCCATTCGCATGGCAGAATTGTTACCCGATGCAGAAATCGTCACTATCGAGCGGAATGCTCGCCGTTTCGAAGAGGCGACGGAATTCATCAATCGATCGGACGTGCGCGATCGTATTACGCTCGTTCACGGCGATGCCGTCGAATTGATTGGAACGATTGAAGGTGAATTCGATGCCGTATTTATTGATGCGGCAAAAGGACAATATCAAAAATTTTTTGATGGGTATGGCGCTTTAGTACCAATTGGTGGTACGATTTACAGCGATAATTTGTTTTTACGAGGAGACGTCTTGCTAGAGGATGTATCGGTTTTAGACCGACGCCGACGCCGGCTCGTGCGTCTCGTGAAACAGTTTACTGAGCAATTGATGGCACGGACCGATTATCATACTGCAATTTTGCCCCTTGGTGATGGCCTAGCAATCAGTCGTAAATTACGATGAGGAGGACTTAACTTTGATGCAACATAAACCCGTCATTATTGGCGTGGCCGGGGGTACCGGATCAGGAAAAACGACCGTGGCCCGCGCGCTCGTCGATGCGTTTCAAGGTCAATCGGTCGTCATGATCGAGCAAGACGCGTACTATAAGGATCAATCAGAGATGACCATGGAGGAGCGGTACAAGACGAACTACGACCACCCCTTCGCCTTTGATAACGATTTGTTGATCGAACATATCCAACAGTTACAACAACATCAGGCGATTGAAAAGCCGGTCTATGACTATGCGGCCCACACGCGTTCAAGTGAAACCATCTTAATCGAACCCGTCGATGTCGTCATCGTCGAAGGGATCTTGGCACTCGAGGATGCGCGTTTACGAGATTTGATGGATATCAAAGTTTTCGTGGATACAGATGCGGACGTTCGAATCTTGCGTCGTATGCAGCGTGATTTGAATGAACGTGGACGTTCAATCGATTCGGTCGTTGCCCAATATACAAATGTGGTGCGTCCGATGCACTTACAATTCTGTGAACCAACAAAACGGTATGCAGATATCATCGTTCCTGAAGGCGGAGAAAACTTTGTCGCGATCGATTTACTCGTGACCAAAATCCGTTGGGTGCTCACTGAGCGCAATCGCGCGTGAGCAAATAAATCGTTTTCAATTCAACCCTAGCTGTAATATACTAGGAGACAATGAAGGAGTGACAGAAATGGCTGAAAAACAACACTATATGACGTTAGACGGAAAAGCGAAGATCGAACATGAATTAAACGAACTGAAGACGGTCCGCCGTAAAGAAGTCGTTGAAAATATTAAGATTGCTCGTGATTTCGGTGACTTGTCAGAGAACGCGGAATATGACGCGGCGAAAGAAGAACAAGCGATGGTCGAAGGACGCATCGCACAATTAGAAGAAATGCTCCGTAACGCGGTCATCATTCAAGATGATGCAGGCGATAACTCGGTTGTCTCAATCGGGAAGACGGTAACGTTCTTCATTCAAGAAGATAATGAAGACGAAACGTATACAATCGTTGGTGGAGCTGAGGCAGACCCGTTCACAGGGAAAATCTCGAACGAATCACCGATCGCCAAGGCACTTCTTGGACGTACGATTGGTGATGTGGTCACGGTGCAAACACCAGGTGGCGACATGGTCGTCGAAATTAAAGAAATCAAATAAATTGTTGAGCGACCTCCTATTCGGAAGTCGCTCTCTTTCTGAGGAGGAGACGGAATGAAAGTAGGCATCATCGGCGCGATGGAAGAAGAAGTGAATTTACTTCGGAACGAGTTGACAGAACGAGTAGACACTGAAATCGCGAACTATCATTTTTATGAGGGCTATCTTGGAAACATGCAAGTTGTCATCTTGAAGTCAGGCATCGGGAAGGTCAATGCAGCCATCGGTACGACACTTTTGATTGATAAGTTCAAACCGGACGTTGTCATCAATACGGGTTCTGCCGGCGGTTTTAAAAAGGGAATGAAAGTCGGAGACGTCGTCGTCTCGACGGAAGTTCGTCATCACGATGTCGACGTGACGGCATTCGGATATGAATACGGACAAGTACCAGGCATGCCGCCGGCGTATGAGGCGGATGCCAAGCTCGTCAGCGTCTGTAAAGATGTCATTGAAAACTTGCCAGATGTGAATGTACATCAGGGATTGATTGTGACGGGAGATTCGTTCATCAACGATTCGAAACGCGTGGCGGACATCCTCGGTCATTTCGACGGCGTCGCAGCGGTCGAGATGGAGGCTGCCCCAATCGCTCAAACGTGCTATCAGTTTGGTATTCCTTTTGTCGTCACACGCTCGATTTCAGACAGTGCAGACGAAGAAGCGAACTTGTCATTCGACGAGTTTTTGGAGACAGCATCGATCAACTCTGCGAAGATGGTCATGGCTGTCACGAAGCGTTTAGAACAAGCTTAATCCAGTCAACACGAGGAGGATGCATTGACATCCTCTTTTTATTCCCTTATATTAGTACCAGATACTAAGAATAGGGGTCGACGATATGAATATTGGAATCATCGGCATCGGATCGTTCTTACCGGACAATCGGGTGACAAATATCGATTTAGAAAAACGAATGGATACGAGCGATGAGTGGATTCGTACTCGTACAGGCATCGAAGCACGTCATTTGGCTGAAGAAGAT
Organism: Exiguobacterium sp. BG5(2022); assembly: GCF_031844365.1. Taxonomy (GTDB): domain Bacteria; phylum Bacillota; class Bacilli; order Exiguobacteriales; family Exiguobacteriaceae; genus Exiguobacterium; species Exiguobacterium profundum. The sequence continues at coordinate 293,543 of NZ_JAUZVB010000001.1, forward strand.
ATGACAGTCGCAGATATGGCGACACGCGCTGCTGAACGGGCGTTACAGAGTGCGGGCGTCACAATCGACGACATTGAAGCCATCGTTTGTGCGACAGCAACGGCGCCAGCCTTCCCGGCAACTGCATGTGTGGTTCAGGCGAATCTTTGCGCGAAAGCCGCCGTGGCGTTCGACGTGAGCGCGGCATGTAGCGGTTTCATCTTTGCAATGGACACGGCGAAGAGTCTCATGGATTCAAAAGGATTTAAAAAGACGCTCGTCATCGGCGCAGAGAAGATGGGAAGTCTGATTGATTGGGATGATCGATCGACGGCTGTCCTTTTCGGAGATGGGGCAGGGGCTGTCGTGCTCGGGGAAGACGATATCGCTTCAATTGACTCACTTGTGCTCGGAAGTGACGGGACAGGTGGCAAACATCTGTATGAAAATGAAGAAGGTAAAATCGTCATGAACGGTCGTGAAGTCTTCAAATTTGCCGTTCGGAAGATGCCCGAAATCGTTCTTGAGGCACTGGACAAAGCCGATAAGACGTTGGAGGACCTTGACGTCCTCGTTCCACACCAGGCGAACCGTCGAATCATCGACGCTGCGATGGAGCGTTTACACTTAGAAGAAGAGAAAGTTGTCATGACCATTCAAGACCATGCGAATACATCAGCAGCTTCCATTCCACTCGCATTGGCCGAGGCGGTCAAGTCTGGCAAAATCCAAGATGGACAAACGGTCGTCATCGCAGGATTTGGTGCTGGGCTCACGTGGGGGGCTAGCTGCCTGACATGGAATCACGCAACCATTACGGAGGGGAATCATTTATGAAACGAGTAGTAGTGACAGGATTAGGAGTCGTATCACCATTAGGAAACGATGTCTCAACAATGTGGGATCGCCTGTTAAAAGGGGATAACGCGATTGATACGTTGACGAAGATTGACATCAGTCAATATCCGGCCAAGGTCGGGGCGGAAGTGAAGGAATGGAACATCGATCATTTAGTCGAACCAAAGGAAGCGCGTAAGATGGATTCCTTCATTCAATATTCTTTACTTGCGGCAGACGCTGCCCATAAAGACAGCGGACTCGATGTGAAAGCAATCGCGGACGATGTCGGGATTTGGATCGGGAGCGGAATTGGTGGCGTCGAGACGATTGACAAACAGTCGGCCATCTTGCATGACCGTGGACCACGTCGCGTCAGCCCGTTCTTCATTCCGATGATGATTCCGAACATGGCGAGCGGACAAGTATCTATCTATCTTGGAGCAAAAGGACCGAGCAACTGTTCCGTGACGGCTTGTGCGTCAGGGACGAACTCAATCGGCGAAGCGTTCCGTGTCATTCAACGTGGAGATGCCATCGCTATGTTCGCAGGTGGAGCGGAAGCGCCAATCACACCACTCTCGTTCGCAGGATTTTGTTCGAACAAAGCTCTATCTACGAATCCAGACCCGAACACGGCCTGCCGTCCGTTCGATGAGAATCGCGACGGGTTCGTCATGGGTGAAGGAGCTGGGGTGCTCGTGTTAGAAGAATATGAGCACGCATTGGCACGTGGGGCAAAAATGTACGCTGAAGTTGTCGGATATGGAATGAGTTCGGATGCATACCATATCACAGCACCGTCACCAGAAGCTGAGGGCGGATCAAAAGCGATGAGTGAGGCGATTCGTGACGCTGGAATCACGCCAGAAGATGTTCAATACATCAACGCGCATGGAACGAGTACACCACTCAACGATATGCTCGAGACGAAAGCGATTCGTCGAGTGTTCGGGGAACACGCTGACAAGCTCGCCGTCAACTCATCAAAATCGATGATTGGTCATCTTCTCGGTGGTGCAGGTGGCGTCGAGGCCGTCATCACAGCATTATCGATTCACGAAGGCAAGATTCATCCAACGATTAACTGCGAATCACCAGCAGCAGACTGTGATTTGGATTATGTACGTGAAGGAAATCGGGAACTTGACATTCGTTATGCACTCAGTAACTCACTCGGCTTCGGGGGTCACAATGCGACACTCGCATTTGCAAAAGTGATGAACTGACGGTAGAAAAAACACACAAAAAAGGTTAGGGTATAAGGGTTGGTCTAACAGAAAGGAGTGCAACGAATGAAAAAGAAATCATTCATCGTGGCCGCCTTGTTAGGTTCAGTCCTTATCCTTTTTTTATTTATTTGGAACGAACAACGAGAGCAGTCACGCAAACTAGTACCAGTAGAAGAACAACAATTGACGATTTACGGGGAGTCACTTCCGACTCAGCCGGATGTCATGCTAGCAATCGATCCGTCATCTCAAACAATCCTGTCCCATCTCTATGAAGGCCTGTATCGATTCGGAGCAGACGGGTCCATCGAACCAGCGCTCGTTGAGAAGTTAGAGCGATCCGAAGATGGAACGGTCTATACATTCACATTAAAAGAGAGTGTGACGACAGAAGGGAATGCGATTGACGCGCAAACATTCGTCGATCACTTCCAAAAACTCGTGGACGTTGATACGAATTCACCGTTCAGCTTCTTACTAGCAGATGTTCAATCCGCAAAAGAAATCGGACTTGGCCAACAAGAACCGGATACGCTAGGGGTCAAGGCAATCGATGACCGGACGCTCGAGTTGACTCTTGTCCGTCCGATGGAAGGGTTCGAACAGATTTTGGCGATGCCCGCATTTTTACCTCAACCAAATGTGGAAGCATGGGAAGAGCTAGAGACGAACGGTCCATTTAAAATCAAGGCAATCGGAGATACGACCATCTCGTTACATAAAAATGAAACGTACCGAGAAGCTGAACAGGTCACGCTTGAAACGATTACCATCAAGAGTGAACCGAACTTGTCGAAAGCGACAGGGATGCAACCCATCCCATACGATTTTGACGTTTCCACGATTGATGAGGAAATTTTGAACGTACAGGACGTTCCCCGAAGCGGAGTCTTTTATTTAAAGCCGAATGTTGAAAAAGCACCGTTTAATGATGTAGCGTTCCGACAAGCCATTGCATTGACGCTTGAGCGAACGGAAATCGAGGATTCACTCGCGCGAGCGGAACAGACGACAGAACGATTACTCGTCATCGACCAAGAGGATTCGATCGCACAATTGGAAGGAAACGCAGACCAATTGTTTGACACCGTGAAGAAACGTCTGAAGAAAGATGAACTCGAAATCGAGCTGCTCAGCTTTGTCGATGACGAAGCGCGTCAAATCTCCGCAAAATTAAAGAAGAATTTGGAACAGTTGGATGGTTTGACCGTTAACATTATCGAGCTCCCCTTAGGAGAAAAAGTTAGGAAAGAAGTCTCAGGGGATTATGCGTTTTCTCTATCAGGCTGGCAACCGGACTATCCGATGTTATCCGCCTATTTGACTCAATTTGAAACAAACGATGTTCTCAATTCGAGTCGATATGCCAGCGAATCGTATGATCAATTGATGGATCAGGCTCGCTCAACAGATCGGTTAGAAGAGCGAAATGAGATATTCCGAGAAGCGGAGGCACAGCTGTTAGAAGAGGCTGTTGTTATGCCAATCTATCAAGCTGGACGCTCTTATGTGATCGAAAAAGGTTACGACCATATCGGATATCCGGTCACCGGTCCTTCATATGTCCTAACCTTTGCAAAAAAATACGAAAATTGAGCTAAAAGCCCGCCACTGTAGGCGGGCTTTTAGACTATAGATAAAATTTTTTAGAAAAATCAAAATAAACACTTTGCAAAATTATCAGAATATTGTATTATTGCATCAACGGGATTTTGGTAACAAATACTGTCAGAAGAAATGACTGAATTTTCTACCATCATTCACTTCGTTAAAACGAAAAAATCAGGGGGTCATCGCAATGAATAAGAAAAAAGGTTTTGCTTTAGCATCATCGGTTACACTTCTATCAAGTGCATTCCTAGCTGCATGTTCGACAGGGGAAGAAACGGATTCTTCACAAGGATCAACAGGCGAAGGTTCAGCAGATGAAGCGCAAGTCCTCAACTTGCTCGATTCTTCAGATATTCCTTCACTTAACCCGACACTCGCAACAGATGCTGTATCGTTCAACGTATTGAACAACGTTAACGAAGGTCTCTACCGCATGGACGAAGAAGACAACCCGACTGAGGGGATGGCTGAATCTCACGACGTTTCAGAAGACGGGAAAACGTACACGTTCAAAATCCGTGAAGGCGCGACTTGGTCAAACGGGGAGCCTGTCACAGCGAATGACTTCGAATACGCTTGGAAAGAAGTACTCAACCCAGATAACGCATCACAATATGCATACGTTATGTCAATCATCGAAGGCGCAGAAGCGTACAACACAGGTGAAGGCGAGCGCGATGCTGTAGGCGTTAAAGCAATCGACGATCAAACACTTGAAGTTAAATTGACAGCACCAGCTGACTACTTCCTCGGATTGACTAGCTTCGGCGTATTCATGCCAAAACTCGAGTCATTCGATAAAGAGCAAGGCGAGAACTTCGGTACATCTGCAGAGACGACTCTCTACAACGGACCGTTCAAACTCGACAGCTGGGAGCGCGAGCAAGGCTGGAAGATGGTCAAGAACGAAGACTATTGGGATGCTGACACAGTTAAACTTGAAGAAATCAACGTTAAAGTCGTTAAAGAAGTTTCAACAGGTGTTAACTTGTATGAAAACGGTGACGTTGACCGCACAGGCTTGACTTCTGAACTCGTAGCCCAGTATCAAGACAGCGAAGAGTTCTCAACTGTCGTTGAACCAACACTCTTCTACCTCCAGTTCAACACTGCTGTTGAAGAATTAAATAACCAAAACATCCGTAACGCGATTGACGCGGCATACGATAAAGCAGCAATCTCAGAGACGCTTCTTGCGAACGGTTCGATTCCTGCGAACTACCTCGTACCAAAAGACTTCGTAACAGGTCCTGACGGCAAAGACTTCCGTGAAGCGAACGGCGACATCGGCGGCTATGACGTGGATCGTGCGAAAGAACTTTGGGAAGCTGGACTTGAAGAGCTCGGAACAGACAAAGTTGAACTTGAGCTCCTCAACTATGACTCAGAGTCTGCGAAGCAAATCGGTGAGTTCATCAAAGGTGAGCTTGAGAAGAACCTTCCAGGAATTACGGTTACAATCAAACAACAACCGTTCAACAACAAACTTGACCTTGAGAACAAAGGTGAGTTCGAGTTCACATTCGCTGGATGGGGTCCTGACTACCAAGATCCAATGACATTCGTTGACCTCTTCGTCACTGACGGACCATACAACCGTGGTAAGTGGTCGAATGAAGAATTCGATAAGTTGATCGAATCTGCGAAATCAAGCACAGATGCTGAACAGCGTTGGGCTGACCTTCAAGCTGCAGAGAAAATCGTTCTTGAAGAGAACGCAATCTCGCCAGTTTACCAACGTGGATCGGCTCGCCTCACGAAGCCATATGTTAAGGATATCGTTGAGCACGCATTCGGTGCGGACTACTCTTACAAGTGGGCTTCAATCGAAGGAAAAGAATAATCAAATCATCTTTACGAAGAGAGACAGGGACGCCTGTCTCTCTTTTTATGTAGATATTTGATACAAAAAAGAACGCTCAGCTGAGCGTTCTTTTTAACATCATTTATTTTTTCACTTTGGCACGCTTGCGACTGAGACCCATCGCTTTCTCGATTTTTGCGAGATTCTTGTTCGCGACGGCTTCAGCCTTCACGCGACCGGCATCAAGGATTTCATCGAGTTCTGGTGAATCAATCAACTCGTGATAACGCGTTTGAATTGGTTCAAGCAGGGCAACGACCGCTTCTGCCACATCCTGTTTAAATGTTCCGTAGTTCGAATTCTCATATTGCTTGACGAGGTCATCAATTGAAGTGCCGGTAGAGAGTGAATAAATTTCCAACAAGTTTGAAATCCCTGGTTTGTTCTCCCGATCGAATGAGATGACACCACTCGAATCTGTGACGGCACTCTTGATTTTCTTGCGAATGACATTCGGCTCATCGAGCATCGAGATATATCCTTTGGCATTCGTATCCGATTTAGACATCTTCTTCACGGGATTCGTGAGAGACATGATCCGAGCGCCTTCTTTTTGAATGAGTGGTTCCGGCATCGTGAATGTCTCGTAATAACGTTTGTTAAAGCGTTCCGCCAAGTCACGAGTAAGTTCGATGTGTTGCTTTTGGTCGTCTCCGACTGGAACGAGTTCCGTATTGTATAACAAAATATCAGAAGCCATGAGCGTCGGGTAGACGAACAACCCTGCGCCTACATTCTCGCTGCCTTGCGACTTGTCTTTATACTGCGTCATACGACCGAGCTCGCCCATGCCGGCGATACAAGTTAACATCCAACCGAGTTGAGCGTGTGCTTTTACTTCAGACTGTACGAAAATCGTCGCTTTCTCCGGGTCGAGACCGGACGCGAGATAAAGTGCTGCTAATTTTCGCGTGTTGTTCATGAGCTCGACACGGTCGAGTTGAACAGTAATTGAATGTAAATCGACGATACAATAATAGGCATTGTTGTCGTCTTGTAGGTCGACGAATTGTTTCATCGCGCCAAGGTAGTTCCCGAGCGTCACGACGCCGGTCGGTTTGATTCCTGAAAAAATCGTTGCCATGTGAATACACCTCCGAAAAATATAAAAAACCGCAGTCGTCCTCCCGAATAAATCGGGACGAATAACCGCGGTGCCACCCAAATTTGCATATACTATGCCACTTGAACGCGTTAACGGGCGTGAACCGTCTCGCCATACTTTTTGTTCAGGCGAGCCACTCCGAAGTCCATTCATTCAATAACTTTTCATCTACTCACAGCACCGTAGACTCTCTGAGGAAAAGGGGAATTGAATTACTTGTCTTCATCCAAGTGTTCTTATTCTGCATTTAGTTTAGCACAGGATTCAAGTGACGAAAAGATTAAATCAAAGCGACGAGAAATGAGAGAGCGATACTTCCAACTCCGACATACACCCAGTTCCAAGCCGATTGTTTACGGAGTTGTCGATCTTCCGGTTCTTCTTCCTCATCTTCTTCATAGTCCGCGTCAATTTCTTTCAACTTTGCACGTCGATTACGCTTAAATCCGTACATGATTCCGTCAAATAGACCTGTTGCACTCATATGGGAGAACATCCCGATGGCAAATATCAGAATACCTGAAACGAACAAGCCGCCACTCAAATGAAACGTGAAGGACTCAGTTCGGAAATAGGAAAAAATTGACCACACCGTATAGAAAAGTGTGACAATCCCCCAAACAATCAATATATTTCGAAACTTTTTCAACGATGTAATCTCCTTTCGAGCGTTAGAGGGAATGCATCAACATTCCGTGTTTCTTCTATGATACTAGGAAGGTGGGGCAGAAAGCGAGTAAGAATGTTAAATCAAATGACAGCGTTTTATTCAATAGTTGACAGTTATATTAAAAATTTCTTACAATAGCCCTAACGTTCTTTCGTCGAATACTTTATGAAATATTCAGAAAATTAAAGAAAAAGTAAGATGTTTATTCGACGATCGGCTAGTTTTTTAAAACGAAAGGGGAAATCGCAATGAAGAAAAAATCGATTTTGCTCATGATGACAATCATCTTGGCACTCGGTTCAGTTCTCGCAGCTTGTTCGACAGGCGGAGACTCTGATGGCGGCGGTTCTTCTTCAAACGGAGAGAAAGTTCTTCGTTTGACGGATACGTCAGATATCACAACAGCCGATCCGGCTCTTGCTACAGACGCGGTCGCATTCAACTTGATCGCCAACACAATGGAAGGTCTTTACCGTCTTGATAAAGATGGAAATGCCGTCCCGGCACTTGCTGAAGGCGAACCAGAAGTAAACGAAGACGAAACGGTTTACACGTTCAAACTTCGTGATGCTGAATGGTCAAACGGGGAACCGGTCACAGCAAACGACTTTGTTTACGCTTGGCAACGAGCTGTTGATCCTGCAACAGGCTCACAGTACGCATACATCATGAACACAGTTAAAAACGCTGAAGCAATCAACACTGGTGACACACCAAAAGAAGAGCTTGGCGTAAAAGCAATCGATGAGAAGACACTCGAAGTTACACTCGAGCGTCCAGACCCATCATTCCTTTCACTTACTTCGTTCGGTACATTCACTCCGATCAACGAAGCATTCGCTACAGAAAAAGGTGAAGACTTCACGACTGGTCCTGAAAACCTTCTTTATAACGGACCGTTCACATGGACTAAATGGGATCGTGAACAAGGCTATGTCTTAACGAAAAACGAATCATATTGGGATGCAGAAAATGTTGCTCTCGACTCAGTTGATGTGAAAGTTGTTAAAGAAACATCTACAGTCGTGAACTTGTATGAAGCGGGCGATGTCGACTATGCTGGTCTCGCATCAGAACAAGTCGCAGCATTCCAAGAGGATGAAGATTACAACACAGGTCTTCGTTCTGCAGTTGGTTACTTCAAGTTTAACCATGAAGATGAACTTTTCTCTGATGTAAATGCACGTAAAGCAATCGCACGTGCAGTCGACCCATCAGGGATTATCGATCAGCTCTTGAACAACGGTTCAGTAGCAACGACGTCATTCATCCCGAAAGACTTCATCAAGTATGAAGACGGAACGGATTATACAGAGGGCGTGGAATACTTCAAAACAAACACTGAAGAAGCTGCTTCACTTTGGGAAGAAGTAACCGGTGGAGAAGCAACAACAATCGAACTCCTCTCGTTCGACAGTGAAGTATCGAAACAAATCTCTGAGTACATGAAAGGTCAAATCGAGTCGAACTTGCCGAACGTAACGGTTGAGATCGCACAACAACCTTTCAACAACAAACTTGAGCGTGAAGCAAAAGGGGACTACCAAATGTCATTCGCACTTTGGGGACCTGACTACCAAGATCCGCTTACGAACCTTGGTATCTTCACTTCAGACAATGGACAAAACGACATCAACTACTCGTCATCTGAGTATGACAAGTTGATTGATGAAGCATCTGCTGAAACAAGCATCGATGCACGTTACGACTTGTTCAAAGAAGCTGAAGCCCTCTTGATTGAACAAGATCAAGCAATCATGCCTATCTACCAAGCTGGTGTGGCATACTTGATCCGTCCAAACGTCGAGAACTTCAACCGTCAATTATTTGGTGCTGATTACCAGTACAAATACGTTGATATTAAGTAATGGAAGGAGGGGGCATGCTAACCGCATGTCCCCAATTTTCTAAAAAATTCTAGCGAAGTATGAGAAAATACTGTTCAAATGTTTTGTTGGTAAAGTATAATGTAGTAACAGTGAAAATTCAGAATAATCTCTGAAAAGAATTTTCTTTATTTTCAGTCGCTGTACTAAGAGCCTTGAGATGACGTATAAGCTATTCTTTCAGAAAATTCCTTTCATTTTGTGAATTTGAAAAATAGGTCATATGTCATAGTGAAGCTGTTGGTGCAAGTAGTAGAAAGAATTAGACAAAACAGGGGGTTTTTATTCATGGGACGTTATATCCTACAACGGCTGACTTACGGCCTCATCACGTTCTTCTTGATTGCCACGTTCACGTTCTTCCTGATGGACCTGCTCCCAGGTTCGCCTTATCAGAACCAGGAAAAACTGACAGAATCACAAATTCAATTGTTGAATGACCGCTACGGACTCAATGATCCGCTTCCGGTCCGCTATGCGACGTACATTGGAAACATGCTACAAGGTGACCTTGGCGTATCGTTCCGTACGGCTAACCGTCCAGTAACTGAGTTGATTATGGAACGAATTGGTCCATCGGCACAATTAGGGGTTCAGGCATTAGTACTTGGAACTCTATTAGGTGTATTGTTGGGTGTTGTTGCGGCGATTCGTCACAATACGGCAATTGACTATGGTTCAATGTTCGTATCGGTAATCGGGATTTCCGTCCCATCATTCGTCTTTGCAGCCCTCCTTCAGTACTATGTTGGAGTTAAATTACAGTTGCTTCCGGTAGCATTCTGGGAATCTCCAGCTCATACGATCTTACCAACCATCTCGTTATCGCTCGGGGTTACGGCAGCAATTGCCCGTTTCGTCCGAACCGAGATGTTAGAAGTAACCGGACAAGACTATGTCACGCTCGCGAAAGCGAAAGGGTTGACGGGTAACGCCATCGTATGGAAACACATGGTACGTAACGCGATGATCCCAGCGATCACGATTCTTGGACCGATGACAGCTGGACTTTTAACGGGTACATTCGTTATCGAGAAAATTTTCGCAGTACCTGGTCTTGGAGAATTGTTCGTTACGTCAATCACGTTGAATGATTACTCTGTCATCATGGGCACGACACTCTTCTTCTCGGCCCTCTTCATTATTATCATTTTACTTGTCGACTTGCTCTATGGGGTTGTGGACCCACGTATTCGTCTTGGGGGGAATAACTGATGATTGAAAACAAAAAGAATTACGAACAGTTCGACCAAGACATGTTCACACCAGTTGAAATGAATGAACAGCTTGGTGAGCGGATTGCCGGAAAAAGTTTGAACTTTTGGCAAGATGCATGGATGCGCCTAAAGAAAAACAAGGCGGCTATCATCTCGCTCTCGATTATTTTAATTCTCGTCGCACTCGCTTTGTTTGGACCGATGCTCTCAAGCCGAGATGCATACGAACAGAACATCTCGCAAGCAAAACTACCGCCTAAAGTCACTGGACTTGAATGGGCTGGATTTGATGGGTTGGCAACACTTGGAGGTCGTGAAATCGACTTCTACGAACAGAAGAATGTAGAAGAAAACTTCTGGTTTGGTACCGATTATCTCGGTCGTGATCTTTGGTCGCGGATTTGGGAAGGGACACGAATCTCCCTCTTTATCGGTTTAGTCGCAGCCATCATCGATACAATCATTGGAGTTGCATACGGTGGTATTTCAGCTTACTTCGGTGGACGTACGGATAACATCATGCAACGTATTGTTGAAATCTTGACAGGTGTACCTAACTTGATTTTGATCATCTTGTTCATCTTGATCTTTGACCCAGGTGTCTTCACCATCATCCTTGCCATGGCCATCACCGGTTGGATTGGGATGAGTCGACTCGTTCGAGGTCAGATTCTCAAACTCAAAAACCAAGAGTTCGTCTTGGCAGCTCGTACACTCGGTGCTTCAAGTGGGCGCTTGATTTTCAAACATTTAATTCCGAACACATTGGGTGCCATTATCATCACACTCATGTTCACGATTCCATCTGCCATCTTCTTCGAGGCATTCCTCAGCTTTATCGGAATCGGGCTTCAACCACCACAGGCATCACTTGGTACGTTGATCAACGATGGATACAAAGAACTACGAACTTTCCCGTTCCTTCTTATTATCCCGTCTATCATCATCGTCTTGCTCATGGTCAGCTTCAACTTGCTTGCCGATGGCTTGCGTGATGCGTTCGATCCGAAAATGCGTAAATAAAAAAGAAAGAGGGGGACTCGTGCATGGAAACGATTTTATCAGTCCGAGACTTAGAGGTCTCGTTCCACACATATGCAGGAACAGTTCAGGCTGTTCGTGGTGTTTCGTTTGATTTGAAAAAAGGCGAGACGCTCGCCATCGTAGGAGAATCGGGTTCAGGTAAATCCGTTACTTCGAAGGCAATTATGCGTCTCATTCCGAACCCTCCAGGTGAAATCACGAACGGAGAAATCATGTTCGAAGGAAAAGACTTGGCGAAACTTTCGGAAAAAGAAATGCTTAAAATTCGTGGTCGCGACATCGCAATGATTTTCCAAGACCCGATGACATCGCTCAACCCGACGATGACGATTTACAAGCAAATCGCAGAAGGGTTGAAACAGCACCAAGGGTTAACGGGTGAGGATGCGAAGAAACGTACGCTCGAACTGTTGACACTTGTAGGGATTCCAAACCCTGAAGCACGCTTGAAACAGTATCCACACCAACTTTCTGGTGGGATGCGACAACGGATCGTTATTGCGATCGCACTCGCATGTAACCCAAAAGTGTTGATTGCCGATGAACCGACAACAGCACTCGACGTAACGATTCAAGCGCAGATTCTTGAACTGTTAAAAGACATTCAGCAAAAGACCGGCACAGCGATTATCTTCATCACGCACGACCTTGGTGTTGTTGCGAACATGGCTGACCGTGTTGCTGTTATGTATGCGGGACGTCTCGTTGAAAAAGGAACGGTTGATGAGATTTTCTATGAGCCACGTCACCCATACACATGGGGACTTCTCGGTTCGATGCCGCGTCCGACAGATGACCGCAATGAAGCGTTACCGGCAATCCCGGGTACGCCTCCAAACTTGCTCGATCCTCCAAAAGGGGATGCATTCGCACCGCGTAATCCATACGCGATGAAGATTGATTTTGAGAAAGAGCCACCGATGTTCCAAGTAAGTGATACACACTTCGCTTCGAGTTGGTTGTTACATCCGCAAGCGCCAGCGGTGAACCCGCCACGCGCGATTCGTGAACTCGCTCTCAAATATCGTCCAGACAGTGCGTTCGCAAAATCGTTTACGAAAGGTGGTGCTGAATAATGGAACGCGAGAAATTACTCGAGGTAAAAAACCTGAAGCAGCACTTTAAAATTGGTCGTGGCCGCGTTGTCAAAGCGGTCGACGGGATTTCATTTGATATTTACAAAGGTGAAGTGCTTGGACTCGTAGGTGAGTCTGGTTGTGGGAAGTCAACGACAGGACGTACGATTATCGGTCTCTACGACGCGACGGATGGCGATGTCGTGTTCAAAGGCGAAAACGTCCACGAAAAAAAATCGAAGGCAGACAAGTTGAAATTCAACCGTGCGATGCAAATGATTTTCCAAGATCCATACGCTTCGCTCAATCCGCGTATGACAGTCGCCGATATCATCGCAGAAGGAATCGATATTCACGGTCTTGCGAAGACGAAAGAAGACCGCATGAACCGCGTATATGACCTTCTTGAAACAGTTGGTTTGACGAAAGAGCACGCGAGCCGTTATCCACATGAATTCTCAGGTGGTCAGCGTCAGCGTATCGGGATTGCCCGTGCTCTTGCGGTTGAACCGGACTTCATCATCGCCGATGAGCCGATTTCTGCACTTGACGTTTCGATTCAAGCGCAGGTCGTCAACTTGATGAAAGAATTGCAACGCGATCGCGATTTGACGTATTTGTTCATCGCTCACGATTTATCGATGGTTAAATACATCTCTGACCGTATCGGTGTTATGTATCAAGGTCACCTCGTAGAGCTTGCAACAGCAGATCGCCTTTATGAGAACCCAATTCATGCCTATACGAAATCGCTCCTTTCAGCGATTCCGCTTCCAGACCCAGAGCATGAGCGTACACGTAAACGGATCGTATATGAATCGACATCGAAAGGTCCAGTCGGACGTTCAGATGAAGATTCAAGTATCCCGCCACTTCGCGAAGTTGAGCCGGGGCACTATGTCTCGCTCACAGACGAAGAGTACGAAGCGTATAAAGCGCAACTCGTATAACGAAATCAATCCTGACTCATTTATTGAGTCAGGATTTTTTTGCACAAAAAAATCACCTATTAAAGTAGGTGACTGATTATCCGTTCGAGATGCGTGGTAAATTAGAAAGACGTTCCACGATGGCGTCGATTAGACGGACGCGAGCTAACGCATCTTCAATTTCCATTGTCTCGTAATGATGAAGACCGCCTGGCTGCTCCACATACGTGTCCGCGTCATGGACGAGCTGTTGAAGTGGAGTTCGTTGAATACGACTCGGTGGTAGGTAGGAATCCGTGTGCAAGAGAATCATGACAGAAATCTCTTTTGCTCGGGCTGGATCTTCCCCTAAACGAATCAATAATTTGTGGGCACGTTCGGCCCCCTTAATCGCATGGATATCGTTCTGACGATACAAATCATAATTCCATTTACCTTCTGTATACCATTCATAGTGTCCGATATCATGAAGAAGCGCAGCTTTCGTCGCCAAATCTGTATCAAGACCACGTTTCGTTGCCATTTCGAGAGCGCGTTCACAGACGTCGACCGCATGTTTTAAGCCAGATCGAGTTAAATATTTTTGGGTAACCGGATGTTTCATAATCGTTTCTAAAGTGATTCTCATCATCGCTCTCCTCCTTTAAAATAAAAAGGTTATTTCTATAAACTATACAGGTTTCTTCAATTCATTGCAAATGATATCTGTGTAAATTTGAGATGAACGTGTAAGAATGATTCACATTTCACAAACGAGTGTGCTATAATTTAAATGTAGATATAGTGCAACTTCAAGATTTTCAGAATCGGTAATGCTCGGTCGGTTCCTTACGCTGTATGGGGGTGAGAGGCCATGAAAGAACGTGACAAAGTTCTGCGAGAGAAAAAGAGACTTTTGAAAGAAGTATTGAAGAAAAAGCTGAAAGACTTACAAGTCAAGCCAGGGAAAGAGACGGTGTCTCAACCGGTTTCTCGAATCCCTGCGTCTTAAGTTAGGTCGTTCAAGGTCGCATTCAACGAATGCGCCCTCTTTTCATATCTGATTGATAAAGAATATCATTGAAGTTTTGATAAATAAGAATTACTATAATTAAGTGGATGCGAATTTGGGTATACAAATAGAGTCACTTAAAAAGATGGACGCATACTCGATCAGGGAGGAAGAAAAATGGTCACACTTTATACGTCTCCAAGCTGTACATCTTGCCGAAAGGCACGGGCTTGGCTCGAAGAACATGATATCCCGTTTACAGAACGAAACATATTTTCAGAACCGCTCTCATTGAATGAGATTAAACAAATTTTACGTATGACAGAAGACGGGACGGATGAAATCATTTCGACTCGCTCGAAAGTCTTTTCTAAAATCGATGTGTCTGTTGATGCGTTATCTCTTCAACAGCTTTACGATTTGATTCAAGAATATCCAGGTCTTTTACGTCGTCCGATTCTGATTGATGAGAAACGTTTACAGGTCGGATATAACGAAGATGAGATTCGTCGATTCTTGCCACGTAAAGTTCGGACGTTCCAATTACAGGAAGCCCAGCGACTTGTGAATGAATGAGAGCATACTGTTTAAGCAGTGTGCTTTTTATTATCGATTATTTCCTATAAAATAAAGTTATAACCCTTCATCTAGATTGAACGATGTTAAAAAGGGTACAAAGATAAAAAGACAATTTCCCCTCTCCTCCTTATGTGAATTGGGAGCGAGGTGAGAAGGGAGTGGACAATCGTGAAAATTGAGCGCATCAATGATAATACCGTCAAATTTTTCATCACATACGTGGATATCGAGAAACGTGGTTTTGCTCGTGATGAAATTTGGTACAATCGAGAACGAGGCGAGCAGCTGTTCTGGCAAATGATGGACGAGGCTCACGAACGTGAAGACATCTCGTTTGATGGTCCACTATGGATTCAAGTACAAGCTTTTGAAAAAGGTCTAGAAGTGACTGTGACAATCGCGAAAAATGTAATGGACACGGAAGACGATTCTGAACTCGGTTCGCTTCTTCGATCAGCAATCGATGAGGCACGGGATCAACAATCGGTACTCGACCAATTGAGTGAGTTGGATGAACTTGAAGCCGAGGCAGATGCTTGGGCACCACTCGCGATGGAAACAAATGATTTCGAGGCAATCATTTCGCTGAGTAAACGTACAGGAGACATGTTCAGCGATCTTGATTTGAAACTATACCACTATCAAGACCGTTACTACTTGTGGATTGATTTCCCGGATGAAATGGAACCGGAAGACGAAGAGAATGCACTCAGTCTTTTAGCAGAGTATTTAACATTCAGTACACAGACGCAACCGATGCTAGAAGAGTATGGGAAACTCATTCTCGATGGCGACGTCTTTGCGAAAGTGCGTCACTATTTTTAATGGTACATCGCCTGTTCAGTTGGACAGGCGATTTTTTCAAATCGACGGTAAAGAGGTGTTGGTATGGTGAGACGAATTCGATTACTACTTGATGACAGTGCATGGTTTGTCCCATTTTTATACGGAATGGGTGGCATCGTATTAACGGCATTAACCCAAGTGTTTGGGGATTTTTTTCGTGATTTATTACCAGACTTTATTTATTTAGATCTGGACTCAGCGGCATCCGTGTTGTCTTCGACATTTACGAGCCTGATGACGATGATGACGTTCAGTTTTTCCACGATTCTGGTCGTATTGACAACATATTCTTCTCAGTTCTCTCCCCGGACGATCAATAACTTTTTGACGAACTCGTCGGCCAAGCATACGCTCGGTCTTTTCATCATGACGACGGTTTATGGGATTTCGAACTTATTCCTCGTCCGTACGGCAGATGAAGGCGTCGTGTTGTCGTCCGGGATCAGTGTGCTCTTAGTTATTGGTTCGATTTGGGCATTCGTCAAGTTCATCCAGACGATCAGTGTTTCGATTCAGGCGGAACGTCTATTGTCCGCGTTACATAAAGAAGCGCTCTCTGTCATCAGCGAGCAAAAAGATGCGATTGAGTCGGATGAGGTTCATCTCGTCCTGCCTCGATCCGTCCATTCATTCGATGGTCAAGCGGTACGAGCTCTGCGAACAGGGTACATCCGATTGTTTTTAAGAGAGAAGCAAGGAGATCAAGAAACGGACTTTGAGTCCGTCGTAGCCGTCGGGGATTTCGTTGCTAAAGGTGATTTACTCGGATTCTGGAAGGGTGAGGATGTGCCGGACATCGAGTTGTTTGAGATTGGCGAAGTTCGTTCTTCGATGCAAGACCCGTCATTTGCGGTTGAAAAATTGAGTGAGATTGCGCTAAGAGGAATCTCTCCAGGAATCAATGATCCGAACACGGCAATTCATGCGATTCATTACATCGGGGATATTTTAAGAGAACTTTGTGAATTACCAGATGGTGATTTTTTGTATTCGAACGGGAAGTCTGACTGGCATGTGAAACGAAAAACGCTTGAGACGATTCTATTTGAATCGCTATCGCCGATGCAGACTTATGCGAGCCGAGATATCTTTGTGATGGGGTCCGTGTTCGAGGCGATTCGAATGGCGCGCCTCCAAGCACATGAAACACTCGATTCGACATTTGAGGACATGATTCAATATTTTGCGGATGTGATTGATTGGGATCGTCTTCATGCGAAAGAACAGAACTATTTGCGCAATAAGATGAATCGGGCTAAAAAGATGACGACATGAGTAGAGACCACCTGTTCTAAAGAAGAGGTGGTCTCTGTTCAAGACAATGTATATCCGCCATCGACTGTGATGGCTTGGCCGTTAATGTAAGTTGAAGCATCAGTCAATAAAAATTCTACGACCGGCGCCACTTCCTCAGGATGTGCGGCATATCCCCGGAAATGGTGGGTCATCGCCTCTTTGAACTTTGCTTCGTCCCCATATAGCTTGTGACTGAGCGGTGTGTCAATCGGTCCAAAACAAACGGCATTGAATCTTACTTTTCCTTTCATTCGGTGTGCGAACGTTTTAGTTAAGGCTATTACGGCCGCCTTTGAAGCGGCATAGTGCGCGAGCATCGGTGGAAACTTGACGTGCCCAACGATGGCGGCATTGTTGACGACACTCGCTCCTTGGTCAAATAGGGGAATGGCACGTTGTGTGACGGTGTTCAGCGCATACAAGTTGACATCGAATACCTCGTTATACGACTCATGTGTCAAACGTTCAGGTGTGCCCGGTCTACCAAAAGTAGCGGCGTTATTAAATAATCCGTTCAAGGTCACACCTTGCTCTTTCAACTGAGAGAAAAGATGGTCGATGTCCTCTGTCGAAGCAAGGTCACATCGAATGAATGTGGCTTGTCCATTTGAATCAGACTCGAGAGAGGCGCCTCTTGTTTCATCCC
The DNA here is from genome assembly GCF_031844365.1 of Exiguobacterium sp. BG5(2022). GTDB lineage: Bacteria > Bacillota > Bacilli > Exiguobacteriales > Exiguobacteriaceae > Exiguobacterium > Exiguobacterium profundum. The sequence continues at coordinate 311,351 of NZ_JAUZVB010000001.1, forward strand.
GACCGATCCCGATGACTCGGTGCCCCTTAGCAGTCAACTGTAAAGCGACGGCGCGACCAATCCCGCTTGTCGCACCTGTGATCAGAAAAGTCCCCATAATTCATTCGCTCCCCTCAAAAAGATGACGTTACGATGTATAATTAATGATAATACATGACAGAAACGAGGTCAGCTTATAATATGTTGCGACGCATACAAGTACTCTTTTCCCTCATTTTGCTCGCAGGACTCATTGCGATATTATCGTATTACTGGAGCTCACAAGTAATTGGATTGTTCTCGATTCTCGTCTTTTTGACAACGTTCAGTATATTACTCGTCATCTTACTTGAAAATCGAAATCCACAACGTACGCTCATTTGGGCAATCGTCATGATTGGTTTTCCAGTCATCGGATTATTTGCATACTTTGTATTCGGCCAGAACTATCGACGTAAACGTATGTTCAAAGAAAAAGCGATGCTTGATGAAGAGACATACTTGGCCTATCGTCAGAAAGCGATGACGTTGTCGCCGTCTCTTATGTTCGCCCACGACGATTATGAGAAGCTGATGCATCTTACTTCTTCGTTGAACCAATTACCTGTTTCATCGAATACGTATACCCAAATCTTGACGAACGGCCGTGAAAAATTCTCGAAGTTATTGCCGGCTCTGAAAGGAGCGTCCCGACACATCCATCTAGAGTATTATATTTTTCGGGAAGATCGTATTTCTCGGGAAATACAGCGAATCTTGATTGAAAAGGCGAAGGCGGGGGTCGAAGTCCGGTTTTTGTACGATGCGGTCGGGTCCATTCATACGAGTGGCACGTTCTTTGAAGAGATGAAGCAAGCCGGTGTCCAAGTCCAGGCATTCTTTCCAGTTGTATTGCCACTCGTTTCGAGTAAGACGAACTATCGAAACCACCGAAAAATCGTGGTCATCGATGGTACCGAGGCATTCACAGGTGGCTTGAATGTAGGGGATGAGTACTTGGGTGAGCACTCTAAGTTCGGATTTTGGCGCGACACTCATCTGTATGTCAGAGGAGAAGGGGTATCTGAACTGCAACTGATTTTCTTGCAAGATTGGTATTACATGACCGGGGAACGCCTATTCACACCGTTCTATCTAGAGCCGCTTGAGACGGTAAGAAGTGCGAGCGGAGGGGTTCAAATCGTTGCGAGTGGACCGGATGAACCTTATGAGACGATGAAATCCATTTACTTTTCACTCATCAATGCTGCAAAAAAATCTGTCTACATTTCGTCACCTTACTTGATTCCGGATGAAGACATTATGAGTGCCTTAAAGACGGCATCATTATCAGGAATTGATGTCCGCATCGTCTTACCGAGTTATCCCGACCATAAAATCGTTTTCTACGCGAGTCGGTCCTATTATGAAGAACTGTTACTCGCCGGTGTAAAGATCTATCTATATGAGAAGGGATTCATGCATTCAAAAGTCATCGTGGTGGATGATGGATTAGCCACGATTGGGACGGCGAACATGGATTTTCGGAGCTTTCATTTGAACTTCGAGGTCAATGCGCTCCTCTATAACACGAACTCAGTCCATCAACTGAAACAAGACTTATATGATGATTTCGAAGGGTCACACGAACTCGTATTAGAAGAGTTCGCGAAACGGTCATTCTTTATCAAACTCGTTGAATCATTAGCCAGAATGTTTTCACCATTGCTATGAGGAGGGAGCAAGATGCGGTTTGCAATCGATCGGGAAGGGGATATCGTTGATTCCTTTACATTAAATCGGATGCAAGCAGAGCAACTTGCTCCTTTTCGATGCCCGACTTGTCAAGAAATGTTGATTGTGAAGCAAGGTGTGAAGAAACGGCTGCATTTTGCGCATATCCACACCTGTGGGAGAGCTGAATCGGTCATGCATCATCAGGATAAATGGGCAATATGCCAGTGGCTTCAAGAGAATGGCTATCCTGTCGAGCAAGAAGTGACGATTAAGAATCGTCGGGCTGACATCCTCACGAACATGGACGGGCAGCACACCGTGTTCGAAATTCAGGCGTCTCCTTTACGACCTGGAGAATACGCCGAACGAACGAATGATTATCGACGAGCGGGGTTTGATGTGGTTTGGATTGCGAGCGGTCTCGATTTGAGAAGCAATCAATCGTTTCAACCATGGATGCGTCTAGAACTTTTTCAGCGACATCGGTTATTGACTGTGAAAAATGGGAGATTGTTACGCTTCAATGGATTTCCGATTTCGATCAAGTATGGAATCGGAAACTGGGAAATCTCATCTTCAGTGAACACGTCACCGTACGAAGCCTATTATCGGTTCGATGCTTTTGAATGGATAGAGATGATTCGTCGTAAACGCATGTTGCCGATTTATCCGTCTCCGCTAAATCGACGGCTCATATTGAATCGGCTCTATCCACTTGGTCTGTTACCCGGATTATTACCGACCGCCTGTTACCTTCCGCTTTCATCGCTTTGGGGAATCCGTGTACATCCGATTGATTTTCAGACCGTGCATTATTTGAATCGATACGAGTCACCGCGCGATTCCGTGGAATGGAGTATTCAAAAAACATGTCGACAATTTGGAGTGACACCGACAAGCGACTTTTCCCAGTCATTTCATGTACAATGGAAACAACTCTTGAATGCGAGTCGTCTATCCTGTGATGTCAGGTCATGGCCGCATCCAAAGCATTACGAGGAGGCCAGACATCACGATACACGTTTGTTTCAAGGACTTCAGCGATTGATTTTACAATCGACTTAATCATCGAAAAGGAAGTGGACGTATGTCAGAGGTATTGACTAGACAGCAAGTTCCAGTGGAAGAAACATGGAACTTAGAAACCATCTACAGCAATGACGAGGCTTGGGAATCGGATTTTCAAGCGTTAAAAGAGAAAGTGCCGGCATTGATTGGATTTAAAGGACGCCTTGGGGAGTCGGCGGAAACGTTGCACGAAGCGTTGCAACTTCGGGACGATCTCTCACGTCAGTTACATAAGCTATATACGTATGCTCATATGCGCTATGACGAAGACACGGCGAATAGCCATTATCAAGCATTGAATGATCGTGCCGGCTCACTTGCGTCTCAAGTTTCAGCACAACTCGCGTTTATGACACCTGAGTTGCTCTCGATTGATGAGAATCAGATTGAAGCCTTCATGGAGCAGAATGAGTCACTTCGCGTTTATCGTCATGCATTCGATGAGTTGGCACTAGAGCGTCCACACGTGTTGACGGAGGCGGAAGAATCGATTTTGGCACAAGCCGGAGATGTGCTTGGTCAATCGAGCTCGACGTTCGGTATGCTCAACAACGCAGATTTAAAATTCCCGAAAGTGAAAAATGAAAAAGGGGAAGAAGTTGAGTTGACGCACGGTCGATATATCACGTTCCTTGAATCGGCTGACCGAAGCGTTCGCGAAGGGGCGTTTAAAGCGATGTACGGGACGTACGCGCAATATTTGAATACGTTCGCTTCAACATTATCTGGAAGTGTGAAGAAAGATAACTTCTATGCGACTGTCCGTAAGTTTGAAAGTGCAAGACAGTCCGCGCTCCATCATAATGCGATTCCGGAGTCTGTATACGACGGGCTTGTAGAAGCGGTAAACGAACGACTCGACTTGTTACATCGTTATGTCGCGTTGCGTAAGCGAGCGCTCGGCTTAGATGAGTTGCATATGTATGACCTCTACACACCACTCGTCAAAGATGTCGAAATGAAAGTATCGTATGAAGAAGCGAAACAATGGATGGTAGATGGTTTGGCACCACTCGGAGAAGAGTACGTCCAAATCGTCAAAGACGGTCTCGATTCGCGTTGGGTCGACGTTCGAGAGACACGCGGTAAGCGTAGCGGTGCTTACTCCTCGGGAGCATACGATACGCAACCGTTCATCCTGATGAACTGGCAAGATAACGTCAACAACTTGTTCACGCTCGCACACGAGTTCGGACACTCGGTGCATAGTCATTACACGCGCGCATCGCAACCATATCCGTATGGCGATTACTCGATCTTCGTTGCAGAAGTGGCATCGACGACGAACGAAGCTTTGTTGAATGACCATTTGTTGAAAACGAGAACAGCGAAAGAAGAACGTCTCTACTTGTTGAACAATCAGCTTGAAACGTTCCGTGGAACATTGTTCCGTCAAACGATGTTCGCTGAATTCGAACACATGATTCATCAAGCTGCTCAAGAAGGCGTATCGCTCACTCCGGAGTACTTAAATGAAACATACCTCGAGTTGAACAAACGTTACTTCGGAGACGAGATTGTCATCGATGAAGAGATTTCATATGAGTGGGCGCGCATCCCGCACTTCTATTACAACTACTACGTCTATCAATATGCGACAGGGATTTCGGCATCTGCTGCACTGTCACAACAGATCATGGAAGAAGGGGAGCCAGCCGTGCGTCGTTATATCGATAACTTCTTGAAGGCGGGTTCTAGTGACTATCCGATCGAGGTGTTGAAGGCGGCTGGCGTCGATATGACGACGAAGGAGCCGGTATTAAAAGCGCTCGATCAGTTCGAAGTGGTTCTTGATGAAATGGAATCATTATTGTTCTCGTGAACAATATGTGACAATATGCACAAAGAGGTTGTCAGATGATTCTGCACTAGGTATATTATAAGTGTGAAATCAATCACAAACCCCTTTATTGACCGTAAACTTTCTCCCATCTTGTAGGCCTTCCCCGGGCCTCAAGGTTCGATGTCTCTTGTCCCCGCTTGAGACGTCAAAAACCCCATGGCTCCCCGGCCATGGGGTTCTTTTTTATTTCGTTTGAGCCCACGCTTCACCGCTACATCCTGGCACAGGACGGCAACGCTGTTGTAGGGAGAGCTTCTTCAATTCGCGTTCAATCACTGTCTTCTCTAAGTCTAGAATGTACGATAGCTCTGTGATGGTCGAAGCATCATAGCGTGCCAACACTTTGGCTACATCCCAATCGGTCGTACGGCTCGGTGCATAACCTAACAATTCAGTCATGACCGATTGATAGACATCGTACGGATAAACCCCTTCAATCTTCAATGCTTCATCGCGCGTCACGAATGTGAGTGCGGGCAATGACTCAATCTCCCAATCTTTCAACACTTGATGGTCGACAGCTAATGCATTCAAGAGCTGGTTCGATTGAAGATCGGCTTCGAGTTCACTTAAATCAAGGCCATACTCTTCGAAAGAACGTGCGATTTCCCATAAATCGATTGAACCGAGTTGTTCACCAGAGAATAGATCATTCACATGCAAATGACGCAAGAAGCGCATCGCATGACGTTTCCCTTGTAATTCCAGCGCTTTAATCATGGTGAGAAGGCGAACTTCTTCCTGACATCCGCCAACACAGCTAGGAACGGTAGAGACCATTCGAAAACGAATCACGTGTCCGTATTCAATCTCTAACTTTTTGATCAGTGTCATCACATGAAAGTTCTCAGGACTTGAGATGTCCATGAAATAGAATAACTCCAATGGCTTATACGTTACTTGAATAGGAGTTTCTTCCAGTGAACAGGATGACCCATTACATTGTTCAAGTTCCATTTGTGTCGCCTCCTCTCGTCAAAAAACTCATTTAACTTTGTAAACTCATTGTAGCAACGAAAAAAAAAGGTTGGCAATGTATCTGCTCAACCTTCCAACCGACTTATTTTTAATTCCATGAATCGGACGATTTTATTTTTAGCGGGACGATAGGGGAGACCATGTTTTTCAAGAAGTCCTTCGAACGCACGTTTTCCCTCTTCTTCATTCGTCACTTCAAATTCTATTTCATAGTCGGTCGTCTCCAAATAATGGCTTTCGTCCAAAACGAGGAGACCGTCTTCTGTCTGGAGCTCTGCCCGGTTCGTCTCGAGTCGACCGAGATGCTCAAGCGGTTCATTTAGCTGAAACGGAGCCAATGCCTGCTTCATTTGCTCGTCATGAATGATTCCATACTTAAACAAATCCTCAGCCTCATCTTCTGTAATTGTGGCGTGTGTCTCAAGTAAGCCGACCTCGTTGGGTTGCTTTAACGTCAGCACTTGACCATGTTTCTTCTCGCGAATGCGAAGTGCTGCCCCGTTCGCTTTTAGCTGAAAGGAAGGGGTGTCGAAATAATCATTCGCCTGCCAACGAACTTGGTCATCAAGCTGATAGGCACGTAGGAGTGTCTCATACTCGTCTTTCGTCAACATTGATTTAAATTCAATTTCCACTTCTTGGGTCATGAATCATCGCTCCATTCTATGAACAATTGTTCGTTTATGATACCATACAAACGGATACATACGGAAAGGACGCGTTTTTTCCGGAAAAGAACGAAAGTGGTGACAGCGTATGCAATCAATGAACTGGGATCAGTTTTTAGTACCGTATCAAATCGCGGTAGACGAGTTGAAAGTCAAATTGAAAGCCGTTCGAAAGCAATTCAAGTCCCAAAATGACCATTCTCCGATTGAATTTGTCACAGGTCGAGTGAAGCCGGTCGGGAGCATTCTCGAGAAAGCGAAACGAAAAAATATCGCTGACCATGAATTGGCGACGGATATGCAGGATATAGCGGGATTACGAATCATGTGTCAATTTGTCGATGATATCGTTCACGTCTTGGATTTGCTACATCGTCGAACAGATTTTAAAATAGTGGAAGAACGCAATTACATTACCCATCAGAAAGACTCGGGCTATCGATCGTATCATGTCATCATCGAGTACCCGGTTCAGACGATTCAAGGTGAAATCCCTACGCTCGTTGAAGTGCAAATCCGCACGCTTGCGATGAATTTCTGGGCCACGATTGAGCACTCATTGAATTATAAATATGATGGTGACATGCCTCTTGAAGTTCAGGAACGATTGAGACGTGCAGCCGAGGCGGCCTTTTTACTCGATGCCGAGATGAGCCAACTCCGCGTTGAAATTCAGGACGCCCAGCAGGTGTTTCGGGATAAAGAGATGAACGTGAAAACGGACGAAGACTAGGGGGAAACCGATATGCAGTTTGCGATTGTATCGAGGGGAGATACGCGATCAGCGGAGATCGCCGAGGAACTGACTCAAAAACTTCAAGCCGCCGGGCATACATTATCGGAACAGCCCCGAATCGTAGTATCGGTCGGAGGGGACGGGACGATGTTACAGGCGTTTCATAAATACATCGACCGACTCGATGAAACGCTACTTGTCGGGATTCATACCGGGCATCTCGGCTTTTATGCCGATTGGCAACCGGATGAGTTGGATGAATTGACCGAGATGATCACGAGCGAATCGTTCGAGCCGGTCTCCTATCCGCTCGTTGAGGTGCTCATTGACTATGAGGACGGGGAGACTGATCGTCGACTGGCGATGAATGATTGCACGATTAAGAACTACAAGCGAACGCTCGTCTGTGATTTATCGATTCGAGACGACTACTTTGAAACGTTCCGTGGAGATGGATTATGTATTTCGACACCATCGGGTTCGACCGCCTACAATAAGGCACTCGGTGGAGCAATCGTTCACCCATCGATTGAAGCCATTCAAGTGACTGAGATGGCTTCAATCAACAACCTAGTGTATCGAACGATCGGTGCACCGCTTCTCTTACCAAAACACCATCAAGTGAAAATCAAACCGCACACGAAAACCGAATTTGAATTGGCGTTTGACCATCAAGAAGCGTTGTCCTGGTCGGATGTCGTCTCGATTCGATGTGCGGTCGCAAAAGAAAAAGTGACGTTCGCTCGCTTCCGGCCCTTCCCATTCTGGCGCCGAGTTCGCGAATCGTTCATCGAGGAAGGAAAGTAACGAATGCAAGGGTTTACGATTCGTCGCGTTGTGGAGAAAGCCGTCCCACTTCGCGACTTTTTAATGCAAGATATGGGGATTTCTCGAAAGATGCTCACACTCGTGAAGCATGAAGGGGATATTGAAGTGAATGGCATGCACCGCACCGTAAGACATGAACTCGAACCAGGGGATGAAGTGATGGTGCGATTCCCGCTTGAAGCCCCTTCACTCGACATGGTCGCCTCAGATCGTCCTATTCGAATTCTGTATGAAGATGATACGCTGTTGGCGGTCGATAAACCGGCAGGGATTGCCACGATTCCATCACGACTACATCCGACCGATACACTTGCGAACGCTGTACTCGGCTATTATCAACGCATCGGTCTGTCATCTGCGATTCACGTGATCAATCGGCTCGATCGCGACACGAGCGGTGTCGTCTTGTTTGCAAAGTATGGATTTATTCATCATCGATTTAGTGAACTTCAGAAAGCGAATGGATTGGTACGTACGTATAAGGCATTGGTCGAAGAAGAAGTGACACCACAAACGATTGATGCACCGATTGGGCGTGCCGAGAACTCGATTATGGAGCGAGTCGTGACAACTGAGGGACAACGCGCCATCACGCATATCCTCGCGTGTCAGCCATTTGAGAGCGGCTCGTTATTGACGATTCGACTCGAGACGGGACGGACCCATCAAATTCGCGTGCATTTGCGCCATATTGGTCATCCGCTCATTGGGGACTCCATGTATGGGGGAACGACTCGTATGCCCCGTCACGCCCTTCACAGCGCGTCTGCGCGATTCATTCATCCGATGACAGGGGATGAGATTCAGATTGAGGCGCCAATTCCGGATGATTTTCGAACTATATAAAGAAATCCCTCAAGGTAAAACCTTGAGGGATTTTGTCAATCATCATCAAACATATAGGTTTTTGATTTAGAGGCCACGTTCATGACGAGACCGATGGCAATCATGTTCATGATAATCCCTGTTCCCCCGTAACTGACGAACGGGAGGGTAAGTCCAGTGATCGGCAAGACACCGATTGTCATACCGATGTTTTGGAACACTTGGAACGTGAACATGGCGATGACACCGGTGACGATATAACTTCCGAACGCGCTACTAGACTCTAACGCAATGTGAATCATCCGATAGAGGAATAAGAAGAAGACGATGATCACGAGAGCTGCGCCAATGAACCCATAGTGTTCTGCGATAACAGCAAATATGAAGTCCGTTTGAGATTCCGGTAAATAGACGAGACCCTGGCCGTATCCTGCTCCGAACATCTGTCCAGAACCAATCGCCTGTAGCGATTTGATTAATTGGAATGCCAGATCATCTGAATATTCGTAAGGATAAATCCAGGCCTGGAAGCGGTTGAGGGCGTGTCCAGGTACGAATGCTTGTAAGACTTCGAAATGGGCAAAGAACAGATACATGAATGTGCCGATGGTCAAAGCCGCAGCGCTGAAGAGACCAAGAAGCCACTTCCAACCGATTCCCGAGACAATGATGATGGCGCCGAGCATCGTCATCAGAACGAGCCCGGTCCCTAAGTCCGGTTGTGTCACAATCAGCCCGAGCGGCGGGATGGCGACTAGTACCAGTTTCACGAGGAGCCATGTATCGAGTTGTGACGATCCGTAACGTTTATTGTGCTCATAGACGATGGTCGACATAGAAATCAATAAAAAGAGCTTCATGAATTCGGCTGGCTGGAAACTGAATCCAGGCACGTTATACCAACCATACGCCCCGTTGATGTTCGGTACGAGCGACGTGTCACGTAACGGAATCAGACCGACGAGCAGAAGTAGACCGAATGCGTATAAGTACCAATGGATTTTCCGGAGTTGCTCATATTCAATCGTCATGATCGCGAACATTGCAAAAAAGCCGATGACATAACGAATGCCTTGTTCAAGAGCGAAGTTGATATGTTGAAGTCGCGTTGGCAACATCGGTTGAGCGGTATAGATTGCACCGAGACTGATGATCATCAATAGGAAGACGATGGTCAACAGTGTCGTATCTAAACTTTTAAAATATGATTGTATACGGTTCATAATGGAGTCGAATCACCCTTTCTATACGTATTTTATCTTACCGCAACTTAAAAAAATCGCAATACGTAACGAGTCGGTTGACAAAACAGAAACCTTTCTGTAATCTGAGAACAGATATTATCACCAGGTACTAAAAAGGGGAGTTTATGATGTCAATTTATCCAACATTAACGAATAAAACGTACGTCGTCATGGGGATTGCCAACAAGCGCTCGATTGCATGGGCGATTGCCAAAACGCTTGATGAGGCAGGGGCGAAGCTCGTGTTAACGTATGCGGCAGAACGATTCAAATCGGGTCTCGAGTCACTCGCGAGTGAGTTGAAACAAGAAGCGATTCTACTTGAGTGTGATGTGACGAATGACGAAGCGATTGATTCAACATTCCGTTCGATTCACGAACAAGCTGGCGAGATTCAAGGAATCGCGCATTCGATCGCATTTGCTGACAAAGAAGCATTGCGCGGTGAGTTCTCAGAAATGACACGTGGTCAGTTCGCGCAGGCATTAGACATCTCAGCATATAGTTTGACGGCAGTTGTGAAAGCGGCGAAGCCTTACTTCGCACAAGACGCCTCGGTGATCACACTCACTTACCTCGGCGGCGAGCGTGTCGTTCCGAACTACAACTTGATGGGTGTCGCCAAAGCGGCACTTGATTCGAGCGTCAAGTATTTGGCGAACGAATACGGTCCACATGGTGTGCGTGTCAATGCTATCTCGGCGGGGCCGATTCGTACATTGTCAGCCAAAGGGGTTGGTGATTTCAACAGTATCCTTTCTGAGCTTGAACAGAAGGCGCCATTGCGTCGAAACGTTTCGGCGGAAGAAGTAGCTTCGACAGGCCTCTTCCTCCTCTCGGGGATGGGAAGTGGCGTGACCGGCGAAGTCATTCACGTAGATAGCGGATACCATATTTTATAAGTTTGGGGAATGGCGCAGTGATGCGCCATTTTTGTATTACCTCGTGAATAAATCGGGTAAGGACCTATGAAGGAGGTCAGATCATGGGTCCCTATCAGATTGATTTTACTGTCGTACAATACGTCAACCGACAAGTCCAGCCATCAGGTCGAGCAAGCATCGAACCGGTGACACGAATCAAACGTGTCCAACGAATCCGACCTCGACGTGAAGAATGGCTTGAAGAAGAGCAAGAAAAAAACCCCGGTCGCTATGTCGACCGGAGCATATAAGGTTAGCCTCGGAAACGGAACGTCTCATAGACGTTCCATGTTTCATTTTCGAGTTCATACATGACGGCCATGCGAGTGATCGTCTCTTCGAAATGAACCTGCTCCATACGCATACGTTCGAGGACGTCGAACAGCTCGGCATCGGTCAAATCTTGACCAATCGTGATGTGCGGCAAGAATTCATATTTCGGTGTTTGGTTGAGCACACCTTCATGCAGTCGTTGCTGAAGAGTCGACAAATCACGTGTCGGTAACACTTTTAAATACAAGACATTGTTCGTCGGTGCGAAAGACCGGACGCCATCGACTTTCAACTGAATCGGTTTAGTCGAATCCGCAACTTGTTGCAAGTACTCGAGTACTTTCGGCAAGTCTTCTTCTGACACCTCTGTCCGCTCTTTAATGGTCACGTGAGGTGAAATCAACGCATATTTTGTGTCATAGCGTTTTCGATAAGAGTTCGCAAAATCTTGCACTTGTTTAGACGGAAATAAGACTACCCCAATCTTCATTCCTCTTCCCCCTTTAATCGTTTAACCTACATGTTAATGATGACCGATTTAATGTGGGAAGTCAAAGCAGGGTTCGTCTTTTTTCAATTTTTCAGTATAATGGTTATATCATATAGAGAGACGATGACTCTCTGAACGAAGGGATGTGAAGCGGGATTTCGATCCTGCGCCTATTATGAAACACGTACCACACTCACGTGATGTCCGAGAAGCGGCTCGTGCTCGTTTGCTCGAACGCGGGGTCACAATTGAATCGATTGCTGAAATCGTATACCAGATGCAGGCACCCTATTCGCCGCATCTTTCTCTAAAAGATTGTATGGATTCTGTCGAGGCGGTTCTTGATAAACGTGAACTACAACATGCGATTCTCGTGGGATCAGAGCTCGATATGTTGGCTGAAAAAGGGCAATTATCTGAACCGCTTCTGTCGATTATCGCCTCAGACGAAGGTTTATTTGGAGTGGACGAGACGATTGCGATCGGTGCCGTCAACACATATGGTTCGATTGCCGTTACGACTTTCGGATACTTAGACAAGGCAAAAATCGGTATCATCAAACAACTCGACACGAAGATGGATGATGGGCAAGTGCATACGTTCATGGACGATCTCGTCGGTGCCATCGCTGCCAACGCTTCAGGACGATTGGCGCACCGGTTACGAGATATGGTCGATTTCGGAGAAGAAGAGATGCGTGAAAGAAAAGGGTTGTATTGATGAAGTGGACACCGCAGATGGTGGTCATCACCGGGACGGTCGCATATGTGATCGTGTCGGTGTTTGTCGTTTTAGGGGCGGTCGATCCGATGAACACATTCGTATATGAATGGTTACAGCCGCTACCGGATCGAGTGTTTGCCTACGTGACAGAGCTCGGGAGTGCACAAGTCATTGTGGGACTCTCCATATTAGGATTGTTGTTCTGGTATTGGCGTGGGGACCGTATCGAAGCGTGGCGCCTAGCGCTCGTCGGAATCGGGACACTTCTGTTTACTCAAGTGCTGAAGCTCGTCTACGGAATCGACCGACCGCTCATTGATGCATCACTCGATGCAACGACATACAGTTTTCCGAGCGGACATGCCTCAGGATCGCTTGCACTATATGGATTGACAGCTTATGTACTGTATCGAAAGAAACAGTCGAGAGTCGTCATCTTCATTCTCTTGTGCCTCGTCCTTGCGGTCTCGCTCAGCCGAGTCATCTTAAACGTTCATTACTTTAGTGATGTGCTTGGCGGTTGGCTCGTTGCGTTGACGATGATTGCATTGTCTGAATGGATCATAAGGAGGAGAACGGTTTGATCGTTGTGGTAGATGTAGCAAAATGGTTATTCGTTCAAAAGAAAGAAGCTGATGATGCATCAGTTCCCACGATATTAGTGGAAAAAGATAGAGAAGGGGCGACATGGTTCACCTCGATGAAAATTTTGTTCCAGTTAAAGAAATGGACGGGTCGACGTCGTTTTGTTCCCCTTTTACTGTGTGATGAGCACACCTATCGTTCATATGAAGTTTTTCATGTCGATGCTGTGCCGTCGTTGGCTCTACTCGACGGGGGGCGGACGTTACTAGTGGACAATAAAAGAGATGAGTCATTTGATGTTGTGATACGGGAAAGCGGATTGGAAACAGAAAAATCGATTTTATTGTTCGCGCTTCAGTATATTGAACAGATGACGAATGAATCAGTCGTTTTTGCCGGAGATGAGTCGATTGAGGCGACGCGGATCGTCCCGACAGCATTGTTGGATAAGGCGGACCGCTTAGAATCAGGACGTCGTCTATTTGAATGGATGCATGATGAAGACTTACGTAAGGAGAATCAACATGACTGATTGGGAAATGACATTTCAACAATTATTGGACGAACAAGTGGATGAAGTGAACGTGCCACGCGAAGATTTTTTATCCGTTCGAACCATTTTGATTGAGAAAGGCTGGCTCTTTCAAGTAGTAGGAGAGGCCAAGCATGGTGGCGTGACGATTTATCGCAGAAACCCGGTCACTGCGAATTCATAATGGCAAGAGACGAATGAATATAAAGATTCACTCGTCTCTTTTTTATGCATTCATGAAGAGACAGAAGTTTGTGGGCGAAGTTCCCAAAAGTCAGTCGTAACCGCTTACATTTTGTGATTGATTTCGTTTTATACTACAGGTGTAGGAGGCCTCTACTATGCAACTGAATGAAAAAAGTAAACGAATCTTAAATGTCATCTTGCATGAAAAGCAAATGACACTAGACACCTTGACGATGATGCTTCCATATTCTCGACGGACAGTCGAATATGAATTGGAACGTATACAAGAATGGCTCGTCGGAAACGGACTATCGAATTTGAAGATGGACGGAACAAAAATAGAATTGACCGTGACAGAGGCGCTAATCGAGCAAGTCGAGCGCGCCGAATTAGTCTGGTCAGAAGAAGAACGAGAGCTTGTCATCACGCTATTCGCGATGACCCAAGTCGAATTTCTATCCAGTTTTCATTTTCAGCACCTATTAGATGTTTCCAAGTATACGGTCCAAGAAAGTTTGAACACCGTTAAAAAGCAGGCGGCCCAATTCGGGATTGATTTTTCTTATACGAGGAAAGAAGGATATCGGTTCAACGGTCATCTCCAAACGGTCGCATTATACGTGTACCGAACAATTGAACAATTGCTTGAGAAGTCAACGTTCGCTCAATTACTCGATTTATGTTTCGATTCTTGGCAAGTTGAGTTTATGGAACGGATCGGACAGATTGAACATTTTGAAAACTTGAATCAGTTTCAGTTTGTCGAAAGCCATCGTGAAAAATTAGCATATTTTCTGATGATTGGGTCTAGGTTATCACCTGACGCATATGTTCAAGATGACGATTCCTGGTTGACAGAAAAAGTCGATGCATCAATCCGAGACAATTTTGAAGATGTTCCACAGCTGTGGGAGACATTGATGATGTTAATTCAAGGTGGTTCAAAAGTGTCGGAAGAAATGGATGAGCTGGTACAGCAAAATCTTGCGTCTATCATGATTGAGGTGATTGAGCGCTTTGAAGGTTTGAGTTGTACACGTGTAATCGAACGCGAAGCGTTATGTGAAAAACTAGTCCTCCATGCGAAAGCGACGCTCAATCGTGTCCATACCGAAATTATGCCGTCAGATGAATTGGAACGATATGTGATGAAGGAGCACCGTGTACTAAATGTAATTGTCGACCGCTCTCTCGACCCGATTCGAGACCAAATTCAGACGAAAATTCCAAGTTCAGAAGTCATGTATTTCACTCTTCATTTTGCGGCCCATCTTCATCAACAGGGGCAACATCTAGATGAAAAAATGAAAGCGATTGTCGTATGTCCAAGCGGAATTAGCGTTTCGCATATGCTCGATCACATTTTGAAAAATCAATTTCCTGACTTTGTATTTCTGCCACCAATTTCGCAAAGGGATGTCTTGGAGTTTGCACCGCTTGTCGATTTGATTTTTACGACGGTGCCATTGCCGCTAGCGGTTCAACAACAAGCACACGTGACGCTTGTTCCGACACTACCGACAAGGCTAGAACAGCTTGCCTTAAAGCGCCAAATCCAACAGCGCTTCATCGCAAATGGGAGCGTCGCCCGAATGGAAGTCGCAGATATTCTCGAAGTGGTGAAGAAATATGCAACAATCCATCAAGAAGCGCAACTAAGAAAAGAATTGAAACATCTGCTACAAGATGAACCGATGAAAGATGAATGGAAAGGGGGACAACCCGTGCTAAATCAACTCGTAACAAAAAAAGAAATCCAACTTGACGATCAAGTATCGGATTGGCAGGAGTCCATTCGTCTCGCGGCCAAACCACTTGTTGATAATGGAACAATCGAATCTCGTTATGTTGAGACGATGATTGAGAACGTCATAGAACATGGTCCGTATATCGTGCTCATGCCACAAATTGCAATCCCTCATGCGAGACCGGAAGATGGTGTAAATCACCTTGGGATGAGTGTGCTGAAGTTAACAAAACCTGTATTCTTTCCTGGAGAGAAACCGGTTCGTGCTTTCTTTGTCCTAGCGGCAATCGATCAAACGACTCATTTAAAAGCCCTTGCACAGTTGACCGAGCTATTAGGAAATGAACAGGACGTGTCACTTCTTTTAGAAGCAGACACAGTAGACGATATTGTTGAGGTACTCAATCGCTATTCAGAGGAGGAAGAATAATGAAAAAGATTTTAGTGGTATGCGGTAATGGATTAGGCTCGAGCTTTATCATGGAATTGAACGTAAAAAAAGCACTCGAACAAATGGGGAAAGAGGCGGATGTCTCTCATACAGACCTGGCGACGGCACGAACTGAACCAGCAGATATTTATCTCGGAGCTCAGGATATCATCGGAACGTTAGATGATGGTTCAAAAGAAATCGTCGCACTCGAGAACGTGATGAATATTGAAGAAATTAAATCAAAACTAGATGGAAAAGTTTAAGATAGATGAAATTTTATTAGGGGGGAACGCTCATGCTTGATTTGATTATGCGAGATATATTGGGGACACCTGCCATATTGGTTGGACTGTTCGCTTTGATTGGGCTCGTTCTACAGAAGAAAGATATTGCTTCAATCGTCTCTGGTACATTGAAGACAATCATGGGGTTTGTGATTATCGGGGCGGGTGCCGGCGTCATCATTGCGGCACTCGACATATTCGGACAGATGTTCGACGAAGCGTTCAGTATCCGAGGGGTCATTCCGAACAACGAAGCGATCGTTGCGGTTGCGCAAGATGCGTTTGGTGTCGAAACGGCAATGATCATGGTGTTCGGTATGGTTATGAATATCGTGCTCGCACGTATCACGCCATTTAAATACATCTTCTTGACAGGTCACCATACGTTATTTATGGCAAGCTTACTAGCAGCAATTTTATCCGTATCAGGACTCGATGGTACGTTATTGATCATCGTCGGATCGGTATTGCTAGGACTCTGTATGGTCTTATTCCCGGCACTCCTTCAACCTTTTGTACGTCAAATTACTGGCTCTGACGATTTTGCAGTTGGACATTTCGGGTCACTCGGATACTTTGTTTCAGGGACAATCGGAAAATATGCGGGAAACAAAGAGCATTCAACCGAGCAGATTCAAGTACCGAAACAACTTGGTTTTTTACGTGATACGTCGGTAGCAGTTTCGTTGACGATGACCTTACTCTTCGTGGTCGTCGCAATCTTTGCCGGTCCTGCGTTCATTGAGACAGAATTATCAGATGGGTCGAACTATATCGTCTTCTCTATCATCCAAGCCATTACTTTTGCAGCGGGCGTGTATATCGTACTTGCGGGGGTTCGCATGTTGATTGCCGAAATCGTACCTGCCTTTAAAGGGATTGCTGATAAGATGGTTCCGAACGCAAAACCTGCGCTCGATTGTCCGACAGTTTTCCCGTTTGCACCAAACGCTGTCATTATTGGATTTCTTGCAAGTTTTGCCGCTGGATTATTTTCGATGTTTCTATTACCGTTGTTTGGTTTGGCGGTCATCGTCCCGGGTCTCGTACCTCACTTCTTTACAGGAGCGACAGCGGGAGTATTCGGGAACGCTACGGGTGGACGTCGAGGAGCGATTCTTGGATCGATTGCTAACGGAATTCTGATTAGTTTCTTACCGGCTTTGTTACTTCCGCTATTAGGGAACTTAGGTTTTGAAAGTACGACGTTTGGAGACTCTGACTTTGCTATTGTGGGCATTCTAGTCAGTTGGCTCGTTTCATTGTTCTCATAATGTGAAAAATGAGGTCTTTCTCCCATATGGAGACAAGACCTCATTTTTTTACGCGTTCGAAGCGAGTTTGATTTTTTGTCGTTTCATCTTGTGTAGTAACCAAGCATAGAGGACTTCACAAGAATTGTGAGGAAGGATCAGCTCCACCAAAGGGTGAGCGTGACCAAATATAGTGAAGCGCGAATGGTCTTCGTCGAGCAGAGAGACTTGAATATCCGTCGCATCCTGTAGTGAAATGCGCTGTTCTCCTGCGTGAGCATCTTTAAGTTTCAGCATTTTTCCATTCGTCGCAAACTTGGTGAACGATGAGACTCCTTGTACTTTCAGTTGTTCCATTTCGTGTATCTATCCATCGCGTGATGAATAGATTTTCACCTCGCTTTCTCTATATTGCCTTCCATTCCTCCAGAAGGTTATTCCTAGTATAACGCCTCGTTCGAAAAAGAAAAGTGTTAATTTAACAAAAAATTAAGACAATTTGTTATCAATTTTTAAGAATAGCGTTCAACCCTGTCTAGCATAGGAATAAGGTTGAAACAATCGGTCTGAAAATAACAAAAAAGAACCCCGTTTTCAGAGGTTCGCATCTATTGGCTACATGTATGACCTTATAATCGCTCAATCTGCCATGTACGACGGCGATACAACAACTGTCCTTTTAAGGCGATGGATTCTTTCTTCGCATCGAAGTCCTCTTCAAGAACGGACATGTCTTCATAGCGACCCGCTACATAGAATGAGATGACGATTTGGCGATTGAACAAACTGCGTTTCGTATGATCGAAATCGATGATCAGACCTTGAGGTGCCAACTCGAGTAATTCATCAATGACAGGAAGTGGAATCGGAACAAAACTGATGTTACGAATATCACGATCAAGTTTACTTTGCAACATGTTTTGAACGAAACGATTGATTGTCGACCAATCGCGAATATAAAGACTGCTATGTCGATCGTTTGCTTCATTGAAGAACACAATCTCATTATCGAGCGAATCCAAGAACGGCTTCTTGATTCCGCGTTCCATATGACTTAAAAACAAGATTTCTGCAATTTCATGATCGGACAGAGTTTCGAGCGTGTTGTAGTCCGGAAAATCGATCGCTGTGAATGTTGTTTGGTTATTCAAATACTTAGACGAGAACGAAGATAGTTCATGCGCTTCAATATAACGAAAACGCGACCTCGAGGATTGTCTCATCCCTTTGATATCCGTTCGACAAATAATCATCGGTCTCGTCACGGAAAGCGCTTCTGTTACATCCGCCAACGTCACACCATGGAGTGTGAAGCGTTGGACGTCCCGGTCTTGCTTCAAATAAAAGAGTTGTTTTGACATATGGTATCCCCTCAGTTTGACATACTACGATTATAGTAGCAAAAACACATGCTTTCCGCCATCTTGAGACGGTACCAGAGGGTTGAGTTCGATACATTTGGGAAAATAGAAGTATAATTGAGGAAACGAATAGGAAAGGCGGGTTCCACATGTGGGGATTAAAACGGAGTTTTCCTGAGCTCGCTACGCCCCGGTTTATCCTGCGAGAGCTAGAACCGCGTGATGCTAGAGCACTATATACCATTCTATCCACTGAGGAAGTGATGCGATATTATGGGTCGGACCCGTTGCTTGCCGTCTATGAGGCGAAGAACGTGATCGCTTACTTTAAAGATCAATTTCAGCAAGGGAAGGCCATTCGCTGGGCGATATGCGATCGGATGACGAATGAATTGGTTGGAACGATTGGATTCCATAATTGGACGCCCCAATATTATCGCGCCGAAATCGGGTTTGAGGTTTCCCCTCACTATTGGAGACAAGGGGTGGCTTTCGAAGCCGCTTCAGCTGTCATTCAATACGGTTTTGAAGAATTCAAGTTTCATCGAATCTCTGCGTTGGTCGCACCAGGGAATGAAGGGTCGAATCGACTCGTTCAAAAATTGGGATTTATTGAAGAGGGACTTCTACAAGATTATGCATATAGCCATGGTCGATTCATGGATTTGACTATGTATCGGCTACTCAAAACAGAATGGGAAGAAAAGGAGCACTCGATGATATGAAAGCACTCGTATTGTTACATGGGTTGTGCGGTTCTCCAAAGTACTTTGAACAATTGGAACCGTTATTGAATGCCGAAGTCCACACGCTCACATTACCCGGTCATGCTGGGACGGACGTGGGGCCGGAAACGATGGATCATTTTGCGGACTGGGTCATCGAAGAAATTCGTCTTCGAGGCCTTGAGCGTCCCCTTGTATGTGGGCATTCTTTCGGAGGCTACGTGACGACTAACCTCGTGCGTCGCTATGGAACAGAAATATCAGGATTTGTATTGATTCACTCGACGGCTGCCGCGGATACAGAAGCGGCGCGGGAGAAGCGAAACGGTGCCATTCATCAAGTCATCGAAGAAGGGGTCGAGCCGTTTATTGACGGAATGATTCCAAATGTCTTCTCAAGTGATTCCGACCCGGCGCTCGTTCAACAAGCGATTGCAATCGGATATGAGATGACGGTCGAGGGAATCGTGAACGCGCAACAGGCGATCCGGGATCGTGAAGACGAAGTGGACACCGTCGAAACGACTCACCTCCCCGGCCTATTCATTTACGGCTCAAAAGACCCGAATATGAATGAGGAGCGGGCGTTTTTAGGTGCGTCACGACATACTAAAGCAATCGTTCCGTTCAGTCATATGGGGATGATGGAGTCCCCTGAAGAAGAAGCAAAAATCATGAACGAATGGATGCAGGAGGTGGATCATGGAAAAGTATAAGTTAATCGCTATGTCAGGAAGTCTTAGAAAGAAATCTTTTAATACCGCTCTTTTGCATTCGATCATTGAACTGGCTCAAGATGATTTCGACATTGAAGTCGTCTCCATCGAACTTCCACTGTTCAATGATGATTTGATTGATCCAGATGAACCAGAGGTTGTGGCTACTTTGAAGCAAGTCGTTCGGGAAGCTGATGGATTATTGATTGTCACCCCCGAATATAACCATAGCATCCCGGGCGTCCTAAAGAATGCGATCGACTGGCTTTCGCTCGAGCCAGGGACGCCACTTCGGGATAAACCGGTCATGATCGCCGGGGCCTCGCCTGGCATACTTGGAACCGCCAGATGCCAAATCCATCTCCGACAAGTATTTGCCACAAATCGTGCAAATGTTTTACCGGGAAATGAAATTTTCATCACGCATTGTAAAGAAAAGATTGATGATAGTGGGTTGCACGATGAGAAGTCGATTAATCAAATTAACAAAACATTATCGGAATATCGTAAATGGATAGAATTTTGGAAGCGTAACACAAAAAATTAACTTGAAGTCGCTCATGTTGTTTGATAGAAAGGAATTGTGAAAACAAACACAAGAGGAGCGACACCAAAATGGAAACTTACATCGAACTGTACAATGGCGGCGAATTAGGTGATCGGGCGGTAATGAACGATGGGATGACATTTGGACGAATGACGATTGTTGAATTGTTCTATCAATCCAATCATATTTTTGGTTACGTGAAAGAAGATGGTGAAAAACGTTTCTTCCTTGAACCGATTTCAGAGGACGACACATTTACTGTGGATGGGACGACGTATTCACTCCAACAGTTTATCGCGTTGTTTTAAGTAAAATAGAGGATTGATCGAACGCAAGCGACTCGCTTGCGTTTTTTTGTCATTTTCGTCACGATGAAAAGTGAGGTGATGAGGATGAAACTAGTAGCAATCGAACCGACACCAAGTCCGAATAACTTGAAAATCATTGTGGACCCTCCGTTCGAAGGGAGAGGCATAACGTACGATAAAGCGAGTACGGATGCCCCAGCCATCATTCAAGAAATCATTGGGCTTCGAGGCGTCAAATCCGTTTACGCCGTGTCTGATTTTCTCGCTGTCGAGCGACATCCGAAACATGATTGGCATGACGTCATGAATGAAATCCGACGGGCGTTCGGGGAACAAGTTGAGGAAGTCGAATCCACAAAGATGGATACGGACTATGAACCAGTCCATGTATCCGTCCAGTTCGTGCTCGATGTACCGATGCAATTAAAACTCGTCAAAGGGGACGAAGAAAAACGAATCGGGCTGTCGAAACGATTTGTCGATGCAGCGATGGAAGTTCAAGCACAAGTGAAGAATGTCATTCAAGACCGTCGTTGGGTAGAGCAAGCCCCACGCTATGGTGAATTGGATGAAGTCAGTGTCATCGCGCAAGAAGAATTGGAAGCGGCGTATCCTGAAGAGCGCATCGAACGGATCGTGGCCCGTGCGTTTGGTCGTGAAGCAGATTTTGAGGCAAACGCGAACCATTTGCAGTCGGAAAATTGGAAAGATCGGATGGCATTCCTGGATGAACTCGAAATCCATCATGAGAATATGCCCTATTTCCGTCGTGCCTTGGAAGATTCCGTGATGGCAATTCGTCGACAAGCGGTCGTCATGATCGGGATGTTTGAAGAACGACGTGAGGAATATGTCACATATATTGAACAAGCTTTAGTGGACGCTTCTCCTATTGTGCGACGAACAGCTGGGGATACGGTCTCCGATTGGGCATTACCTCAGTCACAACCTTCAATGATTGAGGCGCTGAAAGATAAAAACAAACTCGTACGTTGGCGAGCGGCTCGTTTCTTATTCGATTGTGGAGATGAACGGGCTGTACCTGCCTTGTCAATCGCGGAGGAAGATCGCGAGTTCGAGGTCTCTTTACAAGCGCGACTTGCGAAAGAGCGGATCACGAGCGGCGAGACAGCACTCGGGACGGTATGGCAACAAATTTCGAACCGCTCGAAATGAGGTTTCGTTCGACATGTGTCGAATCATTTTGATTTACAATTTAAGGTAAAGAGGAGCATCTGCATTGCGGATTGCTCCTTTTTTTCACAAAAACACATGCACATTTCCCCAATTGACTAACATTTGATGTAAACGTTTCGACAATAGGTAAAATGTCATTGTTATGCTGTCGAACGATAGGACATATATCTTGGTTTCAGATTGGTACACTAGATTTATCACAGATGAACAAAGGAGCCATACTTATGATATTGTTTGCAGAAACGCCTGAACTTGTAGCTTATAAGGAAGTAGTAGGAGAAACGATGGTCGTCACGTTTGAATCGATGCACAGTGAGACGTTCTCTGTCACGGCTCAAGTCCGGTCTGATCTCGATATCGCAGATTCATTGTTCATGACCGGTTGGCAACAATACATGGAACAAACTAAAGTTTCGTAAAAAAGGTAAATAATATAAGGGAAATCATTACAAACGTCTGCACATTGTATACACTAGTGCTATAGACGTTTTTTATTTTGTTGAGGAGAGTGGGATCCATGAAGAAAACTTGGTTGCTCGCCGTAGTGACGGCAATCTTATTAGTCGTAGCGGGATGTGGGAAAGAAGAGGCGAAACCGAGTCAAGTAAACAGTGATTCGTCTGAACCACCGGCTCCATTGACGCTCGACACGGAAATGGCATACGATTCAGTAGCCCAAGCATTATCAGCAACAATCAAAATGACGAACCCAAATGAGGAAGCCGTGGATGTGACATTCAATACGTCACAGCGCTATCAGTTGATTATCAAACAAGGTGACAAAATCGTGTTTGATTATGGTAGCGAATTTATGTTCACGGAATCGATTATCGAAGAAAAGTGGGCAGCGGATGAACAAAAGATCTTCGATGAGGTCTTCCTGTTAGATGAATTAGAGGCTGGCGAATATTCGGTCGAAGTGATTGGGCTCGGTCAAGTTGATGGGGCACCTGAAATTGCTGTGACAGATGAGACGACGTTCACGGTTGAATCTGCTGCAACAGAAACTCCGGATGAAGGTACATCAGAAACACCGGAAGAAACACCAGCAACAGAGCCGCAATCGGACGGTGCGTTCCGCGATGTACAAATTGATTTGAATGACACGATGATTCAAGTGAGCGGGTATACGGATGAAGTCGAGTTCGAGTGGTCTGTGTCAGACGGACACAATATTTACGCTCAAGGCGCAGCCGAAGTGACCGGCGGTGGCTTCACGTTTGGGGTATTGCTCGATGAAGCACCGGCGAAAGATCAACCGTTGTTCTTAGAAATGACACCA